>CAJUTJ010000012.1 GCA_910589655.1 uncultured Acetatifactor sp. | reverse complement strand
CTTGCGCAAAAAGCTGTCAGGATCCGCGCCGCCTGCCGCTTTGTATAACTCCGCGAGCTGGTGGGCCAGAACGAGACGGACGAGGCCGGAGAGTGTCTCGGCAGGCTCGGCCGCTTCGGGCTGCTCCTTGCTGTCCAGATTGTCCAGATCGCCAGAGTCTCCAGAGTATCGAACTAAAGCGGAGCGGAAGCCCACGTTCCAGTACACAAGCGCGCGGGAGTCGAGGCCGGCGAAGTAGAACACACCAGCGTGCGCACCGTTGCCCCAGGCGCCCCCGCGGATCACGATCCTTTCGCCGTCAGTGTCCAGCCAGAAGTAGTCCGTGCCCTCATATCCGGGCGCAGGGTAGAGGCCGAGCTCGATCAGCTTCTCCGGCACGTCCATGGCCTCAGCGTTCAGCTCTTTGAACTCCACGCCGTCGTAGTCCTTGCAGTCGGGAGATACCGGCTGGAGGCTGATCTCGCCGTCCTCCACTTTGTAGTAGACGGGATCGCCGTCTGCTGTGTGGATCGCCTTCCACTCCTTCGAGTTTCTGGACTGATCCGCGCCTGCTGCCGCGCCGTTGTCCGGTATCACCTGCACCTGCCCGTCCATGAAGCGGATCCCGCCGACGTGCTCCCAGATATTGCCGCACATGTCGGCGACTCCTTCGGCCGTGTGGGTGTGGTTCCATGTTACCGGGCCGGAGCCGGTCAGGGTTTTGCTGCTGCCGCTGGCGTCCTTGTATGTAGTGCCGGTTTCCTCCGGGTGGCTGTGGCTCTTTCCGCAGTCAGTGTTCCCGCGGGGGAGGGTGCCGTTCTTGCGGCTCTGGTGTGCCAGTGCGGCCCACTCGTCATTAGTCAGAAGGTGCCAGCCGGGCCCCTTTGCCTCGCAGAGCCGGATCGCTTCGTCGTGGTTGATGTTCACGGCGGGCTGCTGGTAGGGCATGGAGTAGGGCACGCCCCCGATCAGGGTGTTGGGATACTTGCTGATCGCGTACTCCTTCACGGCCTTGCCTCTGATTTCTGCCGGGAGTCCCAGCTCGTCCGGTGTGAAAACCACCATAATGTCCGGGATCCCCCGGTTGTCAAAAATAACCTCGTTTCTCATATCTTTGCTCCTTTCACTTGCTTAGTCCTCGTAGTCTCCGTAGACGTACCGCTCCTTGATTTCTTCCCAGTTCTCAGCCACGGCCTCGTAGTGTTCCGCGAGATCGTCGAGCTGCCGACGTTCCTCAGCTTCACGCTCCACCACGGCATTGTAGAGGGTGTCGTCCCGGTATTTCTCCACATTCTTGCTGATTAGATCGCTAATTACCTTCGGCTCCAGCGCGTCCAGTTCCCAGCACTCGTCGCCGTATTCCTCAATATATCCAGAGGCCCGGCTGTCGCTGAGCTTCGCAGGGTTTGGCGGCGGGTTGTAGAGTTCCACCTGATCCATGTTCAGGGCCAGCCGCTTGAAGGTGACGCCGTATGTCTCGAAGGTGACGAGCCTCTCCTGAATATCCCGGCTCATGTCCTTGCCGCTCGGATCGTGATCTCCGAGGTGGAGAAGGACGACGCGCTGGCCTGATTCCTGCCTGCGGTGCAGCCTTCTGGCAGCGGCCCACATTTCAGACTGTGAGACGTAGCCGCGGCATGAGAAGTGGTTCACGTCCAGCTTTCCGCATATCTGGCCGACGATCCCGATCAGGGCGTCCTTTTCCACCCATACCTCGACGTAGTTCGGCTGCCCTTCCCAGTGGTCGCGGCGGTATGAATACGCGGCGCTTTCGATCACTTTCCCCGGTTCCGTCCAGTGCGAGTTCCCGCGCAGGTTCCGGGTGCGATCCTCAATAGCGAGCCAGTCAATGAGCCCGGCCAGTCTGGCGTCGTTTATCAGGTTTCCGAGGTTCTTATAGCTCCGCATATTGTTGGGGATAATGTCGCGGGCCACCATTTGGTAGTACACCTGCCGGAGTGTCAGACTGTACCCTTGCTTTTGGTACTCGGCCACGACTTTGTTCACCTTTTCGATCATCTGGAGCCGGTCTGCGCTAAAGTTTTTAGGCACATACTCAATTTTTGGCATGGTTTCCTCCTTTCTGCTGGCGTTCCTGCTGCCAGCGTTTATAGTCGGCCGTGACGGCCGGGTTTTCAAACAATCTGCCGACGCAGCCGATCAGCGTCCGGCACATGGCGTCAGATTGGTGAGAAGGGATCGCGCCGAAGTCTACGGCGGCGGCTCCCGGTGTTCTTGTCTGGACTACTTTCACGGGCCTGCGCCTCCTTTCGTATTTTCCCTCTGCATACCGGGCAGAGGTAGCCGCTCCATGGGATCACGGCCTGCTTGCTTACATTCCATTCCAGCCCGCACTCCCGGCATGTCTCATACCGTGCGCCGGTCATGCGCCGGGCATAAGCACCGGCATGAGTACGGGCTCGCGCTCGTCTCCGGTCGCCGGTTGTGCTGCCGTGTCTGCTGCACTCTGGGCCACTTCCTGCTCCACGCGATCCTCGCAGTCGCAGGGCTCGCCATGGTCTAAATGTGCGCCGCATTTCGGGCATACTCTGTACGGTTTACTCATGTGTCCACCTCCTATCCAGCAGCGGCGGCCAGCAGCTTGTCGCAGAGTTGCCGCTCCAGTCGTCGCCGGTATTTCTTGCGCACTCGGTACTTCTTGGCGTGCTTGTAATAGTGCCACCACTTCGGGTTGTCGTTTGCTTGGTAGAGCATGGCGTCCATGCACTTGTCGGCCCAGCGTGCTGCGATCTTGGCCGCTTTGGCCGCCCCTCGTTTGAGCCACTCCCACGCCTCCTTGGTTGCCTTCGCCACGGCCTCCAAAAAGCGCAGCGCTGCCGGTTGTAGGGCTTCCAGAATAGCCGCGGCCGTGTCCGGCGTGATCGTGAGCGTCAGCTCCATGCTGGGCGGGCTCCGAAGCTCCGGGAGTGCCAGATCCGGCGGCGAGAAGTGCGGGATCTCCAGCTCCGCGATCTTCCCGGTGAAGTGCTGCCCGTCAATGTAGAGATCGCCGGGAGCTGCGCGGGTGTCCTTTTCCTGCTGCTGCCGGTCTGCCTCCATGTGTTTGTGCATGAGCTCGTAGTCCTCCGGGCTCATATAGCCGTCGTAGACGTAGGGATCCGGCTCTGCGCTGGTGGCCTTGCCGTACCATGGAAGATCTGCCGGAAGTTCTGCCGGGCGCTCCATAGGTTCCGGGGGAAATGCCGTCGAGCCCTCCAGCGTGTTATAGCCGTTTTCATAGTGCCAGCGGATCCCTGCGGCCAGCTCTGCCACGGTCATGTCCTCACCGAAGTGCCCGCAGTAGTAGCCGTTCAGCATGACGGCCTTCGGATCCTTCTCCAGTATCTCGCGGGCCAGCTCCAGATCCTCCGGCTCGAATGTGTCCGTGTCGGAGTCCAGCCACACCGCCTGAGCGTTCCAGCTCCGGCCGATTTTCCAGACGATCACCCACGCGATCCCGCCCCGGATCTCGTCGGCCCATTCCCTTGCGATTGCGTTTATTGCTGCCATATATCTGCTCCTTTCAGGTTGTCACTCTGCCATTTGTGCCGGTGCCTTGAAGTCCTCCAGCGTGAGATCGAGGACTTGGCACAAGTTGACGAACTCGTCGGCCTTCATGTTTCGGTTGCCGTTCAGTGTCTTGCTCAGCAGGTCGGTTTTCATGTGTGCCTGCTTTGATACAAACACAAGAGTCACGCCTCGCTCTTTGATCCTGTCATTGATTACTGAGATAACTTTGCTCACGTTTGCGCCTCCTTTCCTTGTGTGGGCCTGCCTTGTCAGTGCTGGTGGGCCGGTTCCAGCAGACGCCCCGGCGGGCGTTTCGGCTATGCGCTGAGCTTGCGGTGGCAGAACGCCCCGCGGTTGCCGGTGCTCAGCATGTCGGACTCTTTGAACTGGGCCTCCGTGTAGTAGTCGGAGCAGTTCAGCGTCCCCGGTGTTCTATCCGGGTAGTGCTCCCGGAATATAGCGTGCGCTTCCTTCATGCTGGGAGCTTCTACCTCCACCCAGCCGCCGCAGAACGGGAAACGGTCGTCGGATCCGAAGGTGTAAAACACTTTCATGTTGCTGTTTTCCTCCTTTGCTGCTATCTCCAGCAGCTTGCCATTGTAAAGCTCGTCGTTGTGCGTCATATTGCCGAACTTCTCCAGATCTTCGCTGCTGCATGTGTAGCCGCAGAGGCTCACGCGCTTGGCTGTTACGTTGAAATGTGCATACCGGCCGGGCTCCAGCACCACGTCGGCCATGTCGAGGCTGTCGCCGTAGTAGAAGTGGCGCACGGTGCAGCCGGGGAAAAGCTGCGCCGCTGCCTTCTCAAATTTTCCGATCATGTTCTGGATCCCCTCGGCTTTATAGCCGTTGCTCTTGGTTTTTACTGTGATATTTTTCATGTCATGCCCTCCTTTTCTGTCTCTGGCCCTACTCAATGAAGGTAGGGCCGCAGGTTGTCGTTGTAGAGCTCGTAGCTCATGCAGCCGCAGTCGAAGCGGATATAGTTCCAGTCGGTCGCGTTGTAGATCGGGGCCCGGTCGATTTCTCCGACTTTGCGGAGCTGCCGGTGCCGGTTGACTTCGTACCGCGGGAGCGTCCGGTGGATCTTGATCTTCTCCTTGGCGAAGCCGTACCAGTCATAAAGCAGAGCCTTGGCCTCGTCGTCCGTGAGTGTCCGCGTGCCTCCAGCAGTTTGCAGTCTGGTGTAGTCAGCCTGCTGCACGTTGTCGGTGTCCTCGTAGGGCTTCCACTCTTGTTCGCGCTCCAGAGCTTTCTCCAGTTCAGCGATCCGGGCCTCGTAGTCTTTGGCTGCCTTCTCGGCTGCGATCTGGGCGTTTACTTCCTGCATGTCGGCCTCGTGCTGGATCATTGTCGCGATCCCGTCCGCGTTCTTTTTGTACGCCTTGCAAAATGCGTCCTTGTCTCCGTCAAAATTCATGTAATATTTTTCGATAATGGAATAAAGGGATAAAGTCGGTAAAAAGCCGGTTCTCTGTTCAAATTCTTCTCTCATCATGGTGTTGTTTTCTCCTTTCGTGTGCCCACATTTTCTGGGCACGGTCTTAGTATAGCCTATGTTTTGTGGGCTGTCAAGCTGTTTTCACAATATTTTTATAAAAAACATAGACAAAATTATTGATTTCAGCGTGTCGCTATGTTATATTAGTAGGCGGGGAGGTGATAGCGTGGCAGACAGCCAGAGCGAAACACGCCTCAGAATTGCCGGACTTTTGAAGCAATACCGAGAGCGGGCGGGCCTCACAATACGCGAGGCTGGCAAGCTATTAGGAAAAAGCAATCAGACGGTGAGCGCATGGGAGCAGGGCAGAGGACAGCCGGACGCCGACATGTTCTTGAAGCTCTGCGAGGTCTACAATGTGGAGAGTGTGAGCGTTTTCTTCGGCGAAGCACCGCCGGATCCCGTTCTTTCTGTTGATGAACGGGAGCTCTTGGAGTCGTGGCGAGAAGCTACCGACGCCGCCAGAGAGTCGGCGCTCATGGTACTTAAAAGCAACAAGCGCCCGCTCGTGAAAAAAGGGAAGGCAATGTGATCTGGGTTGACTTCACTCTCGGATCATAGGTGTGCCGGCGTTGCCCCTTCTGTTTGAGGGGGCAGCGCTGGTTATAGATAAAAAATAAGCCCGCACGAGGCGGGCATGGAGGTCATTGTGGGACTTTTTGACAAACTATTCAAGAAACGGCCGGATCCTGATCCGGTCAAAAAAGAAAAGCCAGCGGACACACCGCCGCCAGCTCCAGAGGCAAAAAAGAGGACATCATGGCTCGACGAGCTCGCAGATCCAGACAGTCCGGTGCATGAGAAGCTCAAAAAGCTGCCGGAGCCCCCGAAGGAAAAAACGGAGCCAGCGCAGCGGATCGAGGTCGCCGTCACCGTCCGGCATGAGTACAAAAAAGCGGAGCCGATCGGCGAGCTCTCTCACTTGGAGTTTGGAAAACCGGCCGGAGCTCTTGGCTGCTTCCTGAATTATGAGCCGAGGGTGCTCAGTGGGCCCACGGAGCGGCAGCTTGCATACTTGAAGGATCTCGGCGTGTTTATCCCGGACGGGATCACGAAGGACGACGCCTCGTGCATGATTAGCCGGGCGACGGGTGAGGACGATCTGGAGAGTCCGGGCCCTGAACTTGTGGCGCTGGCTGTCGGTCTTGGCGTCCGGTTCTCCGCTTTCATTGGGGCCGCCGGGCTACTCCGGCAGATTGTCAGCCAGACTGGAGAGCGGGATCGGGCAGCACTGTTTGGCTATGCCGTGCGCCAGAGTTTGCAGGGATCCAGCCTTGGCAATATGCTGGAGGATCCGGCCGCCGGTTCGTTTTACAATTTCGCGGATCAGGTAGTTGCGGATCCGGCGTTGCTGCGATCCCTTAACGGTAGGGAGCCAGCGGACTATATTCACCCGCACAAGGGGACAGCGATCTATAAGGCGGCCGCTGTTCTGTTTTCAGGGGGTGGGGCATAATGGCGCAGAAAAAAGCGGCCCCGCTGATCCCGGCGGTCATTTATGCCCGGTACTCCAGCAGCGGCCAGCGTGAAGAAAGTATAGAGGGACAGCTCAGAGAGTGCCACGACTTCGCCCGGAGGAACGGCCTCACGGTCGTGGGTGAATATGTAGACAAGGCCCTCACCGGCAGATCAGACAAGCGGCCGGATTTCCAGCGTATGCTCCGAGATTGTGAGCGCGGAGTCTTTCAGGCCGTGATTTGCTGGAAAATGGATCGTTTCGCCCGTAACCGGTACGACTCGGCCATGTACAAGTACAAGCTGAAAAGAAACGGCGTCCGCATATTCTACGCGAAGGAGTCGATCCCGGAGGGGCCGGAGGGCATTATTCTGGAGTCAGTCATGGAGGGCTACGCTGAGTATTACAGCGAAAACCTGAGCCAGAACGTGAAGCGCGGGTATTATGACAGCGCTCTGGAGCTCAAAACGCTGGGCCAGACGGTGCTCGGACTCAGGAAGGGCCCGGACGGCCGTTTCGAGATAGATCCGGCCACGGCTCCGATCGTTCGCCGGATCTTCGAGGAATACGCAGCAGGCGAGCGGGCGAAGGATATATACACACGCCTGAATGATGAAGGCTACCGGACGAGCCGCGGCGGGCTGTTCAATAAAAACAGTTTGCGCCGGATCCTCCAGAATGAGAAATACGTCGGCGTGTACGAGTTCCGCGACATACGGGTGGAGAACGGGATCCCGGCCATAGTGGATCGGGAGCTGTTCGATCGGTGTCAGGGCATGGTGGAGAAGCACCACCGGGCACCGGCAGCAGACAGAGCCACCAGCTTTCTGCTCACCGCGAAGCTGTTCTGCGGCCATTGTGGCGAGCCTATGACGGGCGACGGAGGCACCGGACGGAGCGGCCGGGTGTATAACTATTACACATGCAACGGCCGCCGGGTGCATAAGTGCCAGAAGGAGCGGGCCCAGAAGGAGTGGATCGAGCAGCTGGTGGTTGACGAGCTGGTGGATCTGATACACTCCGACGACTTCGTGAACGAGGTCGCGGATCGGTGCATGGAGTTTCAGCAGCGGGAGAAGGATCAGAGCGCCCTCCGGGCACTTGAAGCCCGCCAGAAGGAAAACGAGAAGGCGATCCAGAATATGCTCGCAGCGATTGAGGCCGGGATCATAACGCCCAGCACGAAGTCGCGCCTCATGGAGCTGGAGGCAGAGCGCGTCCAGATCGAGAAGGGGATCGCCCAGCAGCTCATAGCGGAGCCGACGCTGGAGCGGGATCAGGTGGTCTACTTTCTGGAGCGGTTCAGGGACGGGGACGTCTCAGACGAAGGTTATCGGGCCTTTTTGGTGGACACTTTTCTCAATTCCGTGTACCTCTACGACGACGACAAGCTGGTGCTGGTACTGAATTACACCGGCGAGCGTTGCAAGGTGACGCTGGATCTCGTGGAGAGCGCGGTCGAGGGTGACGGGCTGGGCGGTTCGTGTTTTGCGCCGTCCAGCGCGGTGGACGGGAATACTTACACGAATTCCAAGGAAGCCTTTGAGCAAAGCTTAGAGCGGGGATTTATTTGTATGGAAGTTGATTTCAGCACAACTTCGGACGGTTATATTGTCCTGCGCCATGATTGGGGAAAAAGTGACGGCGGCATGGGATTCCCAAGCGGATATGTGCTCACATTGCAAGAATTTCAGGAACACTTGATTGCAGACAAGTATACCTCCTTGTCTTTGCTGGACTTATTTGTATTGCTGGAGCAAAATCCGTCCGTCTACATTATTACTGACAGCAAAGAAGGGGATTACGATACCGTTGTAAAACAGTTCTCCAAATTAGTGGAGACGGCATCGGAAAACGGTTATGAATCAATTTTAAACCGTTTTGTCATTCAACTGTACAATGACGATATGCTGCAGGCTGTCGAAAGCGTACATCACTTTGATCATTATATTTATACTTTGTATCAGCGGGGAACGGATGATATCGAACAATTAATTGATTTTTGCCGGCAGCACAATATTTCCGTTGTAACAATATTCGATTTGTGGTGGTATGAGCAGCCGGACTTCCGGGAAAAAATGCTCGAAAGTGGATTGACCATTTATCTCCATACGGTAAATGACCTTGAAACGATTCTGGAGCTTCGTGAAAACGGTGTGGCCAATGTCTATACCGACCATGCCGCCCCATGCTATTTCCGACAATAGTGAAAAAACAATTATAATTTTAACTTTGATTCACATATTTAAGCCTGTTTCTATATTAGAAAAGCCGATACAGAAAAGGTATGAGCACAAAATGCATATACATTACGAGAAAAAATATATTATTGCCCTAATCATATTATTTATATGTCTGTCAGGATCCGTTATCGGATGGAACCGTTTATGGCTGGTTAAATCCGATACCGGAAGGCAGCTTATTTTCACCGAAGATACTTACGGCGCCGTGATCTCCAAAGGAGATACCATAGAACAGGATTTTCTTGCGGAAGATACCTATTTGGAATCCGTTCTGGTACTTGCATCGGAAGGCGCGGAAGATGATAAGATAACGGTTACTCTTTCCGACGATAAAGGTCATGAACTATCAACAAGTCCTATGAAAACGGATATTACTTCGGGAATGTTAAAAGCAGACTTTCATAAAAAGCTGGAAGCCGGCAGTCGCTACCATATTTCTATTTCATTTGAAGAGATAGAGAATGTATACAGCATATACTATGTGCCCACAGAGGATTTGCCGGAAATATACGGCAGCTGCTCTGTAAACGGAACCACTGAAAATGCCGCATTGTTTGTATGGTTCGATTACAAATTTTTCCGGCAGGATCTGCTTTTGCTGTTTGTTGGTCCCGTATTGGTTTTGATAATTTCCCTGATTATAAATGCACCCAATGCCGCCGCTTCCCGTTTTCTTGAAGGTGCCGGAACATTATGCTGTAGTTTATTATGTATCACTGCGGTAAACTATCTGGGAACACCTATTTCCAAAATCGGCAGTATCTCCATGCTCGGAAAAGCGTGGCTTATCACAGTTCTATTGCTTTTCCTATTAATCGGGCTGTTTACGGTACTGACACGGCGTTTGGGCATAGGTATTCTACTTTCCTTGTCCGTTTGTTATCTGTATGGACTTATAGCACATTTTGTAATGCTTTTCAGGGGAACTCCCTTTCTTCCGATTGATATTCTTGCTATTAAAACGGCGAAGGAAGTGGCATCAAATTATAATTATACATTGGATGATACTGTAATATTTGCGGGTATTTCCTATTTAATAACCGTATTGTTCTGCAGTTGTGTAAGAACTAAAATCTCCATCAGCACCTTTAAAAGAATCGTTATGGCTATTGTTTTATGCACATTGTGCATAATCAGCGGCACGTCATGGTTTGCACGGATCGTCCGTTTAACACCTGATTATTATTCGCAGGAAGACGGGATAAAAAGATATGGTTCCTTACTAAACTTCATAGCCAATATTCAGTCATGTTTTCGAGATAAACCAGACGGTTACTCGATAGATCGAATGCAGGAAATTGCCGGTCGATACCAAGGCGATGAATGGAATATGGCCGAAAAGCTTCCTAATCTGATTGTCATTATGAATGAATCATGGGCGGACATCAACATCTCCGGCGGATTGGGGGGGGCACATTCTGATTCATATATGCCTAATATTGAGCGGCTTTCCGAGTCGGGAGACGCTTTTTCCGGAAATGTGGTTATTCCCACCTTCGGGGGAAATACCGATAAAAGCGAGTTTGCATTTTTAACAGGGAGTGTAATATCTTTCGGATTAACAGGTTCCTCCTATGACTTGGATTGTCAGGAAGGTACTGCTTCCATGGTATCAGCGCTAAAGGATTTAGGATATTATACAGTAGCGTTACATCCGGCATATTCCAAAAACTGGAATAGAGATATCGGATACGAAAAATTGGGATTTGACCAGTTTTACTCTCTGGAAGATCTTTCGGACTACAAATTCGAATACCTTAGATCCTATAATTATGTGTCGGATTCTTCCCTTTATGAGGTTATCTATGATCTGACAGACAATGAGGCGGAAGGCAAACCCATATTTATATTCTGTGTAACCATACAAAACCACGGAGGCTATAATGACTCGTCTTATACTCCGACGGTGGATATAGAAGATCCTCAAACGGCTCAATACCTGAGTCTGGTAAAGGAAACCGACCAAGCCTTTGCCCAATTGGTCGATCACTATCGTTTTGACAAAGCAGAGACTGTGGTATTAATGTTCGGGGATCATATGCCCCCGTTGGACAACATTGAAAAACTACTAACCAAAGGCAGTCTGGAATATTATACGACTCCGTACATCATTTGGTCAAACTCACGTTCCGTCCACGAAAACGGGCTTGTCATACCATATTGCAGTGTTAATTACCTTCAGGCATACTTTTTTGAAGCCGCGGGACTGCCGTTGACCGGATTCCAAAAATTTTTAAAGGAAACTTCCCTAAAATATCCCATTATAAACGGAGGAAAATATTATGACAACCAAAAGAATCCTTATTATCTGTCTCGGGGCGAGTTGCCGGAAGAAATTATGAATTACCAGTATATCCAATATAACAACCTTTTTGATTCTTCAAACCAAATGAAAAAAATATTTTCCGAAAGGGTTCTTTCAAAATGAGAAAAAACATCAGAGAAAACAAGCTGAATCTGCTTTTATCTATGATTTCAGCAATTATGTGTCTATATTGCTTTTATCCTTTTATTCGCTACTGTTTCCCGTTTAACGGAACACTTTTTATCAGCTTGATTGTCATACTTTTTGCCTGTACCATAATCATCAGTTGGCTTGTAATAGCGAAATTGCGCAAAAAGTGGATTGGGGGGGGTACTTGTGAAGGAAACATAACGGAAAGAAGAACCAGCCCGGACTTAATCAGGACTATAGCTTGTATTTTAGTAATTACCGTACACTATGTTAACAGAACAAGTTATTACAGTTCGCCTGCTCAAGGGACAGCATACTTTGCGGTATCCGTTATCCGATGGATCGCCCAATGCTGCTGCCCTCTGTTCATGATATTGTCGGGATACTTTTTATGCAACCGATCTTTAGATAAAAAATTCGGTCACGGACTTTGGCATTTCCTGAGAAATTATTTTGTGATATGTCTATTCTATCTGCTTTACACAGCGCCGATGGCAGCGACAGCCGAAAAAATAAAGGGATTATGTAATCTGAGCTATATGTGGTATATCAATATGTACTTCGGGCTCTTTCTTCTGACACCGTTTTTAAATATCATGTGGAAAGCTCTCAACGAGCATTACAAAATCTGCCTTCTGATTGTCCTTTTGCTCCTTGGATCCTTTTCCTCTGTCACTGACTTTTGGTGGACAAACTATTGGAATGGGCTTTACCCGATACTATATTATTTTCTTGGTGTATGGTTTCGGGAGAGAGAATTTACCATGAAAAAATTTCCCGGAATCGTCTTGTTCATGGCAATGATTTTGATGGAAGCCTTATACACCTATTATGTCGATCCGGGACAGGTATTTGACTGGCTGACCAACTTTGGAGGCTACAGCAGCGCTTATAACGCCATGCCCACTGTAATCGCATCCTGTATTATATTTATTTTATGTAAGGATATAAAGCTTGAAGCAAAATATGTAAAACCTGCTTTACGAAAAATATCGGAAAATTCATTAGAAATCTATCTCGCCCTCTGTATGTTTTTAGACGGTATGATTTTCCCTTATATATGGGCAATCTTTGCACCGAAAGCAGGCATTGTAGGTGTATATTTTATTCTGGTTCCGATTGAATTATTTGCCGCAGTACTGTTCGGAATCGCACTTAACAAAATCTTAGACAAGCTCCAGAAGCTCTTTTTATCCATATTCCATAGATGCAATATAGGTTAAATATAACGATTCACGTTTTCACAATCAACACATCACACACCACCGTGGCAAGCCGCACATTTCTGCGGTTTTCCCACGCACTTTGCAATACCCGGCGTATTTTCCCCGACTGCAGTGCCGCATATCTGCTGCGCATTGCAGTCAGCTTCTCTTGAAGTGTCCGGCGTCCCTCTTCCGTCTGAAATACCTCACACTGCTCAAACTGTTCCAGCATTTTCAGGTACTTCTCTATTTCCCAGAACTTACGTCCCTTATTTAACAGCTTCCGAATCCTGTGCTCTTCCGCTGCCGTATTATTTTCATGTCTGCGATGCCACGCCAGCGTCTCGTCCAGCTCCAGAAACCTTCCTTCCTCTGCCGCTTTCGCACACAAAAAAATATCATGGGGGATTTCACCGATGGTTTTAACCCAATTCCGATACCATGCATTTCTATATGCCAGAACCATACCGGGCCATTCATACCTGTAAAACACATCATGTAAGTGAACTGCCTTCCGCTCACCGCTTCCCGTGCTGCACGAAGGCTCCATAACCGCTTTGATGTCCTTTCCCGCTCCGTCAATCAGACCGAACCGACAGGCCAACAGGGACACTCTTGAATCCGCTTCCAATACGGACATCATTCTCTCCACCTTGGTTTCCGCCCAAATGTCATCCTGATCTGCCAAAAATACTATATCGCCGCTGCAAAGGCTCATTGCATCGTAATAATTTGCAGGATATCCCTTGTTTTCCTGATTGCAGTACAGCTTCCAGCTGCCTTCAAGAGAATGCTTTTCCACAAATGCCCTCACAACGGAAACCGTGTGATCTGAGGAATTGTCGTCACAGAGAATCACCTCATCCACCGTTTTAGTCTGGTGCAGGATACAGCGCAGCTGTTCTTCTATATAGTTCTCACCGTTATAAATTCCCATACATACTGATACTGTCATAGATCTCCTCTTATCAACCGGCCGTATATCTCCAAATATGCTTCCGTCATTTTCTCCGTGGAATTTTCCCTTCGTATTGCTTCGGCCAGACGTTCTCTGCCAAGGAGAGTGCCTCCTCCTTCCAAAACCTTCTCTACGGCCGCCGTAAATGCCTGCTGATCTCCCGGTTTTACGACGATTCCTCTTCCTCCGGACAGCTGCTCCGGAATCCCGCCCACCTCGAATCCCACCACAGGCGTACCGCAGGCCATGGATTCCAGTGCGGTAGTGGCATAATTTTCCGCTAAAGAAGGCAATACAAACACATCCGCCAGACTGTAATATTCCGCCAGCATTTCTATACTGCTCGTGGACGGCAAGGGTATCACATTGGTACATCCCTCCAGCATGGCATCATTCTTCCGCTCCCAGCCTATCAAAATCACCTTTGCTTTTCTCTCCAGATCTTTTGCCAGCCGAATGATATATTTTGCTCCCTTTCTGGGATCGCTGTAACCTACCGCAATTCCCAGTACCAGCTTTTCTCCGGGCTGATATCCGTACTTTTCCCTACATGCCCCTCTGTCTCTGAGGAAAAAAGTGTTGTTTACGTCGATTCCGTTCCGTATGGTAATACAGGGATACTTTCCGAAAAAAGATTTCTTTGCCTCTCCGGTAAGCCAATCGGAAGGAGAAACAATGACTTTCCTCTCTCCCGAAGTAAACAGTTCTTTCTTTCTCCTCCACATAAAAGCGGTAAAGTCAAAAAAGAGACTGGAAGGATAGCCCGCAAGATTAGGGCATTTTCCGCACCCGTCTTTCCATTTCCCACACGCAAAATAGTAACCGCAGTTACCCACAAAGGCATGACAGTCATGAAAAGTCCATACACAGGGGATTTGGCGGACATTTAAGTAACGAAACAGCATGGGCAGATTTACATAATAGCCGTGCAGCGTATGCATATGAACCACATCGGGACGTACCTTTTCCATAAGCCGGATCAGCCTTTTGGCGGCGGCCCGGTTCCCCCATCCGTTTATACCTGTCACACGGCTTTCCAACGCGGAAATATAGATTTCCGCGGGTTTGTCGATACGGTAAATATTGGGTTCCTCCGGAACCCTTCCCCTTCCGAATGCCACATAGGATTCCTCCCCCGCCCGGAGAAGCTGTCTGTGTATACAGGCCACGATTCTGGCGGCGCCGCCTTGGTTATAATGGCTGTTAATCTGCAGTATTTTCATTGTCAGTCACCCCGTCACCCCAAAATCATCTTCGCCGCCTCAATAGCAACACACTCTATCATATACAGCCTGCTATACCCGTTAATCCGGTAACAGTATTTATAGCGATCTATAATCCTTTTTTTCGCCGCCTTTAAATTCTTACGATTGCTGGCGCCCCCCATCCGGAAATGAGCCAGCACCTTGTCCACCGTCACAATCTTTCGGTTCTGGCTCTTCATTTGGAGGAAAAATCCGTAGTCGTCATGTATCCCCAGATTTCGGAAGGGATTGGCCTTATAAACCTCCGCCCGCACAAAGGTAGTCGGATGGTTCCAGTCCCGGGAGGTCTGGAAGCTGCGGAGTCTGGCCTTTTTCACAAAGCTGCTGCCGTCCGGCTTGTGAATCCTAATGTCCGCAAACATCAGCTCACAGTCTGTTTTTTCAAAAGTTTCC
Source organism: uncultured Acetatifactor sp. (assembly GCA_910589655.1). Lineage (GTDB taxonomy): Bacteria > Bacillota > Clostridia > Lachnospirales > Lachnospiraceae > Acetatifactor. The sequence goes on along the minus strand of CAJUTJ010000012.1, from coordinate 30,710 downwards.
GCCACGGTCTGTAGGGCACAAGGCTCATAAGTGTCCTCGCTGTTCAGCAGACCGATGACATCCCCCTCTGCCAGACGGATTCCCTTATTCATGGCGTCATATATCCCGCCGTCGGACTCGCTGACAATTTTGTATGTGATGCCCTTTTCTTCCAGAGCCTTCCGATAGCTCTCCGCAATCTCCACGGTTCTGTCACTGCTCTTTCCGTCTATGATCCAATATTCTATCTCTCCGAAAGTCTGCGCCAAGACAGATTCTATGGTCTTCCCTATTCCCTGTTCACTGTTGTATGTTACCGTAATCACACTGATTTTCATTGTCTTTGGGTATGCTCCTCTTTTACTCTAAAATCATTTCGGCTATTCTCTTACATTCTATATCCTGCAATATAGTTTGCTTTTTAATGTAATCTGATTTCAGAATAATGACGGAATTATTCATTCCGGAAAACTGCAACTGTCCTGCTACAGAAATTTGCGATTTTTTAGGTTTATATTTCTTGGAGCCTACATACTTGTCCTGCTTTGCGTCATATTCCTTTGTTCGTTCAGGCTCCAAAATGTTTGCATCTAAAAATTTTGCTGCTTTTTGAAACAATGCACCATTATCAATATGCATAAGAGCAAGCAGCTGATCCTCCAATGTACCCTTCTGTATGTTTTTCTGTTCGAAAGCATTTGAATGGGGCTTATGAAAAACATATGTCCCCAAAGTTATATCCTGCACGCAGACTTTTTTGCCTTGTGCTATGTCTCCTGCCGCTATTCTAAATTTACCTGCAAATCGGTTTTTTATCCAGTCCAGCCTGCCCTCAACCCCTAAATCATCCGCATCATAAAATAAATAAAATTCAAATTTCTCTATTTCGTCCGGATTTTTAAATTTCAATGCAATTTTATTTTTTTGATACTGTTCAATAAGTTCATATCTTTTTTCCGTATCGGCATCACCGTTTAAATTATGGAAAAATATCAATTTTCTTCCATCTGTATATACCGCCTTGGGCACAAAAGGAGAGTCCGGGCCGGAGCCAATAATCTTTTCGCCAATAGCATCTTTCGCATAGTTATTCTTAATCTGATCATTAACCGGAAAAGGATAGTCCTTTATCTTTCGCTTATACTCCATACATCCGTATGCGCAAAGTATCTTTGAGATAAATGCAATGTCATGCACCCCTTCGCATAATACCACACTAATTATCACTTTTGCTCCCATCTGTCCGCTTTTGCGGACACTTAAATCCGGGAGGTTGAAAGTACATTTCCTTCAACTTTATCCCCCTTGTATATTTCAGCAAACTTTCTACAATTAATAAATTGCTGCAAGAATCGCCTTTTTCAGAATTACCATCCTCCTCGAAGATCAAATGAGATGCTGTCCACCAAAAATTCCAGATCCTCGCCCGTAATATTTTTAATCATGGCTTTCTCCTCTGTACTGTCAACCAGATATGCCGATATCTCGTTGTTTCCATATTCATTTTTTACAAATGCGTCAATACATTCTTTTGAGTGAGTCGTGATAAATACCTGAACATTGAACTCATTGGCCAATTCTTGAATAACTCTTGTAAATTCAACCAACAAAGAATAATGAATCGCCGTCTCAAATTCATCTATCAACAATATACCATTCTTGCAGTTAGACATACCCAGCCCCAGCTCAAAAATTCTAACCAAGCCCTCTCCATAACTGGATAATTCCATATTTTTATCCATAAAACGATCCGAGTCAACCCGAAAGCTTTTTACTCCGTTTTCTTCTATTAAAAAAATATTCTTTATGCTGGGATCAACCCTTCTAATAAACTCCAGCACTTGCTCAAAAATCATTTTTCCATTTGACTTGGCTTCGATGGCTTTCGCATATAACTGATAGAGCTCTTCCGGCCGATAATAATATGGACTGCTGTATATGGCCTTACAGATATGTTGTATCGACTCATATTCCCTTTCCGGTGGATTCTTCCCATACAAATGGAGCTTCATCTTGGCAGCTTTATCTTCTATTAAGCCATCTGCCTGAATGGATGTAATATAATCGTCGTGCTTTTCCACTTGATGATCCTGATACCTGACAATGACGGCAGACACGGGACAGTCGTTAAACTCCCCTTTTATGCTGAAACCTTGATCCAGCAATGAATACAGATATTGGGATGTAATACCCCTATTCCTGTTTCTGCACTTTGCCAAATCCAATAATGCACTGATGTCATTCTGATGGCATAACAAATACACAGCTTCTAAAATCGTGGTTTTTCCGGAATTGTTAGGACCTGCAAAGATATTAATCCTGCGTAAGTTATCAATCTGCAATCCTGAGATTTTTTTAAACCTCTCCACTTGAAGTTTCGAATAATGCTTTATTTTTCCGACAGAAAAGCACACATTCACTCCATTGCTAGATAATTCCGATATCATTCTCCGTGGAATCATTACCCCTAATTCCTTCTCAGCAACTTCTAATTGTGCAAGATCCTCCTCCTCCAAAACATCCGCATATCTTCTAATAGTTCGGATATTTTCGACAACCGCTTCAATAGACTTGTCTATTGACAACCTATTATCAGTGCCGTTTTCAAGCATTGCTCTTCCAATGCTATGCCATTTCTCCATGGTTACAAGCATTTTCTCATTAGCAATAAAATCTGCCAAGTCACGGACTTCAAAAGCCTTGGTTATAATAGGTCCGCTGATATGGTCTTCTTCACCCTCTTCTTCATCTTCACCTACGGCATCGCTTGTTGAAAGCCACGAAAATAACCGCTGTTCATTCACCTTGTTTTGGGAAATATACGTGTCATCATCCCAGTCCAACCAATTTCGGAATACAGGTCTCTTCATTACTTCTTCAAAAATAGAATACATATTGCTTACGAATTGATCCCCATAGTCACTTTCTTTATATGAGTTAATCAGATGATATGCCCTCTGAGAATTCCTCAGCTTTGACTTTGAAATTCCCAGAGAATTACACAGCTCGATTTCTTTTGCCTGATATTCTTTTTTATCGCTCCAATATTTTGTCAAATAATCATAAATCAGCTGTGCCTGATTGATCGCTGCCCATTTCTTGTTACCGCTGATATGCTTAAGCCCCATTATAATTAGATGATCCAAACCGTCCTTTTCGTCATTAATCTCAGAAGGAACACTGGAAAAAACTTGCGGATCCAATTTTCCAATAGACAAACCATTATTAAAGTCCTCCTGAAGACACTTAAGTGCAGCCACCCTTCGATTTCCTTCAATTACCAGAAAGTGATTATCCCCAAGATCCCTCAGTTGAATTACATCAACTTTAAGATATCCGTTTGATTTAAAACTATCAATTAAGTCTCTAATTCTTTCTCTTTTAGGGCCTTCAATAAAATTCCTCGTTCGACGTTGTACTTTTTCGTCTGTTAATTTCTCATCGTTGACATTTTCGTAATTCAAATCATCTACAAATCTGTAATTATTTGGATCTAGATACAAATTTTTTATATTCTTGCTTATTTTCCCTTTCAATTCGCTGTTCTTCGCCTTATCACCCATTTTAGTCTCCCCATTTATCACACTTTCCAGACATGCCGACGCCGTCGGCACAAACAATCAACGAATTGCCGTAAGCCAAGGAATGACTTCGTTTCACACCTTCTGCCATATCACAAAAAATAACTTAAATACTCCTTCTAATGCTCTCCTCCAAAGAACAGATCCGGTAGCCTGCGATTTCCCGGTTACTCAATTCCTGATCGATGGTCAGGGAGCCGAATGCTTTTCGAGCCATGCCGCCGATTTTCCCCGGCATTTTGGAAGCCATGACTGTCAAAGGATTCAGAGCTTTCCACAGCCGTACCTTTCTTCCCCGAACTTCTCCGATCTGCCGCACCATCTCCGCAGTGGTTACATATTCGTCATTCTGCGGGAAAAAGGTTCCTCCGGTTCCGGCCTCCGCCAGCAGCCGGATAAATTCCGCCAGATTCTCCACATAAAGCATACTGCGCCGGTTATCTATCCGTGGAAATACCGGCATTTTCCCGGCCAGTTTTACCAGCGTGGGGAAATTTCCCTTGCTTCCTTTCCCGTAAATCATGGGAGCCCTGATGACGGCTGCCGAAAAGCCTTCCGTCCCCAGCTTCTGCAATCGTAATTCTCCTTGGTACTTGCTGTCGCCATAGAAATTAGAGGGCGCCGGTACGGTCTCTGCGGTAATGTGCTTTTGTTGCCCCGGAAGTGCGCTGTCCCCATAGACAATAACGCTGCTCATATAGATAAACTGCTTTACTCCCTCTTCCTTGGCCTTGACGGCAACGGCTTCCGCCAGCTCACAGTTGACACGGTAGTACAAAGCCTTGGTCTCCTCCGACACTCCGCCGATATCCGCATGAGCTATTCCGGCTACATCCAGCACCGTATCGTAGGCGGAAAAGTTCATGCTTTTCCATTCCTCGCCGCGGAGGCTTATTTTCTCCGTCCGATATAGCTCTCTTCCGGCGTGGGCATTATACAATTGCAGATATAGCTCCACGGCATTTCCGATATAACTGTTTATTCCGGTAATCAGTATCCTCTTCATTCCTATCCCATGCCTCTCTGAATCCCCTCCGTCAACCTTGTCGCCTTGTACAAAAAGCCGCCTTGCAAATAAAATATTTATCTCGTAAGGCTGCCTGAAAACGCAACTTTTCCTTCGGAAGGATATCTCTAAGTCAACAACCCCGCTGCAGGCAACAGGGCATCATAACATTGACCCTGACGCTGTTATAAATACTAACATACCTCAATAGCAGCATTATCTGTTCAACCATTATCCTTCCGGGAAAGCTCATTGCCCTCTCCGCCTTTCATACTTCCCGTACCGCCTTCCACCACTCCGTCCCCGCGGAGAACACTGAGGAAAGTGCCCAAAAAACATCTTATATCCATTCCCAAGCCCATTTTTTTCACATACTCGCCGTCCAGTTTCGCCTTCACGGGTATTTCCAGTTCATCCCGTCCGTTGATCTGAGCCCAGCCCGTGAGACCCGGACGTATATCATTTGCTCCGTACTTATCCCTTTCCTCAATTAAGTCATACTGATTCCAGAGCGCCGGTCTGGGGCCTACTATAGCCATATCGCCTTTTATAATATTAATAATCTGGGGCAGCTCGTCCAAACTGGTCTTTCTCAAGAATTTTCCGATTCTTGTGATATATTGTTCCGGATTCTTCAAAAGATGCGTAGGGGTATCCTTTGGCGTATCCGTCCGCATGGTTCTGAACTTTAAGATGTTAAAATGAGATTTATGGATACCGACCCTTTTCTGCCGGAATAGTATCGGACCCTTGGAATCCGCTTTAATGGCAACAATCAGAACCAGAAAAAGTGGGGAAAGAATTACCAGCCCCACCGATGCCATCACAAAATCAATACCTCGTTTTACATGTTGATACATAGGCTATCCCATCCTCTCATATTCATAAGTAGGTACGATTTCTTTTACTTTTTCCCGTATGTCGGAAGCCTCGTCCAGACAAGCTTCATACAGCTCCTGAAGCTGATGTTCAAAAACGTCAGAGTTATACTTGATAGGCTTACCGATATAAATCATCTTATTCGCAGTCTCCCGCAGTCCCTCTTCGTTCATCAGAAGCTCCTCATACATCTTCTCTCCGGGACGCAGTCCTGTAAATTCTATTTTAATGTCCTCCCCCACCTTATATCCTGACAACTGTATCAAATTCTTAGCCAGATCCAGTATTTTCATGGGTTCTCCCATATCCAACACAAAAATTTCCCCGCCTCTGGCATAAGCGCCTGCCTGAAGCACCAGAGAGGTAGCTTCCGGAATCGTCATAAAGTAGCGGATAATATCGGGGTGTGTAACCGTCACAGGCCCGCCATGCTCAATCTGTTTCTTAAACAGGGGGATTACGCTGCCGTTACTGCCCAGTACATTTCCGAACCGGACTGCCACATAATTGGTAGTGGACTTTTTGTTCAGATTCTGAATGATCATCTCACAGATTCTCTTACTGGCTCCCATGATATTGGTAGGATTCACCGCTTTATCCGTAGAGATCATCACAAATCTCCTTGCACCGTACAAATCCGCCGCCTTTGCCACATTCAGCGTACCGAACACATTGTTTTTAATGGCTTCATGGGGGCTGTCTTCCATCAGCGGAACATGTTTATGAGCCGCCGCATGGTAAATGATATCGGGATGATACTTCTGGAAAATACTGTCCACTCTGGCCTCGTTGCGCACGGAGCCGATGAGCACGATTAAATCCAGCTCCGGATATTTCTGTTTCAGTTCCTGCTGGATCTCATATACATTGTTTTCATAAATATCAAAAATAAGCAGCTGTCTGGGCGTGTGCTGGGCAATCTGTCTGCACAGCTCACTTCCGATGGATCCGCCGCCGCCGGTTACAAGGACTATTTTACCGCTCACATAGCCGATGATCTCGTCCACATTGACCTCAATGGGTTCCCGCCCCAGCAAATCCTCCACCTGCACCTCTCTCAGCTTGGAGACATTGACATCTCCGTTTATCAGCTGGTACATTCCCGGCAGTATGCGCATCTTGCAGCCGGTCTCCTTACAGATTTCCAAAATCGGCTTCAACTCACCCCTTCCGGCGGAGGGAATCGCAATAATAATTTCGTCAATATTGTATTTCTGAACATTATCGGGAATACTTTCCCGGCCGCCCACAATGGGCACTCCCCGAAGATATTTTCCGTGGCAGCCCGGATTATCGTCAATGGCACAGGCCACGTTCATACTCAGGTAATTGCTTGTTTCGATTTCCTTCATCATAGCGTTTGCCGCCGCTCCGGCGCCCACGATCATACAGTTTACCCTTGCAAGCCCTATTCTGTGATTAAGCCGTCTGTTCTGCAGCATCCGCATAATCCGGTAGCTGAACCTGACCCCCGCAGTAAAAAGCAGCAGAAAAAGCCCATAGAAAAAGGGGTAACTCAAGGGCAGACGCCTGCCTGACAGCCAAAAAAGCACGGGCTGAACCACCGCACAGATCAAAACGGCAATTCCGCTGTTCACCAGCTCCCTGTCCGAGGCATATCTCCACACACTATTGTATAACCGGAAAAAATAAAAGATAAGCAGAGTAATAACCGCATTATATGGAAAAACCTCCAATATCGTTTCCCAGAATTCACGGGGGACGTCCATAAAATGAAAATCATAACGTACATATAGGCTTAATACCGATGCCAGCAAAATTGCCAGCATATCCGATATAATTAATAACATTATTCTGGTAACGGGTATTTTCAATATGCCTACCCGCACATCCCTTAACTTTTTCATTTCCCGATTTGTCCTCAATTTATCTTTTTCAAAATAAGAGCAAAGCGAACTTGGAATATCCGAAGTTTTCAGTTCTCCGCCCGTAACTTGCAGACGCTTTCTTTTCCGTATCCATGGCTTGAAAATCAAATATCCCTTCGAACCGCTTGCTTTTCTGCGCATATATTATAATGATTCTGCCGACGCCGCTTGCTTTTCTGCACATATGTTATAATGATTCTGCCGACGCCGCTTGCTTTTCTGCACATATGTTATAATGATTCTGCCGACGCAGAATCATTATAACATAATCTCTCTTCTAAGACAACCTTCCCGGAATTACAGGATATCGTCGGACCACTCGATGTCCACATCTCCGCCTCCTGAGCCGTCGTCACCGGAACCGTTTCCTCCACCGACATTGGTATCTCCGCCGACATTCGTGTCGCCTCCGGCATTCGTGTCGCCGCTGCCTCCATCATCATCATCGTCGTCATCGTCATCATCCGGCTGCGGTGTGGGTTTCGGCGTAGGCTTCGGTGTAGATGCCGGTTTGGGTGTGGACGCGGGCTTGGGTGTAACCGTAGGCTTAGGTGTGGTTCCTATCTGAGGGGGATCCGTGGGATTCGGTGTTGCTTCCGGTGTAGGTGTAGCTTCCGGAATCAGCTCTCCCTGCTCGTCGTAGTGCAAGACAGAAACGGTATATGCCATATTTTCACGGTTATTCCACAAATCAAAGGGATCTCCGGCAGCCGTCCCTTCTTTTACGGCAATGGTATATTCCCCTACAATTACGCCGGAGGAGTAGTTTCCCTGTTCATGGCGGATTTCTCCCGACCGGCTGTCAAACTGCCACAATTCAAAGGCTCCGTCATAGGCTCCGTCCACGGCGGAAGCACTGATCAGCTGCGTTGTACTACCCTCCTGCTTAAGCAGAACAATTGCGCCTTCTCCTTCCTGATAAGACACAGTGGATTCGATTTTTCGGTCAATATCATATCCCACTTGAACGGCCAGTAAGACTTTTCCGTTCTCCTGAAGATAATAGGTTCTGCTGCCTTCCACAAGGCGAACTGCAAAGGCGTCCATCCACTCTTGGCTGCTGACCATATGGATTCCTTCACCCATATACTCTTCCAGCTCCAGATTTTGACGCATTGTCTGCATCATCTCCGTCACAGCCGCCTCTTCTTCCTCCGTCAGTTCTCCCGTATGGTACAATAACTGAATTCCCTGAGTGTTCTCTGTTTGCTCCGGTACCGCATTTACCGGTTCTGCCGTAACGGTTACAGGCTGCTTCGCATCCGCCGAATCTAAAATAAGCCCTATTTCCCCGCTGCCGTCGCCGCATCCGGTAAATGCAAATGCGGTAACTGCCGTAAGAAGCATAGCACAAAAAAGTTTCTTTTTCATAAGTTTATCCTCTCTATATCAAACTAAAACAGATTGTCATTAAAAAATATACCTGCCTCCATGTCACTTCTTCGCTGTGACTCCTATCCGGATTCTTTTTCATTCTTTTGGGCAGTATGTCCGGTTTCACAAAGCATCCGCGCTGTTCATCAGATTTTTCAGGAAATTGTAAACCTCCGTTCCCTCTCCATAGCTGCCGCCTTTTATCAATTGATCTGCCAAAGCATAGATGCTTTTTGCCACCACGGGACCGTAAAGCGTAATCTGAGAACCGCCTTTTTCCAATATGATATAGCCTCGGAAGGCATATTCCGTCTTATACTGATTCACGGGCAGACCTACCAGCACGGAAGTAAATCTGTGTCTCCCGTCCACGGTTTCATATATTTTGTCCTCCGGCGCTCCGGAAGCATTGAAGCCGAAAGACATACCGGAAAGCACTTTTTCACCGCCCAGCACCATAGGGTAGCTGACACGATTGGCATTATTCATAACCAGTGTCCCGTATTCTCTCAGGGTATAACCGTTCACTCCCACGCTTGTCAGACGGCTGCGCAGATCGGCGGAAATCCCCGTCTTAAAACGGATGCCTGATTTTCCTGTGATACGAATGGAAAAACCGTGGTAAGTGAGCAAATTTGCCAGTTCCGGCTGTGCCGTGGCCGTATAGCTGCTATTCTTATAATCCAGCGTCCACACAAACATACCCACAGGAACTCCGGCACCGTTGTATTGATATACGACGGCCGTTTTAATCCCGCCATGGGGCGCCGTAACTATATACTGGCCGTTTCTCACCTCCGCCGCATAAGCGGTTCCGTCCAGCCAGACAATGGTATCCGTATATCCGGCAGGAATGTTGAGCGTTATATTATTGGAGGCAACGGGCGCCCCACAAGCCTCTTCCGGCATATTTAAATAAACCGGTATCTTGAACACAAAGGTATTGTCCAGCGCCCCCGCACTCTCATACAGCTTCTTAATACTCTTTGCCTCGGAGGTGGGAGCAGAAATATTCTGCATATACTGATGTGTATACAATGCATAGTAGCCGTGGGGATTTACATTATACTTTTGAAGGTACAGTGTATCCTGACCCTTCTTAATATAATTGGCGGAAATAACCTGTGTGCCGCCCAAAATGGAATAATAGGCATTGATCCAGCCCTTTTCCCTTGCATATTTCAACCCGTTTTCAATGACTTCCTTATCCGTCTTTCCGGAAGCCCTCACGTTAAAGTAATTATAATATCCCTCATATCCGGGATAAGTTCCCGAAATCAGCGCAGAGGTTCCCCTTCCCTGCTCCTGATACACTCTGGACGCCAGATGGAAGGGACTGACCATTTCCTCTCTGCCCACTGCCCAGAAAATATGCCCGTAAGTCATATTCGTTCCCGTGGCAAACTGGCCGCTATGCATGAAAGTGCTCTGAAGAAAATTGTTAACCGCCGCCTCGGTATGATACGTAGGGTTATAAGTCAACTGTTCAAACTGAAAGACAGCGTCCTCCGTCAAAGCGTTTCTGGGATCCATATATTGTTTTAAAACGGCTTCTGATGCATAATACCAGTTTCCTTCATCATAAAGCCCTTCCTTCGCATAGTCGGGGAATGTCTTATAAACCAGACTTTTCCCGTCCGTGAGCTCATTGGCAATCACCGTATTCCAGTCCAATCCCGTATTCATCACAGCGAAAGTCCAGTTGGGATGCTTTTGCTTTAAGGCGAGAAGCGCACTCCGATAGCTCTGAGGAAATTGTTCGATATCGGCATAGACCGCATTCCCCGCAGCATCTATAGAATAGGCCGCCGCCTCCAAGTTCAACCCGTAAGTCTCTTCCCAGCCCAAAAAGCGTTCGTCGGAAACCGCCAGATAATATCTGGGCACGTATCCTGTGTATTCCCCCTCGCCGTAAAGCAGGCTGACATTATACCAAACCTGAGGATTCTCCTCCTCATCCACGGTGACATAAACATCCCTGATATTCACCAGCTGTCCGCTGGGCACATTAACGACTGTCGGACTGTCATAGGAAGGCTGCTCTCTGACGGGATATTCGTCACTCAGATATACCAGAGCCATAATCTCCCGCTCCTGAGCAATGGCTGCCAGCTCTTCTCCGGCCGCCTCAATCCATCCTGCCATTTCCTCGTCCAAAATACCAAAACTGCGAGTCGGCACATCGGCGGGCGGCGTCTGCAACCCTCCCACAGGCTCCTGTGTTCCCGAAGGCGCCGTCTGCGGCTCTCCCGCAGGCTCCTGTGTTCCCGAAGGCGCCGTCTGCGGTCCTCCCGCAGGTTCCTGTGTTCCCGAAGGCGCCGTCTGCGGTCCTCCCGCAGGTTCCTGTGTTCCCGAAGGCGCCGTCTGCGGCCCTCCCGCAGGTTCCTGTGTTCCCGAAGGCGCCGTCTGCGATTCTCCCGCAGGTTCCTGTGTTCCCGAAGGCGCCGTCTGCGATTCTCCCGCAGATTCCTGTGTTCCCGAAGGCGCCGTCTGCGGCTCTCCCGCAGGTTCCTGTAATCCGGATAATGTTCCCTGTATTTCGGCAGAAGATTCCTGCGTATCGGCGGAAATCTCCTGTGCTTCAACGGAAACTCCTGTCATTCCGAACAAAAGCGTAGCTGCCAGCAAAAAAGCAAGGCATTTTTTTCCATTTTTATGCCTCATGTCCGCTTTGGCGGACTTAAAATCAATAGTTGAAAGCGCTTTTCTTTCAACATTATACCCCATGTCCGCTTTGGCGGACTTAAAATCAATAGTTGAAAGCGCTTTTCTTTCAACATTTATCCAATGTATTTTTCTCATAAAAGCTCCTCGTTTTGCTTTTCGTCTGCAGTGACGAATAAAGCATACCATAATTATTCCTAGTTTCAAACGGTAGTTTCTGCCACACCGATGCCTTTCAAAACACAAATCAAGACGAAAAATATCTGTTTATTAGAGCATGCAGCTTACGAATCCCCTTCGGCGCAACTGCAAAAAGTGTGTGATATAGCTTGTTCTTATTTGATAATATGGAATTTCCCATGGCTTTGCACCAATGTTTCCGCAGATACCGCACTACCCCCCTGTAGAACTCATTATCCCGTTTCATTTGAGAGACAGGAATATGCAGCATATAATCAAGGCGTTGAAATATGCCGAAGCGGAACGCCGTATCCCGCAGACCGGGATACTTGTCCCTCACCAGAGCGCCGACCATATCCGCATTGTCTATGTTATCGGCATACACGCGGGAAAAGCTCTCCTTGTCCGCCTTTCGGGAATTGCTGCCCAAACGGTAGATTACATGGTATCCACGGTATGGCAGAGACACGATTCTGTCGATTCTTTCCCCCAAAAGCCCTACCAGAAGATGAAAATCCTCATTCAATACCCCCACGGGAAATTCTCTGTCTTTCAGAACATCCTTTCGAATCAGTTTTGTACAGAAAGAACAGTCCCCCCGGTGCATCAGCAGCTCTTTCAGAAAAGCCTCCGCCCCGATACATACTGCTTCTTCCGGCGGAATACAGATATCCGGCAGTCTCTTTCCCGCCGGATCGATCTCGTCCCGGCCTGCCTGTGCCGCCGGCACGCCATACTGCTCTATGGCGGCATATAGCTTTTCATACATATCCGGCTCCACATAATCGTCACTGTCCACAAAGCCCAGATAAGCGCCTCCGGCCTCAGTGATCCCGAAATTTCTGGCAGAGGATGAGCCTCCGTTTTCCTGATGAAATGCGCGGATCCGCGGATCCTGTTCCGCCAATCTGTCACAGAGCACACCGGATCCGTCCGTGGAACCGTCATCCACCAGCAGAATTTCCATAGGCTCATAAGTCTGGTTCTTTAAAGATTCCACACACCTTGGCAAATATTCTTTTACATTATATACCGGAACAATAATGCTGATCAAAGGGTACTCCATAAATCCATCCTCGTATACGCAGCTTTACTACATTACCCGATTCCATGCACATCGGCAATCTCTAAATCTTCATTCCTTATACACTTCAAAACGATTTTACATAAAATATGTTTCAAATTTGTTAACTATATTTTTAATTTCTTAATTTTAGTTTCTTTATTTTGATTTCTTTATTTTGATTTCTTCAGTTTTATTTCTTCATTTATTTGATTTCTTCAGTTTTATTTCTTCATTTTTATTTTTGATTTCTTTTTTCCATAGCTTCCGTCAGGACAGAATACATCTTCCTCTCGGGAATCACGGGCGCAGGGGAGACAGGTCCGGAAACAGGCTCCGACTCCCAATCCACCGTATCGAGGATATCTGCGGCATCCAAAAACTGCTGCCGGACGCAGAATCCCAGCAGACGTTCCGCCGCCTTCTCCCCATTCCATTCCGTGGTAACGGTTTGATAAGCATTCTGTCCCAGCCTGCGGCAGAGTTCCCGGTTCTCCAGCAGCTCCGCCGTCATCCGGAACAACGATTCCGGAGAGCCGTCCCGGTAAATCATGCCGTTCTCCCTGTGGCGTATGAGATAAGGAACCGCTCCCATCTTACTGCTGCCCACCACGGCGCAGCCGCTGTTCATGGCTTCGTTGACCACGGCCCCCCAGCCTTCCTGACGGTCGCTGGTGGCAAGATAGACAGCCGCTCTCTCCATCAGACTTCGCACCTGCTCCGGCGGACAGTATCCGTGGAAGGTCACAACATCCTGAAGATGCAGTTCTTCCACGAGGGAGGCAGCCTGTTTTTCCATCTCTCCGCCCCCCACCATATCCAGATGGAAGGAACAGCCCCTCTTTTTCAGATAAGCCGCTGTCCTCAGGGGAAGCTCCGGGTGTTTCCAGTCCAGAAATCTGGCCGCCCATAGGAGCCTGCCGGAGTCCTTCCCCTCCATCAGACGTGCTACATCATACTTTCTCGTCTCGGGAAAATATCCCCATTTCCGCATTTTCCCCGGATACGCCCCCACCAAGTGAAAATCACTGGGCACATAGGCGCCCGCGCACAGCAGGTATACCGGCTGCTTCCGATAACGGGTATGGTCGTGATACTTCTTTTTCAGCCCCCGGGGAGAGACGGCCTTCCACTGTCCCGTCTTATATAGGCGTTCACTGTAACGGATTACCGGTTTTCCCTCCTGAAGCCTGTGGCTGATATAGCATTCCTCGTCACAGCCTCCGAATAAGACCACCTTGGCGGAGGAAATCAGCTCTCTGCAATTTTCCGGTTCCTCGTAATATTTCCGTAAATAGGGAATGTCCGACCTTTCCTTCCATCCCATTGTTACGCGCTCCTGCTCCATAGGCTCTGTCTGGATAAAAAAGAAGTCTCCCCTCAGCAATCCGCATACGGCGTTGCAGAAGGGAATCTGATGATGATTTAAATAATTGGATACAAAAACAAATTTAGTCATTACAGGCTTCCGCTCTTCTCCATAATCTTAACATAAACTTCACACAATCTCTCATAATTCCGGCTGCGGTCGTGCGTCTGTTCGGCATGTATTTTTGCATTTTTGCAATACGCCGCCATTTTGTTTTCATCGGACCACATTTGGATCACCGCATCAGACAGCCTTTTCGCTATTGTTCCCAGCCCGCCGTCCTCTCTGTCCCGGTCAGATGCTTCCGGAAAATCTTCCTGTCCTGCTTTTCGGGATGTTTTTCCGTAAAATCCGGACAATCCGCCGCATCGAAAGCCCTCATACAAAATGCCGTCTTTTCCGCCGGAAAAGATGCCGGGAATCCCTCCCACATCCGCGCTGACACAGGGCATCCCCAGCAGCATAGCCTCCCCCAAGGAGTTGGGGGAATTTTCGATGGAGGACGGACAGACAAAAAGACCGCACTTTAAATATTGTTCCTTCATTCGTGCAGAATCCAGCTTTCCCACAAACAGCACATGTTCTTTCAGACGGTATTTTTGAATCAACCCACGGAGGTATTTCCCGTACCCCGATATTTTCAGCTTTTGTATTATTGTATCATATTGGGTCAGATTCTGCCCCGCCACATATACCTTCACATCGGGATACCGATCTCGTATGGCGGGCAGCGCGGCAAGCATATAATGCAGCCCCTTTACGGGATAATCTCCCTGACTCAAAAATATGGAATGCTTCTCGCAGCTTTCCCGGTTCCATTCCGCCCCGTAGAATTCCGGCCGGAGCGTCTCATTCATCTCATAATAGCAGGCCGCGGGATTCCATTCTCTCGTATAAAAACGATCCCACTCCGTGCGCCCCGCCACGTTTCCCGCCAGCTTTACCGCTTCCGTCTCCATAACGCCGCGGCGGATAAATTTTTTCTGCTGTGCTTTCAGATTATCCTTTTTGAGATAATCCCGCAAGGTCACGGTATTCACGGCCTTCTCCGGCAAATCGGCAAAATAAGCATGGGCATAGACGGCGCACAAGCCCTGTATACCGATGAGCAGCCTGTCCTTATGGGGGAAAATACGGCACATAGCTAAAGTGTGGGGATATTCCGTCCCGAAGCAATGCACCAAATCGGGCTTATACAGGGCAAGAATCTTCCCGAGACGTTTCTCCAGCTCACCGTCATACAGATGGGGATTTGCCGTGTCTTCCCGGAAACCGTAGCAGACCAATTCTCCGCCGGCGGCAGATACCGTCTGTTCAAAAACATCTCCCCCTTGGGAAAAAGCCTCCTCCGGCGCCGGGAAAGCAACGGCAAGCTCAATACCGTTCTCCGCCCGCTTTTCCAGCACCACGGCGGCAAGGCCGCTGATCCACCCTTCTTTATTTGTAGCTTCCATATTCAGCTGTCTCGCAATCATGGGAAGCATTACATTACAGAGCCATAAAACCTTCACCCAAAACCTCCGTCAATTAAAAATCCAATTTAAATAAGGCAGCAGCCGCACATCCACCGCATACATCCCTTGCAGCAGCATCAGGAAATATAGTGTAAAGCCGCCGATTACACCGGCACAGCACAGATTTTTCAGCATCCCTTCCCCCATGTCCTCCAAAAGTCTGGGAACGAGAAAAATCTGGGAAATAATCAGATAATACCCCACTCTGGATACCTCCGGTATAAAGGAGCCGCAGCAATATACCACCAGTCCTGCCAGATTCAGGAAGAAATAGAATCTGTTGCTCAAATCTCTGCGCAGGCTCTTTTTATAACAAATCTCACTTAATATCAACACACAGACACATTTAGCAATATTCACATAGGAAATCTGCCCGTTGTCAAACATGGAATCTTTATAATACGGATAAAAATAGAATATAATCTCCTGATAAAGCTCCTTGCAGAAAACCAGACTGGAAATCAATATGGTTCCCACAATATAATGCCACCGTTTCAGTCTGGCCGCCGCCAGTATCCTTGCCAGAATGTAAACCGGTATCACCAGCAAAATAGACTTGTGAAACATTGCCCCCGCCAGAATCCACAGCATAAACTTACCGTATTCCCCGCGAAGGACATATTTCATGGCATAGAGCGCCACCGCCAGCGCCAGATAATAGCGCACGGTATTCAGACTATTGAAATAATATCCTCCCGTCATCAGCAAAAACAGGGAGATGGCAAAACTGCTTCCCTGATCCAGAAGCGCCTTTACGAAAAAAAACACCGTCACAAAGGAGAAAAACGCAAACACAGGAAGATAATGGTCATATCCGAACAGCTCCTGTATCCATTTTACAATCAAATTGAAACCCGGCTCATAGGACACATATCTTCCCTGTGCAATCAGTTTAAAATTATCCCGGTACACCCAGTAATCATTGCCCACCGCAATCCGGCACGCCGACACCCCTGTCATTAAGCAGAATATAGCAAAGACGGCAATGCGGTTCCTTGCCTGCCTGCGTTCCGTGAATGGCGCTCCGCCGGCCGGCCTCCTGCCGCTGATATATCCGGGCACATATTTTCGGTTGTCTACGCAAAGCCCCAGCAGAACAGTCGCTGCGGTCAGCAGGACATAAACCAATGCACTACGCCCCATTTCTGCCCTCCCGTATTCCTTGTTTCATCCATACATAAGCTTGTTTCACACTGATTTCACTGCAGAAAATTCCCTTGTGCGCCAGCAGGAACCTCATGCTCATAATCCCCGCCGCCCTTCCGTACAGGAAATGATACAGCACACCCCTGTCCGTAAAAAACTTCTCGTTATATCCCGCAAACCAAGTGGAGCCGCCCGACTCCTCTCTGCCGATGGTGACGGGCGCCGTATAGACCCGGTATCCCTTTCCCATAAATTCCTTCAGAAATAAACTGTCTTCTCCGTTACTGTATTTTGCGCCGCCTCCGAAGAGAAGGGAAAACGTAACTCCGGACCGCAGCAGGCTGTCCCGCCGGACGGCAAAGCTCACCGCCCCGTATCTGCCGCAGTTATACCAATGTACCCTCTTTCTGTCCTGAATGTGATAGGTTCTTCTGGATTCCTCCACCGTTATGTTAAACAAAATCATATCCGCTTTGGGATTTCTCTCAAACTCTGCGGAAACCGCTTCCGCATACCCCGGTTCATACACAATATCCCCGTCCGAAAACAGGCAGATATCCTTGTCCGCCCTCAGAATCGCTTCATTGCGGCTTCTCCCCACCCCTCTGTCGGGAAAGGAAAAAAAGCGGATGAAATGCCCTCTGTGCTCCGTCTCCTGAACTCCCAGACACCCGCACTGGTTTATAATTACGGCATCCGAATCCAGCCCCATCCGCTCCACAATATTCTCCATAGTCTCATCCATGACGGATGCCAGCACTTGAACCTTCATGCCTCTCCTTATCCGAACCCCCACTTCCAAACATGCCTCCATCGGCGGCACAAACAGTCAACAACCCCGCTGCAAGCAACGGGGCATCAAGCTTGCAACGCTGTAAAGCAGCGGGGTATGTAACCCTCGCGGCATTCGCCAAATGTCTGCTTCGCAGCCGCTTGGCTCATTGCTCGCAGGAATCAATGAACTGCCGCAGACCAAGGAATGACTTAGTTTCTCTTACGGCGCCAACGGTCAGTGAAAAAAGTAATACGCTTTCAATAACTTCTCATCCGCCTTCCACAAAAGAACGGATGTGACATCACAGCCTTGCTGCGCCAAATATTCCAGGCAGTATTCCAATTGCTTTCCGCCATGGGAGCCTGCCCGCACTGCCAGCAAGATACCCTCCGCCTCCCGCAGCGCCCTGCAGCCTTCCGGACAGAGAATGGGGGACGGCACTGCAAACCACTCCGCCAGCTCCATCCCGGTTTTTTCCCGGAGGGAAGTAAGGATTTCCATGGGGTCGGCCTCCGCCTGCACGGTACAGACTGCCACCTTCTTTTTTCCTTCATAGAAATATTTGAGATTTTCGGAAAGCCCGGGGCTTTCGATCGTTCCCGCTGCCTTTTTGCCATAACGCATTCTGATTGTGGCGGGAAGCCAGATATTATCGTCCCCCGTCTCCTTCAGCAAAAGAATGACCACCGTGAAGAAACAGCTGAGTATGGCGCTGAGCGCAAAGGCTCTTGCAGGCCGTACATCCGGAATCACTTCCGACGCCGTTTCCGGAGAGTCAATGACGCGGATGCCGGATATCTCTTTCACCCACGCCGGAAATTCTTCCGTCATAGTCTGTTCCACCGCTCTGGCAATCTGCAGGCTTGCCGCTTCAAAATCTGTGACCACCATGGTAGAAGGAACCCGCAGATCCGACGCCAAATAGGCCGTCAGCGCTTCCGATACCTCCTCCTCGGGAATCCGGCTCACCCAGTCACTGTCCATAATTAAACTGTTTTCCTTTAAATGTTTCATCACTGCATTCAAAAATTCCTGAGAATGAAGGTACGTGTTCCAGCTCATCTCATTGATATAAACGGATCCGATATCCTTCTCTTCCTCTATGGCATAATCCACACGGTAAACGGAAGTAACACTATATTGCTTTTCAGAGCGCAGCAACACATTCTTTACATAATATCCTCCGCCGAACAGCAAAGTTCCTGCCAAAGTAAACACCAATACCACATCCAGATTGGCAATCAGCCGAAGCGCCGTCAGCCTTAAGTCAAAGGGTTCTTTCCCATAACATCCTTCCCACATCTGTTTTCTCTCCGTTCTCTGAAAATCTGCTCCGGTCAATCCTCTATATCGCTTTGGATCTGCTGCCGCTGCCTCTCCCGCTCTTCTCTCAGCGCGGTAATCTGTTCGTTCTCCACGCCTTCCGTGCTGTCGGGCCAGAAAAGGATTTTTAAAGTCAGCAGCATCAGCTTTATATCCATCCAAAAGGAATAGTTTTCTATATATGTGAGGTCAAGCTTCAGCTTATCATAGGGCGAGGTATTATATTTTCCGTAGACCTGAGCAAAGCCCGCCAGCCCCGCTTTTACCTTCATACGATAAACAAACTCCGGCATTACCTCCATGTATTGCGCAATAATCTCCGGGCGCTCGGGTCTGGGGCCGATAAAGGACATATCACCTTTTAAAATATTGAAAAGCTGCGGAAGCTCGTCCACACGGCATTTGCGGATAAATTTCCCGATGGGTGTGATACGGTTATCGTTTTTCTGTGCCAGCCTCGCCACGCCGTCCTTCTCCGCGTCCGTCCGCATACTCCGAAATTTCATAATCCGAAATTCTTTCCGGTTAATGGTACAGCGAACCTGCTTGTACAGCACGGGGCCTCCGTCATACAGCTTAATGATAATGGCCGTAATCAGCATAATGGGAGAAGTGATTGTCAAAAGAATCAGCGCCCCCGCAATATCAATGGCGCGCTTAAAAAATCTCTGTTCCATGGACAGACTATACTCTCTGGTCAGCATAATGGGGGAGTCAAAAATATGGAGTTCCTCGGCCCCCATCAATATGACGTCCGTAATCTTGGGCAGCAGATACACACGTATGCTTCTCCCATAGCAGAATTTCAGCAGAAGATTCCTGTTTTCCACGGACATATCCCCGATTACCACCGCGTTACACTCTTCGTTTTCGTATGCCTCCACTATCATCTTGCAGATTTTTTTATATCCCTCTCTGATATGGACGATTTTTGTAATCTTATACTTGTCCTTCCTGCTTTCAAACTTGCTGCAGATATCCTCCGCCGGTCTGTATCCATGGACAAGGAACAGTTTTCTGGGAGGAAAAATGGATTTATAAATGCGGTTGGCCACATTGATATAGATTACCACTATAACAATCTGCTCCGCCATCATCATGAAAAATACTCTTGGCACAAAAGCCTGATGCGCCATAATGGAAAGTTCAAAGTAAATAATAATGTTGGCAAGCACCGTAGAAAATACCTGTGAAAAAATCAGCTCCACATTTTTCAGATATCCGAGGCGCATTCCGCCGTACATATTTGAGAGAAACAAGAGTACAATGGCATAAAATCCGATTTCCGCCAAATGCCCCATTCTCCAGAAATCCCGCAGCTGTTCCACAACACTATACTGAAAATGAGCCAGCCAGTGGTAGGCAAAGTCCCCTACTTCCAGTCCCAGACAAATCATTACCAGTACAAGATTGATCAAACGTTTAAAGGTTTCCAGTTTTCTTAGCTTTTCTTCGTTGGTAACTGCACTCAAAATATATTTCCTCCGATTACCTTCGGTGTAAGTATACATTTTTATAGTATACCACAATTTTCCACAGACGTACAGAAAAGCATAAAATTTTCACATTTCCGGATACGGTATCGGTGTAACAGTTCACCCGCTGCCGGCCCGCCCTTTCAACGCTTACAAGTTTATGATAATATAGTCCCCGCACTCCTTGATATAACCGGTCCGGGGAAATTCCGGCATCTCTTCGGATATCTGTTCCGCTTCCTCGATTTTCCGGAGATCCGTTTCTATGCGGAAGTTATATCCCAGCATTTTCCAAAAATTTCCCAGCTCCGAAGCCGTACCGTCGAAGGCGGTAACGCCCCAGCGCAGTGTGGAATTTACCGGGGTTTCCGCAAAAACATACCCGTTTCCGTCATCGGCATTGTATTTTTCTATTAAATGAGGGTCGATGAGATCTCCCACGCTCCGCAGCCGGTTATATTCTGCCGATCCGTACTCCAGATAGGCATCCTTCGCAATCCCATAGGGCACCAGATAGGCTCCCCGGAATACAATCGGCTTTCCTGTGTCATAGCCCTTTTCCAGCTCATAGGCCACTTGAAGCATTACGTTTCTGGCATCCTGATATTTGAGATAATCCACATAAAACCACTTGTTCATCTCCGCGCACTGGTTCCATAGGAGTACCGCGGCCAATGCCACGCACACTGTTGTGCAGAACCGGGGCAGACACTCCTTGACCAGCACTAACGTGAAAAAAAACGCGAACGCCCCCACCAGAGGGACATATTGCGCCGCCCGGTAATAGGTCTCCTTCCCCTCTATGACCACCATGCACAGGGGCAGCACAGGCACCCCCACTGCGGCAAGGGGCAGAAAAATATCTTTTTTTCGTATTCCTATGACGAGGCAGATTATCAGTATGGCCGCTATGCCCAATACCAGAACCGTGATGGGAAAATAGGCAAAACCGTTCAAATAATATTTTACCCAGAAGCGTTTAAAGATCATAAAAAACTCTGCCAGACTCATTTCCGTAAAGGAAAAGACACTCCGGTACTCCACCAAAAAGCTTTCCGGGATTTCAATCCGGAAGATACCCAGCACCAGCCTCAGCACCAGCCACCGGAAAACGATGGCGCACACTGCCACAATAAACAGCGCCGCCGCCCAGACCCATGGGGCTTCCGCATACTTCTTCGCCTCCCGCCCAAAGCTTCTGAGCAGCAGGAACAAAAATACCATTCCCACGGCAAACACAATCATAAAGGACTCATAGCACCCCAGCGCGACGGTCAAAAATGCGGACGCCGTTACCGTGTGCATCAGCCTCCTTTTCTTATCCGCCCCTGTCCCGAGTGCTTTCAGCAGAAACAGCAGGCTGATTCCCGTCAGTCCATATGCCAGACTGATTCCGTTGTGGAGATAGTAAACATAAATTTCGCTGATTAAAGGGCAGGAGATAAAAAGCGCCGCAAAAAGAGTATAACCCGCCATCGTTCTCTCCCTGCCCAGAATCCGTGAAAACACCACACACCATACTGTGGCGGCAAGAAGCATGAGCAGCACTCCCGCCGCCTCCGTCACCCACGGCGCAAAGTCGGAAATATGAAAGATCTTGTTTATGACATACAGGGTCCAACGCCCTACCGCCGGAGCCAGCCCCTCCTCAAAATACAGCGGAATGCAGGTATCGTCAATTCCTATGGCCTCATGGGAGACCTTGAAGCCGTAACTGCACACCGCGGCCAAGGAAACCACCGCGGCATAAAACTTATTTGTCCAAAAAAAACGTATATCCTTCCAAAATTCTTTCATTTCCCGTTTCTCCCAAATTTATAAAAAAGTAAGCTAAAATCCGCTAAACGCGGAAAAAATGCGTTTTGGCACCCGCATGTCTCGCAAAATCGCATAGGGATACGATTTTGGCTTCGCGGGAGGGGCTGTCTGAACTGTTACCTCAGAATTTCATAGACCGCAATTCCTCCGTTATCAAAAACCTTGCGGTTCTCCAGCCCCGAAAGATCCGCCTCGGGGTTAAAGCGCCTGTTCCAGATAAGATACTCCACACCGGCCGTTTCGGCAATCTCCTCATACTTTCCCTCAAGGTATGCCTGACGGATCTGGTCTCTGCGCTCCTGAATGTCCTCATTATCCAAATATCCCGCCACATAACGCCAGCCTTCCATCCACAGCTGACGTTCCGTGCAGACACCCACAATAAAATTTTGGTACAGCTCATCGTTCATTGCCGTATCGCAGAGAAGAAGTGCATCCTTTCTCGTATGCTCCTTTATCCAGAGATATGCCTCATACTCCTCCCATGTAATACTGTTATTAGTGTCCTCGAAAGCATCTCCGTATACCAGATTGTGGTATCCCTCTTCCACTGCCTCCCAAACAATCTGGAACCAGCAGACTGCCGACACCAGCAGCAAGACTGCCGCTGCTCCGATGAAGCAGGCTTCCGCTCCCCATTTTCCTCTTTTCCTGTGGGCAAGCCAGCTCATATCATAGAGCACGGCAAAGGGAACCGCCGTCATGGCAAAGTACATTTGGGAATTCCCCGACTGCTTTGTGAATAATGTCAATAACATCCCAACCGCCACGGTAATTGCCAGAAAGCCTTCAAGCGTAAAAATTTCCGATAAACCGTTTTTCTTGATTCTACACAGAACAGCCGGATAGAACCATCCGTATATCAACGGATTGGCTCCCAAAAAATATGCCGATAATATCAGCAGCTTCCCCAAGATCCCCGGCATTCCCCGGCCCGTCCAATCATAATAGATGCTGCCCAGTCCGCATTCGTATAAATGCCCCGTCAAGGAAAAATACAGCCCCGTCTGGTTGCGGGACACAGTGGACATCCCATCGGAAATCACGGTAAAAAACAAAAAGACAAAAACCCCGAGCAGAGAGCACCCATACACGAATGCCTGAACGCTTCTCTTTTCCCTAAACAGCCAAACGGCGCAGGCGCCCCCTATTGCCACTAAGATTACCATGGACACAGGCGCCTTGGCTCCGGTACACAGGACGAAGGAAAGAAGCGCCGCCGCCCATACCCCAAAATGCATTTTCTCCAAATTGTTCTGCACTGCTATAAAGGTGACTGTCAGCACGGCAAATGCCAGCCCTACATCATAGCCGAAGGGGGAGATATACATTTTTTCCTGAAAGGCAATATATACGACCAGCTCCCAGCCTGCAGTAAACAACAGCAGAAATTCCCCCAATGCACAATATTTAACCGGAATCTTCATCCGGCGCATCAGGCACCAGAAACCTGCAATCAGCAAAAAGGGCATTTGCGCCCACGAAAAAATAAACTCCAAAGTCAGTTCCGGGATTCTTGTGATGGTGGAAGCCATCTCCAAAATCAGACTTCCGAAATAATGATACCGGAATTCCTGCCCTGCAAAACGAAACTCCTGAACAGGAAACCCCTTCCCCGCACTGATAGCATTTCCTATGTAAAATAAGAGATCCTGATTGGGAAACACTACGCTGCATCCGGGTTTCGGCAGCAGGTTATTGCCATAATATGTAAAAAACCGGACTGCCAGATTCAGTATAACGAACCCGAAAATGACCGCAGCTTCCTTCCCCTCAATTTCTTCCTCCAAAATAAATACATCCCTGCGGCGGATCAAAAGAAGATAAATAACCGCCGCAAGCGAAATTACACACTGCAGCCCCAAAGCCCATTCAAACAGCCCCGTCAATGCCAGCAGAAAGTATTGCACTATGCTCAGTGCCAGCCCCATTCCATACCCCCATACCACAATCTCCATATTCCGGAGTGCCGGCAGCTTCAACGCATATACTAAAGCCATTCCCGGCAAAAAGACTGCCAGAACCTGATAAGAAAAAAAGAAAATACCTTGTCTCGCAGAAGCGGGGGAAACCCAAGTCATAAAAGCAATATATATTGCCCAAAACAAGATACTGGTAGATAGAAATCTATGCTGCACCAACCTTCTCATATGTAGCTCCCACAATAATTTTTTATCACTGCCAATTTTTCTTTTGATGCGGATTCCCCTTTTACTTTTTCCCCTTTTTGTAACTTCCCCTTTTAATTCTGTTTTCCCTTACCGATCTTAAATCCGCGTTTTACCATTCGCTTTCTTTTTAGATCAGTAAACCTTATCACCTCCATTTTCTACCGTAATAGCCGGTTCTCTACTGCATTCTACTTTCTCAATACCTTCTCTGGAATAGCATTTTCTATCGTAATAGCCGGTTCTCTATTGCATATCAAATTCTTCTCTTTACAGCCCTCAATGCCCAGAAACAGAAATGTCCCGCACTGCTTATCACATTCATCCCCTCCGCTCTTCGGTACAAGTTCCAAATTCTGCGGATTGCTTCCAGCTTATTGGAAGATAACGTTCTGCCCGCCCTTCGGTACTTCACCAGATTTTCGTCCAGACCGTATGCCACGATGCCGCTGCGAAGCACCTTGAACCACAATGCCGTATCCTCACTTTTCATAACGGGCATCTCCAGCTGCTCCTTGGGAATCTTTTTCGTGTCGAACATAACCGTGGTGGTAAAAATTGTGGTATTGCTCAGCGCCTGCTTATAGGTCAGCATTTCCGGCACATGTACTACCTTTCCCGTTCCTCTCCCCCTCTCGTCGGCAAATTCATATCCGGTAAATGCAAATGCGGCGTCCTTTTCCTTCATAAAGGCAAGCTCCCTCTCCAGTTTCTGCGGAACCCAGAGATCATCGGCATCCAGATAGGATACATAGCGCCCCTCCGCCTCCCGCAGCCCCCTGTTCCTCGCTCTGGCCGCCCCCATATTGGCCGGCTGCCTCAAAAGCCGGATCCGGGAATCACCGGTTCTCTCCATGTATTGCCGTATCAAAGTGACGGTATTGTCATTGCTGCAGTCTTCCACCAGCAGCAGCTCCCAGTCCGCATAGGTCTGTGCCAGCACGGAATCCATGGTTTCTTCTATAAAATTTTCCACATTATAAACAGGTACGATAATACTGATTAAATCGCCCATGCCTTCCTCCTTACCGGACGCCTTCCCCTGATGCTTTTCGCCGCCTTAAAAATCCTTCCCACACTTTCAAACATGCCGACGCAGCCGGCACAAATAACCAATGAATAGCCGCAAAACCTTTCACACTTCCAGTCATGCCGATGCAGCCGGCACATACAATTAATAAACTTCATTCCTTTAGCCGGAACAAGTAATATCCCTGATTTTGCCGGGGCTCAGCGCCGATATATTCCGTTACTTCATTTAATAACGTAATGTCCGCGTCATCGGGAAGAGCCAAAAAATTTACTCCCGCCCGCTTTGCCGCATCCAGACAGCTTCCGGTAGACAGCTTCTGCTCTTCCATCGCTTCCCGCAATACATCCGTCTTCACAATGCCGTCTTCCGTGCGGTATTCTTCCACAATGCACATCCAGCGATACATCTTTTTGATATCGGCCGGATACGTATCATAAGAATATGCACCCAGAGCCTCCTGCCACATGTCTCTCCCGTAAGGAAGCAGTACACTGCCGTCCACAGCGCGAACATACTGCATAATATCCTGCGGCGCCCACAGACAGACCGTCTCCTCTTCCGTTTTTATAATTTCCAAAAGCCCTTCCGTTTCCGCCTTCCGGTCTTCCGCACTCCTTCTGTCCGGATCCGCTCCGCCGGGGCCGCTGCACAAATAGGCCAAAAGCAGCAGTCCCGCCGTTACGGGCAAGCCTTTCCGCCAAGCCTCTCTCCGGAAGCCCTGCCAACACTCCGATAATATTTTGGTTCCGGCATATGCAGTAAGAACCGTTACGGGTACAGCGCTCCAGATCCATTCATAATCATAAAATTTTGTCTGATACAGCATTAAAATTACGGCGGTTACAGGCAGGACACAGCATATCGCCATCATTATTCCGTAGCGCAAAAGCTGCTTCTGTTTCTCCCGCTCATAGCCAATCCAGAGGAACAGCAGCGAACCCATAAACAACGCCATCAGCTTTCCTTCATCCGTTACCCGGAACCAGCCTTGCCATGCATTTCTAAGAAGTTCCGCCATTATGCATTCTCCTATTCCGATACAGTCTCCGCACTTCCGTGTAAAACTATTTCTTTTTTTGTTTGTCGTTCAGTGTCTGCCTTCCAGCCGCAAAAAGACCTGCTGCCGTCAAAATGCACGCTCCCATGCCGTAGAATGTCCACACAATACCGGCCTCCGCCAAAATACACAGAACCGTCGATTTCCATCTTTTTCTGAGACAAAGCGAAACCAGATAAGGTATGAGGATCAGATTCCTTATGGTTACACCGCGATAACCGCAATAAAGCAGCTGGAAGCCGTCCATTCCGTAGAGATAGCTTCCTGCCCACATCAATAGGGCGGTCACTATTAAAAAGCAATATCTATTCCTTCTGTTTTCCGTAAACAGGCTTCTTCCGATACAAGAGAACGCCGCATAGCTGCTAATCAATATTAAAGCAGGCACGGCCTCCGATACCACAATATCCGGTTCCAATCCCGACCAGCTGCAAAATATTCCGTACAGCGAGGGCAGGCACAGAATCTTTATTCTGGACGGCATTCCCGCAGTATAAGCTTGTCCCGTCATGGGATTGACAAGGTAAATGCCGTCCGTCTCCAGAAAAGCTGCCACTGTCTCCACCGTCATATCGCCCTGTGTATATACACCCGCGTTGCCGAAAATAAAAATCAACTGACCCAGCACAAGAACCGCGAATATTCCCGCAAAAATTCTTTCCACGATATCCGTCCTTTTTGCCTTATCCGGCAAGGAGGAATCCGCTTTATTTTTCTGAAAAACACCCTGAGACTTTGCATGAGAAATCCCCTGAATGATAAGCAGCACCGCCGCAGGCAGCAGCAATACCACCAAAAGACCCGAGAACAGTGTCACGCAATCGGAAAAAGACTGCCGGGTAAACACGGCTGCCACATGAGCCGTTACCGCCAGTCCTATCATAATCAATTCGCCAATGATCAATGCATCTGCACCGTTTAATTTCTGCGCCTTATCTGTTCCTTCGGAAAACAGCCCCCTCCGCATAAAAGAAGCTTTGTTTTTCCTCTCTGCATTGTCTTTTCCTCTATGGGCAGGGTTCCCTTTTCTGCGTCCCTTTATAACAAAATTCCCCGTTAGACGCATAAGAATCAGCGCACCGCCTCCCAGACAGCTGCACAGGCACAGAATACACAGCGCCAATAATAATGCCGAAATAAAATTCATAATTGCTCCAATCGCAGTAATAGAGCAAACTGGTACTTTTAATATAGTTTTCCTATTACATTGCCTTAAAATCCAAACGGACCTTGTCAGCAATACGCGCTATGTATTCGCTGTTTGTGGGTCTCGTTCTGCCAGTACAAATGGAATAGCCAAACATTCTTTCAAAAGTATCAGTATTACCTCTTGTCCATGATACTTCAATGGCGTTGCGTATTGCTCGCTCCACCTTTTGATCCGTTGTCCGGAACCGTCTTGCTATGGCAGGGTACAGCAGCTTCGTTACTCTGCTGGCCACTTCCATATCTCTTCCGGACAACATAATCGCATCTCTCAGATAATGATACCCTCTCAAATGTGCAGGCACTCCTATATCCAACATGATATCGGTAATGTATTTCTCTAAATCACAATCTTTTACGGCATTAATCTCCATATGAATTCCCCTTTCTATGTCGATCATTGCTTATTACTGCGATTGGATGACTTATTCTACCATATCTGTCGAGTTCTGGAAAGTTTTATACCCGCTAAGATTTCGTTAAGATACGATATATTGTAGTTATATTTTTTCTTTTACAAGATATATGGGGCGTTTCTTCACTTCCATATATGTTTTTGCAAGATACTGGCCCAGTATTCCCGTGCAGAAAAACTGTACTCCGCCGATCAAAAGCATAATACACACTTGTGATGCCCAGCCGGAAACCGGATCACCGAAAATGAGCTTTCTGATGATTACAAAGAGAATCATGACAAATGCCAATAAGCAAAACAGCACTCCCAAAACAGAAGCCAAAAGCAGCGGCACTGTGGAAAACGCCGTGATGCCTTCAATGGAATAGACCAGCAGCTTCCAAAAGCTCCATTTAGTCTCTCCCTTTGCTCTTTCTATATTTTCATATTCCAGCCACTTGGTGCGAAAGCCCACCCAGCCGAAAATACCCTTTGTAAAACGATTATATTCCTGCATGGATAGTATGGCATCCACCATTTGTCTGGTCATCAGCCGATAATCCCTTGCGCCATCCATCATTTCCGTTTTGGAAATCTTTTTCATTAAGCGGTAAAAGATTCTGGCAAAAAAGCTTCTGATAGGCGGTTCCCCCTTACGGCTGACCCGTCTGGTGGCTACGGAATCGTATCCTTGCTTCATACAGGAAATCATCTCCGGTAAAAGCGACGGGGGATCCTGAAGATCCACGTCCATCAATACCACATAATCTCCCTTTACGTTTTCAAGTCCTGCATACATAGCGGCTTCTTTTCCGAAATTTCTGGAAAAGGAAACCAGATGCACCCGGTTGTCCTTTTTTATGAGCTTTTTTACTTCCTCCGCCGTCCTGTCTCCGGAACCGTCATCCACATACAGCAACTCCAGCTCTATATTTTCACCATGAAAAAAGGAATCGTTTTTCATAAGCTCTGTGTAAAATAGTTCTACGCTTTCTTCTTCATTATAGCAAGGAACTATCACGCTTAACAAACTCATTGCTTACCCATCGCTTTCTTTTGATTTATTAACAGTATACTATTCTCCCCTCTAATTCGCAAGCTAAAACCTTCTTCCGGCAAAAACAGCGTAAAAGCATTGTTACTGCTCACTCGCTGTCGCCGCGAGGTGTGAACAGTAATGAACCGACCTCTTAAATTTCTTAATTTTTCTGTCAATTAATGACGTTTTATAATTAATGTGGTATAATGATTCTGTTATCACAGAATTCAAGCCGGCTCACGCTGTCTTGCCATCACTTTGTGATGCATAATGATGATATTTCATGGCTTGAAGATATAGGAGAATTGAAATGAAAAAAGCAAAAATATGGCTGGCGGCGGCAGCTGCCGTTTTTATGTTGTGTTCCTGCGGTGAGCCGTTAGACAGCCCCATTATCACGGATGACGAATCTTCTTCCGTTCCGACACAGACAGCCGTCCAGCCCACTACCACAACCCCTGAGTCTCTTCCGTCAAACATCGTGACGGAGAACGACCTGCAGCCGCCCCGACCGGGCATGGTCCGCAGTCTTCTTACCAATGAATGGGTGGATGCGTCCGTAGCAGGCACGCGTCCCATTGCGGTTATGATTCCAAACGAAAGCGCCGCCATTCCCCACTACAGCCTCTCGGATGCATCCGTCATCTATGAAGCCAACGTGGAAGGCCGCATGTCCAGAATGATGGCCATTTATGAGAATTGGCAGAATATGAGCAAGATCGGCAACATCCGAAGTCTCCGCACTTATTTCGCCTATTGGGCCTTTGAGTGGGATGCTTTTATCGTGCATTACGGCGGTCCCTATTTCATTAACGACTTGATGGCGGAAGCCAATACCCAGCACATCGACGGCAATCTCGGCAATGACAGCGCCGCCTTTTACCGGGAACCCACCCGTTCCATGCCCCATAACGGTTATGCTACCGGCTCAGGTCTGTCGAGTGTTATCCAGAAAAAGGGATATTCCTTTTCCTACAGAGGACTTACCGACGGATATCATTTCAATTTTACTACCAAGGCAAGTCCCAATGCCCTGACACAGTATGGTCTGGATGCCCAGAATGCCACCTACATAGATATGTCCGGCTGCTATCCTTTGACCCGCTGCTACTTTGAGTATAACGAAAACGACGGCTTGTATTACCGTTCCCAGCACCTTTCCGGCAGTACTGACGGCCCTCATGTTGACGGCGCTAACAATGAACAGCTGTCTTTTAAAAATATTTTGGTTCAATATGTTAAGTATGAGGAACTTGCCGGAGGCTATCTGGTTTTCCAATGCCACGATACCACCAGAGACGGCTGGTATTTTACTAACGGCAAGGGTATCCACGTTAATTGGGAAAAGACTTCCGATTACGGAGCCACCAGATATTACGATGATTACGGAAATGAAATCGTAATGAATACGGGTAAAACAATGATTTGTATCGTGGAAGAGGGAGACTCTTTCACCTACCGGTAATATATCGTGTTTTGTGATTCATGCGGGGAAAACCCTTTGCCAAACAGAGGAAATACGAAAAAATAAGGTTCAAATTTCAAATGCCACTACAAAAGGGGAGTCCAAACGACTCCCCTTTTACAGTTCTTTTATTTACAGCTCTTTCATAGGCAGTTCCGCCAATTCTTATGCCAGTGTAATCCGCCCTAATTGCCCGTATGTTTGGCGCAGGATAAATTTTCAGTCTGCAAGGCGGCTGAACGAGTCGATGCGGTGGCATCGTCGAGTGAAGCCAACGCAGTCAGGCGGAAATTTAGACCAGCGAAACATAGGG
>CAJUTJ010000011.1 GCA_910589655.1 uncultured Acetatifactor sp. | reverse complement strand
GTTTGACAAGTAAAGGCAGCGGTGAGGAAACTCCATACCCCGCTTTTGAGGGAGCGAAGCGAGCGAGAAAGTCAAGTGCTGTGAGAGGCGACGTAGGAGCCGCTCACAGTACTTGAGTGCTTGCACCGGGGTAGTTGATTATGGCGACATTCTCGTGACCTTTTTATTTTATCATGAGAGTGTAAAACGAAACCCGGCAGGTGTCCGGTGCAATGCGGGAAACGGGGTTGTGATAGAAGGGTGGTATTCATTATGTCAGTATTACAAACGGTTGATTTGAAAAAATATTACAGGCAGGGAGAAACGGTGACAAAGGCGCTGGACGGCGTGAGTCTTGAGATTAATGCAGGAGAATTTGTTTCCATTGTGGGCACATCCGGCTCCGGTAAGTCAACATTGCTTCATATGATGGGCGGTCTTGACAGTCCTACATCAGGCAGAGTTCTTATCAATGGGGAAGAGATTTCCGGAAAAAACGCGGAACAACTCACCGTGTTCCGCCGCCGCCATATCGGTTTTGTATTTCAAAATTATAACCTTGTACCTGTTTTGAATGTCTATGAAAATATCGTGCTTCCGGTTCAATTGGACGGGAGAAATGTAGATGAAAAGCTGATGACAGAGATAGTCAACGTGTTGGGGCTGAAGGACAAACTGGAAGTCTTGCCCAATAACCTTTCGGGCGGCCAGCAACAGCGTGTTTCCATAGCACGTGCCTTGCTGGCTAAGCCGGAAATCATTTTAGCAGACGAACCCACGGGGAATTTAGACAGTAAGACAACACAGGATGTCCTTTCCTTGCTGAAGGTTACAAGCATGAAATTTCATCAAACGGTGGTAATGATTACTCACAACGAAGCAATCGCCCAGCTTGCCGACCGTATTATCCGTATAGAGGACGGGAAAATAACAAATTAAGGAGATGAAAACCATGAAAAAACTGATGCTGCTTTTTACGGTTATTTTTGTTTTCTCGCTGGCCGGCTGCAGTACTGCAAATGGCAATGTGGTACACCGGGAGGGAAATCTAATCGTCACAAATTATTCGGATTATGAAGTTACGGATATAACAATCACTCAGTCAGGAAGAGTAATTGCCGTCTCTCCTGAAGCAATCGGGAATACTCAAATTTGTTATTTTAAGATGGAGCCTGAGAGCAGCTGCGTATATACGGTCTCTTTTGCGGATAACAATGGCGGAGAGCATTTTCGGGAATTTACCGATGAATTTACCGAGAGTAATCAAATTTTACTTGCGATACGGTATATTGACAATGTTTGGACCATTGACTATGACAGATAAGGGGGTAAAGCTATGTTCTATAACGACACAAGAAAGCAGATGAAAATGCTTGCAGATAAAATTATGTCGGGAAACCGTCGCCGCAATATATTTGTTATTATCGCTATTGCAATGACAACTTTTCTCATCTCCACAATCCTCTGCATCGGCAGCGGATATTTGAAAAGTGCGGATAAACAACGAGAAATGCTGAATGGCACGGCGGCGGACATTATTTTGACCAATCCCACGAAACAGCAGATACAGGCATTGCAGCAGAATGGGGAGATTGCATATATGGGAGTCAGCCGTCAAATCGGCTTTATCGATACAACGGCTTGGCCCCGTATCAACAGTATCCTTCTCCGCTGGTGTGACGCGGTGGAATGGGAACGGCATATTCTTCCGGCAATCGGTAATGTAAGCGGACATTATCCTGCATCCCGAAGTGAAATCATGCTGCCTGTATGGGTTTTGGAACGAATGGGTATAGAGCATCCGGCCATAGGCCAGACAATCACGTTTTCGTTTCGTTATGGATACACGGATATTCATTGGCAGCCGCTTTCGGAAGCGGAAGATTTTACTTTTACATTGTGCGGCTGGTATGACGATTACAGCGGCAACAAAATGTATGATAATGCTATTGCCTATATTGCAACGGATTTTTGGAGCAATTCCGTTGCAAACGAAACAAATACCAAAAGCGCTCTGGCACTCACGGTTTCAGGTGACGGCGGAAATAGAATTCTCTCGGAGACGGAACCTCTTAATGAACTGCAGGAATTCACGGATTTAACAAAAGCCGGAAACAGTCCAAGCAGCTTTAGCTCAATGACAGCGGTTATGGGTATGATTGTTACGATTATGGTCTGCGGCTATCTGTTGATATATAATGTTCTTTATATTTCGGTGACGAAGGATATTCGTATGTATGGACAGCTTAAAACATTGGGGGCTACGAAGCGGCAGATGCAGAGAATTGTCTACCGCCAAGTCCGTGTATTGAGCTTTTGGGGAATCCTTTTAGGCTTGACACTCAGTGTGGCAACCGTGTTTCTAGTCGTACCTTTTGGAATACGGGCTTTAGCCGGAGATATGATTATGGACGGTGCCATATCGTCTTCCTATTCTCCGTGGATTTTCATGGGAGCGGGATTGTTTTCGTTTATTACGGCATGGATGGGCAGCAGGAAGCCGTCCCAAATTGCAAGTATGGTATCTCCCATTGAAGCTTTGCGTTTTTCCGAGGCAAAGGCTTCCAAGAAAAACAGCAGGAAAACATTTCACGGCAGTCAAGTTTTCAAAATGGCAGCGGGTAATGTTTTCCGGAATACAAAAGGGACTATACTGGTGCTTGCGTCCTTATTTTTAGGAATCAGCCTGTTTATTATTGTAAATGGAATACTGACAGGATTGGACGCCTCCCATCTGGCAGATGAGTATATGGAGGACGATATTGTGATTGAGGTGAGGGGGCAGACGAATATTGACGATACGATTCTTGTCCTGTTACGAAAGATTCCTGACGTGGAGGAAATATCTTATACAACCAAGCTTACGGAACAGTGGTTTATGGATACCGGAAATATTCTCGAAAAGTATATCGCCGATTTTTGCAGTACCGGCACGGTTCCACAGGAAGCTGTCCGCCAATACGTTGACGGAAATAAATACCAGACTTATGTATTTGGCATCGGAGAGCAGGACTTTAACGAGGCGGTTTCCCTGATAAAAAGCCCTCTGGAATATGAGGATTTCTGCAATGGTGAAATCGCTTTTTTGGCATCGGCAACCAGTGTGCCTTATGAGGGAGCCGCAGTCAGCGGGGAGATTCAATTAACGATAATGGGAGAAATCTATTCCATGAAGATTGCACCCCATTATTTGCCTGCCACATTCCGGGAGGATGGTAAAACGCTCATTGCCCCTAATATTTATGTCAGCCATGAGTGGCTGGAGAGAATCGGCGCTGCCGGACAGATCAACCGGATAACTTTACAAACGGGTCATTCGGAACAAGCCCTTAACGCCGTTACGGAGATATTTAGAAATATTGGCGGGATTGTAATTACGTCAAAGATAGAGAAAATCAATGAGCTGAAATCCAGTTTCAGAGGGATAAATTTTTTGGGAAATGCAATCAGCGTGATTTTGCTTGGTATCGGTTTAATGAATTTTGTCAATATGATGTATGCCAGCGTTCACGGCAGGAGTAAGGAGCTGGCTGTGCTGGAGAGCATCGGCATGACAAAGAAGCAAATCTGCAAGATGCTGCAAATTGAAGGAAGCATTTATGCCGGAATGACGGGAGCTTTAATTTTCACATTGGGAAGTGCGGTATTATACGGAGCTTTCCAAATGGTAAAAGTTCAGGCGTCTTATGCGGTATTCGCTTATCCGCTGCTGCAGATTGTTGTATCTGTGGCTGTGGTGGCCATAATATGTAATCTGGTTCCCGTCCTTGTTTACAAGGCCGAAACCAGCCGCAGCATTATCCGGCGGCTGAAAACAAATGAATAACGGAAAATAATTCCGGCGGCAGTTGAAATTGGGTCTTGATTATGCTATAAGAAATATAGTTATGAATCAAGGCTCAAAATTTTGGGATATCCGGAGCGTGTTTGAAAATGCTTTCTCTGAAACCTGCTGCGTCTTCGTTTCCGAATTCGCACACTCAAAAAATATTCTTGATTTTCCGTAGAATCCTGTTTGCCGTGGCAGCAGCTTATTTCTGCTGGTGTGTTTCGATGCGCCTTGCCGAGCGGGGCACTTCTTTTGCTGAAAATGAGTGCATGGTATACTATTATATCGAATAATAAATAACTGTAACAAATATCCAAATTGTGGTACAATGTACTTATCACAAAGGGGAGGTACGCACAATGCCACGCAAAGCAAATAAATTAATACTGAATGACGGGGATTACGAATATCTCCGCTCATTG
>CAJUTJ010000010.1 GCA_910589655.1 uncultured Acetatifactor sp. | reverse complement strand
TTGTCAGTGGGGATCTGGGAGACTGCATAGCCAGCTGGTTCAATCATGTAACACCGGATAAGCTGGCGTGTTATATCAATGATATCTCATACTTCATGGGAAAATTCCAGTGTTCTTCCGACACATATGATTATCAATGGCACGATATCGTGTCAGACCTTGAGGGCATAAAGGAAGAATTTCTGAAAGATGATGGAAATTGGAATCATGGAATATCAGAAGATGAAGTTGAGGAAGATTTCGCAGAAATGATCAGATTATGTGATGAAATGACTTTCGGAGAAAACGTTCCGTATCCTGATGCCTTTGTTGAACTTGTAGAGAAATATGCGGACCCGTGGTGGGAATCAGAATTTGCTCATATAGGGAAGCGGATTAGTGGACGTGTGTATTTGTGGGCGGTTGGGTATCAGATGGCTTTAAAGCAGATACGGGAAACGGCGGGGGATGCAGGAAAGGCCGGAGCCAATGGCGCTAATCAACCGATGTTGATTCCGGGAGCGTGAGGTGGATGAAAGCGATAGCAAAGTATCCGGGAAGCAAATGGTCACTGGCAGAGTGGATTATAAGATTTTTCCCAAAGCACCACAGCTATTTGGAGCCGTTTTTTGGAAGCGGAGCCGTCCTGTTCAATAAGCCGAGATCCAATATCGAAACGGTGAACGACCTGGATTGTAATGTTGTTAATCTCTTTGAATGCATACGGGAAAACCCGGAAAAGCTGGCAGGAATGATTTATATGACACCATACGCACGGGAAGTATACGAAAGGGCATATGGAGAAATTCCGGAGGATAAATTTGAAGCTGCTTTGAATTTCTATATCAGGCTTAATATGGGACATGGTTTCCGGACTTCTGGGGAGCGTGTGGGCTGGAAGAATGATGTGCAGGGACGGGAACGCTCCTACGCATCACAGGATTGGTGCAATCTGCCGGGGAAGATTATGCAGGCTGCTGAACGGCTTAGGGGCGTACAGATTGAAAACAGGCCGGCGCTCGAACTTATAAAACGGTTCAATTTTGAAAACGTGCTGATATATTGCGATCCGCCGTATGTGTTGGAGACCAGGCACGGGAAGCAATACCGGTGTGAAATGGATGATATGGAACATGAGGAACTGCTGAAGGTTTTGCTTCAACATAAAGGACCGGCCATGATAAGCGGCTATGATACAGAATTGTATCGGGACATTCTTTCTAAATGGGAGCGCCGGGAAAACACATCTTATTCCCAGGTCTGCTCCAAGAAAAAAGAAGTGCTGTGGATGAATTTTGAGCCGGCTAATATTCAGATGACTTTTGAAGATTTTGGAGGTTTAGTATGAAGATATGTCCGAAATGCGGAAGAAGATTTGAACGGCTTCTGGCCGTATCGAGAACCGACAATAAGACTATGATCTGCGATGACTGCGGGATTATGGAGGCACTGGACAGTGTTCCGCATGGGATATTGACACCGCAGGAGCGCACACGGCTTGCGGTGGCGGCAACGGGGAATAAGTGGGCTATGGAAAATTTCAATGCAACCCACAATTGACAGGGAGGGGCGGTATGCATCGGCAGATGGATATATTTGATTTCATAGAAAAGCCGCCAGAAAGCGAACAGAGGCCACTACGGACACAATTTGAGCAGCTGTTTGAAAAGGTAAGAGATCCGGTATGTCTATGCGCCAACTGTCTGTGCGAGTTTTGCGTGAATAATGCGGAGCAATCACTGGACAGAGTTAAGCTAGGGGAGATGCAGGAGCCGTGCTTCAACTGTGATGACTGCCGGGTTTATGATGGAGATCGCCGGAAACTGAATCAGCGTAAAGAAGAATGCGTGGAATTTGTTATGTCTGATTATGGAGCCAGAAGGAACAGAAAAAGGATAAGGCTGATAAAAAAATAGGAGGTGCCTATGGGAATGTATCATAAAAACAGATTTGTCGCTCCTGGGTACAAACGGCATATTAAGAGATGCACTTCTCGGGGAATGAGAAGGGCAGCGAAGAAAAGCTGCAGAGAGGAATTTACAGATAAGATCACTCTGACAGGGAAAAGCCACAATCTGTATGGAATGGATGCGTGGAAATTTAGTTGAAAGGTGGGATGTGATGGATAAAAAAGAACGACTATGGTTCCTGTTTCAGTTTCTCCACGAGGTCGAAAAAGAAATGTCCCGGGAGGAAGAAAAGCAGGTAATGATTGAAAAGGCTATCAATCTCCGCCTGATGTGTGACTATGTTGTCAGCTGTTCATACTATGATGTGGTGCTGATCATCTGTATGCTGCACGATTATATAAATATGTTGGATGAAATAAAGGCTGATGATGTCTTTTACCAGGCATATTATCGGGGCGTGTTCACGAAGATGGCCGACCGGCTGGCAGAACAGATTGAATATGACTACGAAAAGCAGCTGGAGAAGTGTAAAAAGAAAATGGAGGCGAAAGAGAGAAAAGATGATGTTGGAGAGGATGCGATGGCTTTAGCTGTGAAATATAGCGGCAGGGGGAAAGAGGCCAAGAAAGAAGGAGGTGAGACAGGTGCTAAAAGTAACATCGACAGAAATAAAGAAAGCGCTGGCTAAATACCATACGAAGGATTATTTCCTTACAGAGTGCAAAACCTGCTCTACATACTTTCCGGATCCACAAGGAATGCTCAAATTTGACGGACTGGCAATGACCAGAAGCTATACGGCGCCGTGTATAACCGGATATGAAATCAAGGTAAGCCGCAGCGATTTCCTTGGAGATAACAAATGGCATTTGTATCTGCAATACTGTAATGAATTTTATTTCGTGGTTCCTGTGGGATTGGTGGCAAAGGATGAAATTCCGGAAAATGTCGGCCTGATCTACTATTATCCCGAAACAGGGAAACTCCTGAAAAAGAGAAGGGCGGTTTATCGGAAAATCGAGGAACCGGTGGGAGTTTATAAGTATATCATTTATAGCCGGCTGGATCAGGAGCGGATACCGTTTTATGAGAACCGGGCAGAATATGCCAGAGATTATCTCGCGGATCAGAGCGAAAAGAGGAAGATAGGGCGAGACTTCGGAAGTAAGATGGCAAAGGATCTCAAAAATTGTCAGGAGAGGATTGAGCGCCTGAGCAATGTGGAGGGACAGCTTGAGCAGCTCCGTAAGATTGAGAAGATTCTGGAAAAGCATCAGATATTTGGGTGGCGCTGGTGCCGAAATATGGATGATGCACTAAAGGATCTGGATAATGCCCTAAGCAGCAGCTATCCGAAAGAATTAGGGCGTGTAGAGGATGATCTGCAGAGGGCATTGGATAATCTGAGAAGAATAAAGGAAAACCATTTACCAAAGGAGACGAGACATGAAGGAGAATCCAGCAAATAAAATAAAAGATGCCATGTGGTATTTCCTGATGGATGGAGCGCAGAAAGGTAATGTTCAGTCTTTAAAAGAATATGTATATGACCTTATTCAGATGACTACGCAGAAAACAGCAGGGCAGAATGCGAAGTTCCAAGCCAAAGGGCATATAAACTGGGATGAATTGGATATGACATTAATGAGCATTGTGATCGAGGCCACAGCACTGGTTTTATCCGGCAGGCTGGATGGATTGGAGGAAGGAGACGGTGAGGATGAAAAAACTTGATGATATGATAGCAGATTTGCTTGATATGGATATTGTCAAAGCAGAAAATAAGGTTGTTTTCTCCAACGAGGCAAGGCAGCTGATCCATGAGATTGCTGAGAAGTGCAGCACTATCCCGATTGTGGATGAAACCAGGGAGCAGGCGGAGGAATATGCCAAGGGATTATCTGCAGAGCAGGTATATACGGATATGCTTTACAAGATTGTGGAGGCGCCTACCAGGATCCACATGAGGGTGTCGGCAAGGATGCTGATTCCGATTATTGATCATAAATTACAAAACGTGGGAAAGGAGGGATAAGCGTGGAAGTAAAGATATGGCCGAGAGGCCCAAAGGAAAAAGGCGGATATGCCATGATGCCCATGAGAAAGAATATTCCGGTCGGCCGGGATGGATGGGAACTTACACAATGCCCGGCGTGCGGATGCGAATGCTGGAAGACGCCGCTGCTTTCAGTGGTGCTTCAGCAGGGAGCCACTGCCTTATGTACGGAATGCGCCCTGCGGAAAGGGGTGGAAGCAAATGGCTAAGACAAAAAGCGTATCAAAATCCCAAAAACCGAAGAAAGTCAAGGAAAAACCGGAGGAAAAGGCTCTAAAGCGTATCGACATTGGAAAAATAATGGCTCTGAAAAGGACAAGGTGGACTGATGAAGATATCGCGGCTGAAATGCGCATGGAGCCGGCGGCGGTTTCAAAAGTCATACAGCAGTACATAAGGCGGCGGCTGGCGGAGGGAGGGCTATGAAGTGTTCAATCTGCGGCAGAAAATTAAAGAACCCAAAGAGCCGGGAGCTGGGATATGGGCCGGTCTGCTATAAAAGGAAATTTGGCATTGCCCCGCATACAAGCCGCAGGGATGCCGATATGCCGGTACCGGCAGTGGAAGAAGCCGATCACAATCTCCCGGGACAGATATCCATGGAAGATTATCTGCAGACACTTTTGGGGCAGTAAAAAAGGAGAGTGCTTTCGCAACCCTCCAACAGACAGTTAGATTATAACATAATCTGATAGAAATTGAAATAGGATCAGGAGGGCGATTGCATGAAAACAGACAACAAAAATATTGATGCCGGGAAGGTGGCGGCACTCAGATCGGCCGGCTGGAGAACCGAGAGGATTGCCGCAGAAATGGGAATTACACCCGAAGCAGTAGAAGAAGCTCTGCGTGCTCATGCGGAAAAGCCGGTCCAAGAACAAAAACGCAAAGCTGAGGAAGAAGCGAAACCAGAGAAGATCGTGTGTCTCTCAGCTACAGAACTTCGTGAAATATATGAGAAAGCAGCTGCGATTGGGGCAAGGGAGGCGCTCAAGACATTTGAACAGGAACGGAAGAAGGAGTACAGCCACCGGGCCGACAAGCGGCTTCGCAATACCAAACTTCTTCTACGGAATTATCATATGCTGAAGGAGCATGCAGAAAATTCCGTTTTTGGCCGGACGCAGATGAAGGAGTCGGCGCTGGATATTCTGGAATCCATGATGTCCATCTATAATGACGAGGTTATCATCCAGAGCATCAAGAACAGCGCCACCAGGACGGCTATCATTGTATCTCATATCGAAACTATGTTCGGATTGTATTATTCTTACTGCGACAGGTCCACCAATAGGGAGATTGATCTGCGCCGGTACAATGTGGTATGGGATATGTATATGGCGGAGGATACGCTTTCGGCCAAGGAGATTGCGGAAAAGCAGAATATTTCCAAGGACAGTGTATATTCGGATCTCCGGGTAGGGATTGAGAGGCTGACGGCGCTCATTTTTGGGGTGGACGGATTGAACGTTCGATAAATCCTCCGGCTCAAAAAACTTTCCATTGACATTACAATATAAAAGTGGGAAAATTGTACTCGTAAAATTCTAAATCGAACGTCGGGGAAGCCTGGTAGTATTCCGGGCTTCCTTTTTCGTGCAATTTTTCCGGGAAAGGAGATGGAGCAGGGAGAGGATGGCATGAGGGCTCCTCCAAAAGAAAATAAGGAGGAATACCATGAATTACACTTTGATCGTGCTGTTGGCCTATGCGGTGGTAATGTTTGGGGCAACGGTGCTTATGACAAAAAAAGAGGGCAATGTCGAAAGGTTCTGTGTCGGGAATAGAGATATCGGGTGGGGAATATCCGCGCTGAGCATAGCCGCCACATGGATATGGGCGCCGGCGCTGTTCACGTCAACCGAGAACGCATACACAAAGGGCTTTGCAGGGCTCTTCTGGTTCCTGGTACCGAATGTGCTTTGCCTGATACTGTTCATCCCTTTTGCAAAAAGGATAAGGGAGGAAATGCCGGAGGGGATCACTCTTTCCGGGTATATGCATGAAAAATACCGGTCCGGCTCCGTGAAGAACATTTACCTGCTCCAGCTCGGCGCATTGTCGGTATTATCTACCGGGGTGCAGCTGCTGGCAGGCAGCAAGGTTTTAAGTATGCTTACCGGGATCCCGTTTACCGCCATGACGGTGATTATGGCGGCGATTGCGTTTTCCTATTCCCAGTTTTCCGGGATAAGGGCCTCGATACTGACAGATGCCATTCAGATGGTCTTCATGTTGGCCGCCAGCATAGGTTTTGTGGCTTTTGGTGTAAAGAATGGCGGAGGGCTGGAAACGCTGCTTACGGGTTTAAGAGGGGCCACAGGGGATGCCGGACGCCTGTTCTCGGCAAGTGGACTGGAGATTTTCCTCGGATTTGGGCTTCCGACCACAATCGGGCTTATATCCGGGCCGTTTGGGGATCAGTGCTTTTGGCAGAGGGCTTTCTGCGTGAAAAAAGACAGGATCGGCAGGGCATTTCTGGTAGGAGCTCTGCTGTTTGGCATTGTGCCGCTGTCGATGGGGATCCTCGGATTTATCGGCACCGGCATGGGATATGCCGCGGTGGATACCGGGGTGGTCAATTTTGAGTTGATAAGCACATTATTTCCGGCCTGGGCGGTGATCCCGTTTTTGTTTATGATCATTTCCGGCCTGCTGTCCACGATTGACAGTAACCTGTGCGCAGTATCTTCCCTCACAACAGACATTTTTCGGAAAAATACAATGGGGAAAACAAAGCTCTCCATGATCTTGCTGTTGGCCGCCGGCATTGTGGTAGCAAATATCCCGGGGCTGACGGTAACGCACCTTTTCCTGATGTACGGAACGCTTAGAGCCTCCACATTGTTGCCAACGGTTCTTACCCTTAAAGGCGTAAGGCTGGCGCCGCAGGGCATCGTGGCAGGAGTTATCTCCGCCATGCTGATCGGCCTGCCGGTGTTCGGGTATGGAAATATAAAGGGGATCGCCATTTGCAAGACTGCAGGGAGCCTTCTGACCGTTATCCTCTCCGGAGCCGTGGCCCTGGCCGTGACCAGAAAGCGGGGTGAGGACCATGGGTGAAATACTCGGTAGAAAGCAGCGGATCAAAAATTCCGAATGGATCGAGGCATTCGCAAAGATCGAGCAGGCAGTGAGCCGGAAAGAGCTGGATCAGCTGGTGGATAAAACCGTGAAGGAGATCAAAAAGAAAACCAGGGGCAAGAAAGCCGCATATGCATGGAGCGGCGGAAAGGATTCCCTGGTCCTGGGGGAAATCTGCCGTATGGCGGGGATAGTCCCCTGTGTGCTCGTTATCTGCAATTTGGAGTACAAAGCGTTTATAGAATGGGTGGATGCTCATAAGCCTCCGGAATTGTCCATAATCAATACAGGACAGGACATGAAATGGCTGGCCGCCCATCCGCAGATGCTTTTCCCACAGGACAGCAAATATGCGTCTATGTGGTTCCAGATTGTTCAGCATAGAGGGCAGGCGAAATATTACAAAGAGAACCAGCTGGATATGATGCTTTTGGGACGCCGGCGGGCAGATGGGAACTATGTGGGAAGGGGAGACAATATCTATACCAACAATCAGGGCGTGACGAGATACAGCCCGCTCTCCGACTGGACACATGAACAGATGCTGGCATATATCCATTATCACAATCTGGAGATGCCGCCGATCTATGACTGGAAAAACGGGTATCTCTGCGGCACGCATCCATGGCCGGCAAGGCAGTGGACCGGAAGCGTGGAAAATGCCTGGGCAGAGATCTATGAGATAGACGGCTCTATCGTAACGGAGGCGGCAGAACATATCCAGAGCGCAAAAGACTTTCTGGATAGTCTGAAATAAAATGTTTTCACTTGACAGCACTTGCAGGCAAATGTCCGCAATAGCTGTCAATTTTTGCTATTTGCAGATGGCATATAAATAATACGTCGCAGACGCTCCTTCCAAATCAGTTTGGAGGATGCAGATATGAAAGTGGTAAAAATGAAATTGGCTGATCTGGTAAAGCCTGAGAAGAATGTCAGGATTCATACAGAGCAGCAGATCAAAGAATTTCGCCGGAGCGTGGAAATGTTCGGGCAGATCAGGCCGATTGTCGTGGATGAAAAGAATATCATTCTGGCAGGGAACGGCCTGTATGATACCCTCGTTGCGATGGGGAAGGACACAGCAGACGTGTACCGGTATGATAATCTCACTGAAAATCAGAAAAAGAAGCTGATGATCGCCGACAATAAGATTTTCAGCCTGGGGATTGAGAACCTGGAGACGTTGAACAGCTTTTTGGAGGACCTGCAGGGCGATCTGGATATTCCCGGATTTGATGAAGAAATACTGAAACAGATGGTGTCGGAGGCAGAGGATATCACAAGCAAGCTTTCTGAATATGGAACCCTTGATGAAGATGAGATCCGGAGCATTAAGGAAGCGGCGGAGAAAAGGGATCAGCAGATGCAGGCCAGCCAGGGAGAGCAGCAGTCAGAACAGGCCCAGGCCACAGTAGTGCAGCAGGAGCCGGCGGAAGACAATGAAGATCCCACCGAGATAAGAAAATTTGTTGTCTGCCCGAAATGTGGAGAAAAGATATGGCTATAAAAAGATGCCCGGCCAGCATCGATGTGGTGGAAGCTGCAAAGATCAGGATCCGGAATGTTTTCCGAAATGGTCTCCCGGTTTATATGTCTTTCAGCGGTGGGAAAGACAGCCTTTGCATGTCGCAGCTGGTAATGAATCTGATTCAGACTGGCGAGATCGATCCGGCGC
The DNA here is from genome assembly GCA_910589655.1 of uncultured Acetatifactor sp. Classification (GTDB taxonomy): domain Bacteria; phylum Bacillota; class Clostridia; order Lachnospirales; family Lachnospiraceae; genus Acetatifactor. The sequence goes on along the minus strand of CAJUTJ010000010.1, from coordinate 343 downwards.
AGCTCATTGTGCAATTCATTGATGAAGAAGCCATTTTTCCGTGCATGGAGGAAAAGGTGCGGGAATGGCGCAAAAAATTCATATTAGTTGGGGCAAAGTTTGAGTGGTTCTGCCTTGAGGTGAAACACTACAACTGCTTTAACGAACTGTCCAACGATGAAACTTTCATCTGCTGGGACAGATATAAAAAGGATGTATGGGTAAGGCAGCCCCCATCATTCGCAATCCGGGACCATCCGCTCTTGCGGCCCCGCATAGATGCGTATCAGGATTTTCTGCCGAGGCTATGCACAGCGGGGATTACCATAACCGGAATCCGGACAGCAGAATCCGTACAGCGCCT
>CAJUTJ010000009.1 GCA_910589655.1 uncultured Acetatifactor sp. | reverse complement strand
TCTATACTGGTTATTGGATGTCGCAATCTTATTATACCAAAGATTAGGTGCTGTTTTAATGTCAATACACCATTTATTGCAGTAATTTTGCTTAAAAAATCAAGCATTAAGCCAACTATGCTGGTGGGAAAGTTGAGTAAAAATATTTTCATGGAAGAAGTAAAAAATTCAAACATAGAGAATCAGATGGATAACATCCTAGCTGGTTGTTAGGAATATCAACCATAAATACATTGTAGTAGGAGTATAAAATTAATTATATAAAATATGGTGCGGAGAAGTATAACAAAGAAAAATATATTGATTTTCTAAAAGAATATAAAGGATAACAATTGGTGGGGAATGTTTTTGAGTATAAATTTTTACGACCTGAGTTTAGGAATCACTATGTCCACATTATTATATTACACGGTTCATAGTTCATAGGCTACGCCCCATGACGGAGTACGAGAAGGCTGCCTGTAAGAAAATTGCAGAGTACCATGATGCCGATCGTTTGGAGAACTGTATGCGGGATTCAGTATTTTCGATTTAGATACCCCCCGTATGAAAGCTGTAAAGGAAAAATATATTTCAATAAATTACAAAAAAGAGGATATAGAAAATATTTTATTATCTAAAATGGGTGTCCATACTTATACAAATTGATTTTAATTATATTGGATTTTGAGGATATAACTTCTCCTGACAGTAAATCCTGAATGGAGAAGTTTTATTTTGCCCATAATACAATACAACCAATAAAATTTTCTGGAGGACAGGATGATCATACTGCACTATGCAATAGCAGAAGAAACCAAACAAAAAGTATATGGATATGCCCTCCGGGAAGACGGAAAAGTCTTTATCGTTCAGGAAGATGGCACAAAAGTTCCGGTAAGGGCAGAAACTGTCATGCCTTATCAGGCGTGCCATCGGCTGGAAGATCATATATCCCTTACAGAGAGGACATTAGCGGCATTCCATGAGAAAAAATTTATTATCTGGTGGACATTGCGGAGAAAGGATGCCATACACTTGCTGAGATCAGGGGGGCAGGTTCGGCGAGGCGGAAAGCCATATTGAAAATTATGAATGATGTGTTAAATAATGACCAATAGAGGATGCTATTCATAAAAAGTGTTGCAAGTATGACAGAGAAAATGGTTATATAAGAGGTTACATATACGGTTCGTATGCGGTTACATACAGCCCCTTAAACACTGGTTATAATTGTAGTGAATGGACAAGAGCCGGAGGTCATAACATGGCGATGCATTTTGATGAAGAGCTGGTAAATCCGAATATGCCAAGAACCATACGGTTTACACCAATTCTGTTTGAATGGCTGACAAAGGTGGCAGAGAGGGAAAATCTGTCCTTTAATCAGGTGGTTTTGCAGTGCTGTAAAAATTGCATGGCAGAAGATAATGATGGGAACATGGCGGAGGATATGCGATGACAGACAGGAAGATATTAGGCGGATTGAGACGGCGATACGGAAAAGCCTAAACAAGACGGGGCAGGCAGTCCGCCTGATTATCAGTTCTTTCCTGAATGGCGGGCAGTTGTATGATGCGGCTTGCAGGGAGAATTTTGACTTGCTTTTTCTGGATATTGAGATGCCATGTATGGACGGCTTTGAACTGGCGGCAAAACTTTGTATGGATCGGCCACAGTCTGGTGATTAAAAAAACAGACGGCGGCTGGCTGAGGAAATATGGCAGCCTGAAATCCATGGAAGAGGAACTGGAAGGCTGTTCTTTTCTGCGCATTCATAAGAACTATCAGGTTAATCAGGAATATATCAAAGAAGTGGGCAGCCGGGAGGTATATCTGATGGACGGGAGTATTCTTGAAATGGGCAGGGACAGGAAGAATGCAGTTCGTGAGGCAATGCGGTTGTATGACAGGGAAAGGTGCAGGGTATAGAAAACGGGGGAATGGAATGGGGTTCGGCGTATATGTAATCAATATAATATCGGCAGTCAGAGCCGTTGAATATATAGATTACGGTTTCCAAAAGAAATATGATGGATTTAGGCGATGGGGCGCTTTTGCGGCAGGCTGTGCGGTCTATTTTTTGACGGTTACAGTACTGAACAGGCTGACTGATTTTGAAGGTGTTTTTGGATTTTTTTACGGGGCAGTTCTGATTGCATATGGTCTGTGGGCATTAAGGGGAGGGATGAGGGATTTTCTGGTAGCGGCGCAGGGAGACAGGCATATTTATGCATCGGTAGTTGCTTTGGTAGTAAAATTTTCCATGGGAAAAATTGCGGCGGTGTTTTTTCGGAAAAGAGAGGGCGTCTATGAGAAGGAAAACGGAATTGTGGCAGGGGTATTTGTGTTCATGACTCTGCTTGCGATGGGGCTGTTCTGGCTGGAAGCGGGAAATTTGGATAGATCCGCAAGGTATATACTGACGATAGGCATACTGCTGGACGAGGTGGGGATTATTGTATTTTTGGTGCAGTTGTATCAGCATCTGGGCAGGTATCAGAAGGAGAAAATAGAGGCTCAGTACCAACGGGAGCGGGAAAGGGAAAGGCTGGAAGGTTTCATGGATGTATACAGAGTGGGCAGGGAGATTAACTATTGGCGTCATGATATGCAAGGGGAGCTGGATGTTTTGTACCGTATGCAGAAAAATGGGAAATATGCGGAAGTGGAAACGTATATGGAAACGCTGTGCAGCGGATTGCGGGATTATCCGGAGTTGCCGCAGCCTACGGGAAATGAAGGATTGGATGCGGCGTTGATTAAGATGATTCCCAAATGCAGGGAAAGGGGAATCCATTTCTGCCATGTTATTATTGGAAAACCGGATCAGATTGGAAGTATTGCATTGGGAAATATTCTGGATAACTTACTGAGCAATGGGGTGGAGGCATGCCAGAACCTAAGCGGCGCGAGGGAAATGGAATTGATAATATATACCCGAATGGATGGACTGGAGATATATCTGGAAAACAGCATTGGGGAATCCGTATTAGAGAACAATCCCCAACTTACCAGCTGTAAGCAGGAGAAAGAACAGCATGGTTTTGGAATGGAAAGTATTTTCCGTATAGTGGAAAAACATGAGGGAACATATGAGTATTGGGAGGAGGCGGGAGAGGCTGGCAACAAATTCTGTCAGCGAATTTATTTGAATTATATCCGGCAGTAAAAGGAGAGCAGTCGCAAAGATCAGATGATGCGGCTGTTTTTTTGAACACAAAACATTTTATGCTGTTTTGTGACGGATTGTGATAAAAGGTGTGCTGATTGGATTGAACCTCTATTTTTTTCATTATTTTGTCCCAAGTGAAGAAATTTTCAGAGTCTCCCTTATTTATTTAATGTATGGACAATCATCTGTATGTAGAAAGCCCATATCCTGCACCTTGAAAACTTCATAGCCTTCCAGACAGTTATACAGGAACTGCGGACAGTGTGCGATGACAGGAGAGGGAGCGCACCCGCAGACGAAACGCCGCATAGCGGCGGCCTGAAAATACGTGGCGGAACTCCGGTGCAGGAAATGGGTCTGGGGAAAAGGCAAATATCTGTAATAATGGACAAACAGGACAGTATAAAATGTAAGGATTAGGGAGGTGGTGCTTTACTGTTATGGAAGAAATCGTGAACATTGAGGATATAAAGGTAAATGCCGCGTTGCCCAAGGAAGCTCGTACCAGGCAGTTTGTTGAGGAAATCAGGAATCCATATCGTTTTCTGGTGGATGATGTCATTGTGAATGTTGTGTTTACAGAAAGCAGTGATACGCTTCAGGAAAGACTGCAGCAATATTTCCGGCTTGTTATGGTGTGAGTTATTATACATATTTATTTTGGCATAGGAAATTTAATGCTGCATAATTTACTGTAAAAATTTAATGGGAGAAAATGGGAAGGATGGCTTGTAAAAGGAAAAAAGATTTGGTAGAATACAGGCAAGGACAAATCTAAATCTTAATTTGCAGGCTATTCTTAACAGATTTATTGTTAGGAGGTAGCCATGCGTATTTCAAATCAGAAATACTATGCCGGAGCGTATAAGCGGCTTTCTCGGGAGGATGAGATAGCGGCTTTGGGCGCGAGGAATGAAAGCAATAGTATTTCTAATCAGAGAGACCTTATCCAAAAATTTGTAAAATCCCATCCGGAAATTGAAATTGTAAAGGAATATGCTGACGACGGATTTTCAGGCGTGGATTTTGAGCGCCCGTCTTTTACGCAGATGATTGAGGACATAAAGGCAGGAGTCATAAACTGTGTGATCGTCAAGGACTTATCCCGGTTTGGAAGAAATTATATTGAAGTGGGGAAATATCTGGAAGAAATTTTTCCGGTCTATGGCGTGCGGTTCATTGCAATCAGTGAAAACTATGACAGCGCCGTTACAAACGGTGGGAATGAGCAGCTGGTGATTCCCTTTATGAATCTGGTGAATGATGCGTATTGCCGGGATATTTCCATTAAAACCCGTACAAGCCTTGAGATGAAGCAGCAGAAGGGGGAGTATGTGGGCTCGTTTGCCCCTTATGGGTATAAAAAGGCGCCGGATGACATTCACCGCTTTCTTGTGGATGAAGAGGCTGCCGCTGTGGTGAGACGAATCTTTGAATTGACAATCGGCGGAATGAGCAACGGTAAATTGGCAGACCTGCTGAACCAGGAGGGAGTGCCGTCTCCAGCGGAATACAAGCGTCTGCATGGGGAAAATTTTAAGTGTCATTTCCAACGGAACCGGAAAGCCCTGTGGTCGCCGCTTGTGATCCGGCATATTTTAGGAAACAGGGTTTATCTGGGGGTAATGGAACAGGGCAAGACGTACAGCATCAACTACAAGGTAAAGGCCCGCAGGAAAAGGGAACCGCAGCAATGGTATTGTGTGGAAAACAGGCATGAGCCTATTGTGGCAAAGGATACCTTTGATATTGTGCAGAAAATTTTGGCGAATGATCTGAGAACCAGCCCGGGGGAGGAAACGGTTTACTTGTTTTCCGGCCTCGCGGTCTGTGGCCGATGCGGCGAAAAACTGCTTAGGTATAAGAAAACCTTGAAGGGAAAGCCATATGTGTATTATGGCTGCTATGATAAAAAGAAAATCCTGCGGTGCCGAGGTGTCTGCATCCGGGAGAACAAGCTGGAGCAGGCGGTTACACAGACGATCAGACAGCATATTGCATCCACCATTCAGATGGGCGAATTGCTGGAAGAGATACGGTTCATTCCATTGAAAGAGCAGGAATTGAAAAGTATTGACCTGCTGGTGGAGGAACAGGAAAAAGAGATTCAAAGAATCGGCAGGCTGAAACTGAAGCTTTATGAGGATTATCACGATCAGTTTATCAGCCGTCAGGAATATAAGGATTTTGAAATGATTTACCGCCAGAGGGAACGGGATGCCGAACAGAAAAAAGAGGAATTGCAGCAGAAAAAGGAGCAGTTTTTACAGGGGAATACAGTGCTGCAGAAATGGCTGGAGGAATTTACGGTACATAGAAATGTGGAAAAACTGAACCGCTCTTTATTGGTTACATTGGTGGAGCAGGTTAAGGTGTTTTCAGCAAACGAAATAGAAGTGCAGTTTCGGTACAAAGATGAGTTTGACATCGCAAAGGCCGTGCTGGAGGAACGCTGCGGCGCCATGGCGGCTTTGTCGGATGATAGAAAACGGGGGTGAGGATATGGCAAGGGTTTCCCGCAAAAGCATCAAGGAACAAAAGTCTTTGCTGGCTGTGGAACAATATGCTTTCCTTACAGCTTTGTATGTACGCTTGTCAATGGAAGAGCAGGAAGGTGACTTGACGGAGAAGATCAGGAACCAGAGGGAGCTTCTTTTGGAATATATTCGGGAGAAAACGGAGTTTCAGCTGGTGGATATTTATTGTGACAACGGCTGTACAGGTACTAATTTTGACCGGCCTCAGTGGCAAAGACTGATGGAAGACGCCAAGACAGGGAAGGTAAACTGCATTATTGTAAAAGATTTGTCCAGGCTGGGCAGGAATTATATCGAGGCAGGTAATTATCTGGAAAAGGTATTTCCCTTTATGGGTGTCCGTTTCATTGCAATCAGCGATGGCTATGACAGCGAAAATCTGAAACCGGAAGATACAGGGCTGCTTTTGCCGCTGAAAAACATTATCAATGCTTCCTATGCAAAGGATCTTTCCAAAAAGATCAGTAGTGCGAGGCATGTCCAGCGCGTCAGGGGAGAATTTACCGGATCTGTAGTGCCTTTCGGATACAAAAAGGATCACCAGAGAAAGGGAAAATTTGTGGTAAATGAAGATGAGGCGGCAGTTGTAAGGCAGATATTCAGGCTGTTCGGGGAGGGTGGATCCTATTCGGAGATTGCGAGGGAGTTGAATCGATTACGGATTCCCTCGCCTCAGGGGAAACTGTGGAGGTATCAGTCTATCCGTGGGATCATTGCAAATGAGGTCTACCTGGGGAGGATGATACAGGGAAAGCGCTGCAGCAGGGAACCGGACGTAGTAACCGTAGAAAATACCCATGATGCGATCATCACGGAGGATTTGTTTGAAAAAGCCCAAAGCCAAAGGGAAAAAATCAGTTTTCACAGGGAAAAGAGCGAACGACAAAAAGCTGTGGAGGAAGAAAAGTATCTCTTTCAAGGAATGCTCAAGGCGGCAAACAGTGGGCTTACCTTATGCAAAACCTGTTACCGGAAACAGGCGGGTCAGGTTCTGGTCAAGGCGTATCGCTCGCCCAAAACATTTGATAAAGAGGGTAATCCCTATAAGCTGGTTATGATACGGGAAGAAGTACTGCTGTCCATTGTGAAAAAGGTGCTGTTCCAGTACATCTCCGTGCTGGAGGATACCCGAATGGTTTTAAGCCAAGAGGCGATACAGGAAAGCTGCCAGAGCAAGATCAGGCGCATGGAGAGAGATTTGCAGACTTTATATAAAGAAGTCACACGGAAAAAAGAATTGCTTTCTGACAGCTATCAGGATTTGGCGGACGGTATTCTGGAGCCGCTGGATTATAAAAGGATACAAAAGCAGTATAAAGAAGAGGTGGTCTGTCTGGAACAAAAGATAAGAGAGTGTGAAAAGAGGCTTACAGATTATAAACAGCTTGTAAAACTGGAGAATCCCTATATAGCAGTGTTGATGAAATTTGGAAAGTCGCAGGAAATCACAAGGGAGTTACTCTCACTCCTTGTTTTGGAAATTGTAGTGATTAGCAGTAGGGAGATTCAAATTGTTTTTTCATTTGAGGATGAGTTCCGAAGTTTGTGTACAGTGCGGGAAGATTTTCTAAGTTAGTAAAGTACACTAACTAAGAAAATCTTCCCGCACTGGCTATGAATGGGGTGAAGTGTGAAAGGAATGAAGTTTCTCTAAGGTTGGAAAGAGGGTGTGTAAACACCCCCTCTTTATACCCAACCTAAGAGAAGCTAAGTCATTCCTCGAAGAATCGCTTGCGCGATTCTTCCGGCCTTGCGGCAATTCATTG
>CAJUTJ010000008.1 GCA_910589655.1 uncultured Acetatifactor sp. | reverse complement strand
GACACCTTGGCTTGTCTGATTTTTCATCTGCTTCGTTGTCGTCAATCGACGTAGCCACCGCTACGCCTCATTCCTCCGCCTTGCATATGAAATAATCATTCTGCGCCAATGTATCAGAAATTAATTATTCGTTGTACTAGGGCGTGTTTGATAAGATTATCCGGAATTATTTTCACCGGCAAATTATTTCCGGCTTTTATTTGATAACAAGCCTATACAACCGTTGGAATTTATCTCTCACATCGACATGAAAAACCTTCAAAAACTGTACAATATAATCTATCAGCACAAACGCCAGAATTACCCATACTATTTTAAGCCCCATATCATAGTCAAAGCTGTCAATAATCCGATAGACCCAGCCATGGACAAAGTGCACCACTCCCAGAGCGTAAAATCCCCACGCCACGGTACTCTCCAGACAGATAATTCCTTGATAATTAAAAGGTTTATTGTTGTAATCCCACCAGAGCTCACCCAGAAAACGGATCATGGCTTTTCCCACCAAAAATTCAAAAATTGTGGCAAGAAATGCACCTAATAAATATATTTTTATATAATGTCCTTTCATGGGACCCATAATCAGATAACAGATCACGGCGCCAAATCCGTAAATGGGACAGAACGGTCCCTTTCCAAATCCCCGGTTCGTCAGCTTTCTGTTACAGAAAGACATATATACGGATTCCAAAAACCAGCCGATTATACTATATACTACAAAGGCGGCAATCAAATGATAGACATCTGTGCCGAATAACTCTTTTGTCCACATAATTTTGACCCTCATAACCGATACCGGCCGTCCTGCACCGGTAAATTTGTTTTCCCCTTCCGCACGAAGATAACGAGCGTCCGGATATTCGTTTCTGCAGCCGCACTGCCTCACGCTCCGCGTTCAAAGGTACTGCCCGCTGCAGCTCTTAATTCGGAACAATACAAGCAAACGTAAAACAGGAATCCCCACTCTAAATAGAGCGGGGACTTGTGCTTAATTAGTTATATTTACGCTTTCTTGCGGCTTCAGACTTCTTCTTGCGTCTTACGCTCGGCTTCTCGTAATGCTCTCTCTTACGAATCTCCTGCTGAATACCAGCCTTTGCACAGCTTCTCTTAAAGCGACGAAGCGCGCTGTCCAAAGTTTCGTTTTCTTTTACGATTACGTTCGACATCTCTACCCGACCTCCCTTCAGTCCCTCAAGCAACACGACTGATTGGGTTAATATTATGTACTCCGGCACATCGTGCCGCATACACACTTTACATTATAGCATAAATTTCCATGACGTCAATATTTTTTTCAAAAATGTTTTGTACTTCTTTAGATTTCCGGCCGCCAATGGAATGAATCATTAATAGGTTATCCGATCTGGCCCTCTAACACCTTGGAAGCCTCGGCAATAGCAGCGCCAATGCCTGCGGGATTCTTGCCGCCTGCCTGCGCCATACCCGGACGGCCTCCGCCGCCCCCGCCGACCAGCGCGGCAATGCCTTTAATCAGATTTCCGGCATGAGCTCCCTTTGCCATAGCGGCCTCCGTAGCCATGGCTACCATGTTCACCCGGCCGTCCTGACCGGACAGCAGAACCACCACGCCTTCGCCCAGCTTCGCTTTCAGCTGATCCCCAAGATCACGAAGCCCGTTCATATCCACACCGTCCACACTGACGGCAAGCAGTTTCACACCTTTAACATCCTGAACCTGATCCGTCACGTCGCCCAGAGCGTCCTTCGCCGCCTTGGCCTTCAGAGACTCCAGCTCGGAATTCAGACTCTTAATCTCCGCCATTACATGGGCGCACTTCTCTACCAGAGTAGCGGGGGACGCCTTCAATGCCCTGCTCGCTTCCTCCACCGTCTTCTCAAGATTCTTATAAAACTTTAATACGCCGTTTCCGGTTAACGCCTCAATACGGCGCACACCGGATGCCACACCGTTTTCGGATACAATCTTAAAGCCGGCAATCATGCCCGTGCCGGTAACATGAGTACCTCCGCAGAACTCCACGGAGAAGTCTCCCATTTTTACCACCCGGACCTTTTCACCGTATTTCTCGCCGAACAACGCCATTGCACCGGTCTTTTTTGCCTCCTCAAGGCTCATAACCTGAGTAACCACAGGGAGATTTTCGGCAATTTTTTCGTTTACCAATTCCTCTACCTTATCCAGCTCTTCCTTTGTCATAGCCGCAAAGTGGCTGAAGTCAAACCGCAGTCTCTCGCCGTCCACATAGGAACCGGACTGCTCCACATGAGCGCCCAGCACCTCTCTCAATGCTTTCTGCAGCAGATGGGTAGCGCTGTGGTTCTTACAGGTAGCCGCACGGTTTCTGTCGTCTACGGTAAGAGTCGCCATATCCCCCGCCTTAATCATGCCCCTTGTAACCGTACCGATATGCCCTACCTTGCCGCCCATAAGCTTCACGGTATCCTTCACTTCAAAGCTGCCGTCCGCCGTGGTAATCACACCGATATCCGCATTCTGGCCGCCCATGGTGGCATAGAAAGGTGTCTCCTCCACAATAATCGTACCCACATCCCCGTCGGCCAACGCCTCCACCAATTCCGTCTCCGTGGTCAGCACCGTAATCTTGGAATTGTGCTGCAGCCTGTCATACCCTACAAATTCGGAAGTGATCTCAGGAGCAATGGATTCATACACGGTCACATCGGCTCCCATATAATTAGTCACTTTACGAGCCTTTCTCGCCGTCTCCTTCTGCTGCTCCATACAGAGGTGAAAGCCTTCCTCGTCAACGGTAAAGCCCTTTTCTTCCAGAATCTCTCCGGTCAGATCCATGGGGAAACCATAGGTATCATAAAGCTTAAAGATATTCTCTCCGGAAAGCTTGGTAATGCCCGCCGCTTTCATCTCGTCTTCCATCTGTGATAAAATGTTCAGTCCCTGATCGATGGTCTTGTCAAATTTATCCTCCTCCTGCGTCAGCACCGTTAAGATAAACTCGCTCTTTTCCTCCAGTTCGGGATAACCGTCCTTACATTCGTTGATAACCGTCCGGCTCAAATCCGCCAAAAATTTTCCCTCTATGCCCAGCAGTCTGCCATGTCTTGCGGCGCGGCGGATCAAACGGCGGAGAACATATCCCCGGCCTTCGTTAGAAGGCATGATGCCGTCGCTGATCATAAAGGTGGTGGAACGAATATGATCGGTAATCAGACGCACGGACACATCCACCGCATCCTCCTTCTGATACTCCACCCCTGCAATTTCACAGATTCTGTCACGAATTGCTTTCATGGTGTCAATATCAAATACGGAATCCACATCCTGCACCACTACTGCCAGACGCTCCAGCCCCATGCCGGTATCAATATTTTTCTGGGAAAGCTCCTCGTAATTACCCTTGCCGTCACTCTCAAACTGGGTAAACACATTATTCCATACTTCCATAAAGCGGTCACAGTCACACCCCACCTTACAGTCAGGCTTGCCGCAGCCGTATTCGATACCTCTGTCATAGTAAATTTCGGAACAGGGACCGCAAGGGCCTGCGCCATGCTCCCAGAAGTTATCGCAGTCACCGTTCTCGTCCCGGTAAAATCTGGTAATCTTCTCCGCAGGCACACCGACCTCCTTGTTCCAGATTTCAAACGCCTCGTCATCTTCACCGTAAACGGAGGGATAGAGCCGCTCCGGATCCATACCGACGACTTTGGTCAGGAACTCCCAGCTCCATGCAATAGCCTCATGCTTAAAATAGTCACCAAAGGAAAAATTACCCAGCATCTCAAAAAAAGTAAGATGACGGGCCGTCTTGCCCACATTCTCAATATCCCCCGTGCGCACACATTTCTGGCAGGTGGTAACCCTTTTCTTGGGCGGAATCTCCTGCCCCGTAAAATAAGGCTTTAAAGGCGCCATTCCTGCATTAATAAGCAGCAGGCTCTTATCCGTATGAGGCGGCACCAGAGAAAAGCTCTTCATTTTCAAATGATCCTTGCTCTCGAAAAAGTCGAGATACATTCTCCTCAGTTCGTTTACACCATATGGTTTCATGAGTTTGTCCTTCCTGTCTCTTCTATATTCTATAATCATTCTATGATTTAAACCCATATACTCAGGCAGCTGCCCTTACTTTCCCAAATACAATGCATGTCCGGTTACGGGCAGTTAACTTATGCCGTAAAAGATTCTTTGGTTAGAATAACACTTTTTTCCTCGTTTGTATAGTAAAAATTTCGGAATTCCCGTCTGCTGAATTCCCGTCTGCCCCGCTCAACGTCCCACTCAACAAAGTACGGCAGACAAATAAAAAGTACTTTTGTACGATTAACAGCACACTAATACTGCGAATAATCATATTGTAAGTACAATTCTGCGATAAAATCGTAATATTCTTCCAAGCGGTCTTTGGTCAATAATCCCTCTCCCGCCTTCATCATTTGCAGCATCTCCGAATTAACCCATTCCCCGTAATGTATGCTGTCAGTATAATTATCTAAATTTTCTATAATGTCCACTCTGTAGCTGAAATCATATACCCGGATGTTTTCGGCCGACAGCAATACTTCCACCCCTGTTTTCTGTGCTTCCAGCTGGCTGTTCAATTGCTTTGTCCTCACCAAGGCTTCCCAATAGCAAATGCTGTACGGAGGAAAAAACAAATAGAATGTGGTATCGGGATGCTCTTTTGCCAATTCCAAGAAATTTATGCTTACATTTTCCCGGATCTGCCGGATGTCCTCATCCGTCAGCACGCTTTCTTCCTCCAGCTCCTCCGCCAAGCTAAAAGAAGACAAAACACTGTCTCTGCCGAAAGACTTATATCTGCTCCAATTTTGATATTCGTCCATCGTCGGTGTCCTCTGCCCTGACCTCGTGTAATTCAACACCGCAATGGTCTTCGGAACCACCTCCTTGTTCAGCAGATAATTCACATCATTAAAGGGATTATTATCATACAAATACACCGGATAGCCCTCATATTCATCCTCATATGCCGGAACATTCAGCCTGCTTCCGTCCAGACTGCACAATACATTTACCACATCTGCATTATGCGAAAAAACCCGCCTGATGTTCTCGCCGGACTCATGATAGCTGGCCCCGGAATTCGCAATCTTTATTGATTCGGCTTCCCAGAGCTTATCAAACTCACTACAATTAAAGTTTTGACTCATACTGGTTCCGGTAATTATGCTGTCATAATCATAGTGCCTGACAATTCCGTCATTTTGGTATCGTTCATCCTGCAAAGGATACTCCAAAAAGTCCTGCCCGCCGTGATAATGTAAAAACGGATCCACAAATATTGTCACGCCCGCTAATACTGCAAGCATTCCGGAAGTACATCCCAAAACCAGTAAATTCCATGTTTTTGCCTTCATACATTTTATCCCTGTCTGCGCGCTGCGGCACGCATTAAAACAAACGCATTTATTTCGTTTTGATGAATCAATCTTTCCTCTGGAGCGTGCTTGAATATTGCCTTCTGGCAGATGTGCGTCACAATTTGTGAGAGATTTGTGCCAAATGAAGGGCGCATAGCGGGCTATGTAACCTGAATTTAGCGCAAATATCACGCAAAATGGGGCGTGCAGATGTCAGGAATGAATTTTCAAACACGCTCTGGCCATTCTAAAAATTAAAGTATAAAAAGGTAGTCAGCCCGGAGAGTGATACAACGGACCATGCCAACAATACTATACTTCCCAACGCATTCCACGCTCTGGGCACAAATATCTTCTCATGACAATTACGGGGAATCAATGCCAGAAACAATGCGAGGGACAGCACAATCAGCAGATGCACCGTCGGAAATCGGCTGGCAAAGGAGCCAAGAAACGAAACATGCTCTTCCACATACGTAAATTCCAACAAATGAAACTGCTCCGTTAACCCGCCGCTTACCTGCCATTTCCATGGCTTAAACAATTTTCCGAACAGAATACCGGCGTCTCTCAAAGAATCCGCCCGGAAAATAATCCATGTCAGATCCACAAAAACAAAGGTCATTGCCCATCGCAAAAATCGGGGGAATTTATTCCAAATATTTCCAAAGAGCCTGCATAGTACATTGGCAATGCCGTGAACGGCTCCCCACAAAATAAAAGTCCATGCGGCTCCATGCCAAATACCGCTGACCAAAAACACCATCAGGACATTCCACATGGTACGGACTTTTCCCTTCCTGCTCCCTCCCAGCGGAAAATAGATATAAGTGCGCAGAAATCTTGTAAGAGTGATATGCCACCTCTGCCAAAACTCCAGAATAGACGCGGCCTTATAAGGAGAATTAAAATTCACAGGTAACTCAAGGTGAAACATATTGGCAATTCCGCAAGCCATATCACAATATCCGCTAAAATCAAAATAGATCTGTAAGGTATACAAAACAGATACCAGCGCCGCGTCCACCGCCGTCACTGCCTCAGGATTCGAAAATCCCCAGTCTGCCCCTCTGCCCAGCACATCGGCAATCATCACTTTTTTAAAAAGCCCGATTGAAAACAAATAAATCCCGCAAGCCAGCTTGTCCATATCTAATTTTTTTCTGGTTTTATCACAAAATTGCGGAATCATCTCACCATGCAGAACGATAGGGCCGGCCACCAATTGCGGAAAAAACGTGACAAACAAAGCATAGTCAACAAAAGAATACTCTCCTGTCTCCATCCGGTAGGAATCTACCAGATACGATATCTGCTGAAACGTAAAGAAACTGATTCCCAGCGGCATTAATATAGTATCCGTTATAAAATTGCATTGAAACAATGTATTGATATTTTCCAGAAAAAAATTAAAATATTTAAAATAAAAAATTACACCTACATTCGCGGCGATTCCGATTGCAAGCAGCACCTTATTCCTCATACCGCTTTGTCTGCGTATTTGATTGGAACAAAAAAAGTTAAACAATATGCTTCCGATCATCAAAATCAAGTATGATATGTGAAAATAGGCATAAAACCACAGAGACATTCCTACCAGCACCCATTTGGCCCAAACCTCCTTCCCCCATCGGTTCAAGCCAAAATAGGACAGCAAAGTTACGAGCAGAAAAAACAGGATAAAAATATACGAATTAAACAGCAATGCCCTATCTCCTTTTATATTTCATTGATTTTATATTATTACAATTCCGTTCTCCTGTATCACTATATCAAATATTATTCGTCCTCCTCCAGCATGTCATTCAAGGCATCTCTTGCATCTATGATCTCGTCATGATCCCCTTTCTTCAATGCCGCCTCAAAAGCAGTTATGTAATAATCAAGCTTCCTTCTGCGTTCTCCCAACGCTTCCTCATACATTCTCTCCGCCCGCAGCAGCACCAGTCTGTTTTCTTCATAGTCACGGGGCTGGATCTTAAGGTATGCCAGCTCTTCCATACGCTTTTTTATTTCTTCTTCAGTCATCTGGTTCTCTTGACCCTTGATGATCATTTTCTGCTTTTCTCCCGTAGAAGTAACGGTAACTTCCACCTCCAGCAAAGAATTGATATCATATGTGTATGTAACGTCTATGGATTCCTGTCCCTTGGGCGCCTTAGGTATCTCCGCCGTCAATTCCCCAAGGAACAAATTATTTTTGGCAAAACGGCTTTCCCCCTGCAGAACCTTCACCCGCACTTTGTCCTGATTATCCCTCACCGTATAGAGACGCTCCGTATGGCTTGCGGGAATCACGGTGTTTCTCTCAATGATAGGACAGAATCTCCCGTCCTCAAACTTCCCTTCCTCGTATTCAATGACCACTTCCGTTCCCAGCGTAAAGGAACAGACATCCGTCAGAATTACCTCCTTAACCTCCTCCCGCCTTTCTTTCATGGCGGCCTGAACGGCAGCCCCCAATGCCACCGTTTCGTCAGGATTTAGTTTTGTATCCGGGAACTTTCGGAACAAACGGATCAGGAAATCTCTTACGATGGAAAGCCTTGTTGCGCCCCCGATCAATAATACCTCATCAATATCCGTTAGTTTCAGTCCTGCGTCCGCCAGACTTTTTTTCACAGGCTCACGGATCTTCATGAGAAGCTCTTCGCAGGCATCCTCATATTCCTTTGTGGTGATGACCTCCTCCAGCGTTTCTTCATGATACAGAAAGCTCATGGTCACATCACTCTGTTCGTTAATTGCTCTTTTTGCCTTCTCCGCCTGACGGTACAGCCTGACCTGTTCCTTTTCATTCAGATTTTGGAGCGGCAGCTTCCGCTTCTGTAAAAACAGCTTCGCCATCACTTCCGTAAAATCTTCGCCGCCCAGATAATTGTCTCCCGCGACGGCTCTGACCTCCAGAATATTATGATATAATTCCAAAACGGACACATCAAAGGTTCCGCCCCCCAAGTCAAACACCAGAAAACGGGTATCCTGCGTCTTATCGTATAATCCATAGGCCACCGCGGCGGCCGTGGGCTCGGAAATCATTCTCTCCACCTTAAGTCCGGCCAGCTCCCCTGCGCGCTTGGTAGCCTTCCTTCTCTTATCGTCAAAATAAGCCGGTACACTGATCACCGCTTCGGTAATCTCCTCTCCCAGATACGCCTCCGCATCCTCCTTCAAGGCCCGGAGAATCATACTGGAAAGTTCCTCCGGCTTAAAATGCTTCCCGCTTAAAATGTATTTCCGCTCCGTGCCCATACTCCGCTTAAAGGTCTGTGCCACAGAATCGGGGAACAGACTCATCCTCTCTCTGGCGGTCTCCCCCACATACACATTCCCTTCTTCATCCACGCTGACTACGGAGGGTGTCAGATTTTTTCCCAGCCTGTTGGGGATAATCTTAGGGCCTTCCTCCGTAAAATACGCTATTAAGCTGTTTGTAGTACCCAAATCAATTCCTACTATCATGTATTTCCTCATTTCCTATATAGGGACGCTCTCAACAGGATTTTCCCCTGTCTTCCCGCACATTTACCCATTATTTTACCTAATCCCGGACACTCTCCGGCGAATCTCCAAATGCCGTATGTTTCACCGCAAGCATATATTCATCCTGAGGATATTTTTCCAAGTTTAATGTGAGACGTTCCCACGCCTCCTGCCGCCGCCCTTGCCTGAGAAGGAACATGACCCGTATTCCCTCAAGCTCTTTGCAGTAAGGATTGGTACAGAAATGACAGATTTCCGTACCCCTCTCCTGATCCAAAAGCTCTTGGATTTTTTCGGGAGGAACCGTATAAAAAACAGACAAAATTTTAGCGTTCAATTTTCCCTTTGCGCTGTTATAATACCGGTCCACCCGCTTAAAGGATTCTTTGTTATACCACTTTTGCAGTCTGGCGCTGTATTTTTTCCCCCGTTTGTCGTCCCCACAGATAATACAGCCAACTACAATATTGCAGAGTAAATTATGTTCTTCGCTCTGATCCGTGTTAAACAGCAGCATATCTTCAAAGTTTTTCAGAGCCGCTTCTTTCGTGCCGAACATCATTTCCGTCCATGCGGCCTGAATAAAGTATTCCTTATAATATTTCTTAAATTCGTTATCATTGACACGCCTGAAACATCTGCTGATGGGATCGTTTTTTTCCAGCTTCAGCTCTTTCCGCCACATATCCAGCAGTTCTCTTGTCTTCTTCTCGTCTCCGCTTCTGCTGTAAAGATCCGTTCTTTTTTCAAAACGCATCCAACTCTTGCTGTTGTAAATCTGACAATATATATCATCCGCCGCATCCACCTGCCCCATACGCATCTTACATTCCGCAAGTTCTTCAAGGCTGTGCATACTCCTCTGTTTCCCCTTGGAAAGCTTCTCAAACTGCATATGTGCCGCCAATGCCCGTTGATGATCTCCCAGCAGCGAATACAAATGCCCCATATCTTCATAATACGCATAGGCGCTCTCATCATCCATATAAAGGATTGATTTTTTCAGATAGACCAGAGCCTGCTCGCAGTCTCCCATATATTTGTAGACAAAGCTCAACCCGTTTAAAGCGTAAGGATTCACAGGGTTTAGGGAAAGAGCTTTCTCAAAGTCTTCCTTTGCCTCCTCATAATGATGAGCCGCTCTGTGAAAAAGCCCCCGCTCCACAAACATGTAACTGTCCGGACAATGGTAGAGATATTCCGTCAAAACCTGCAGACCCTCTTCATATAATGCAGTATCACCTTTTTCCACACAGTCATAGTACTTTTTACGAAATTTGTGCAGTTTATTGTTGAGAATGGACACTTCCATTTGTTTATGTTGGAGCTGATACCGGTACGCATTTAGGATTTCACTCTTTACGCCGGCTTTCTCCGCATCCTCAAGAACCTTTATCAAATCCTCTTTGTATTCCAAATCCAGATATACCTTCGCCACATACTCATACGCTTTTACAAAGGTCGGAAAGTACTGCATACACTGTGCACTGCTGCGGACCACTCCTCCGGCGTCCAGCTGTCTCCGGTAAGCTTCAAGAGAAGTAGCATAAGCCGCATAAATCTGATGTTCCTCCACCAGTCTGCGGACTAATTCCAGACATTGCTCATACTCCTCCATTTCCGTGTACAACTGCGCAAGCTCCAACAAAATTCCGATATCTTTCATATTATCTTTTTCCGTAAGAACCTGTTCCCCTTCACTGACCGCCTTTCGAAACTGTTCCCGGTCTTTGAATCCAAGGTTATGGTAACACTGCATACGGATCAAGTGCGCCTGCCGAAGCCTGTCCTGATCCT
This sequence comes from uncultured Acetatifactor sp., assembly GCA_910589655.1. Classification (GTDB taxonomy): domain Bacteria; phylum Bacillota; class Clostridia; order Lachnospirales; family Lachnospiraceae; genus Acetatifactor. The sequence continues at coordinate 11,912 of CAJUTJ010000008.1, read as the reverse complement.
TTTCTTTCTCCTCCTCCTCATCCGTTTCCAGCTTTATCTGTAAGGCTTTCTCCCATGCATGGGTCATGACAATAGAATCCTCGTACTCCGCCTCCTCCACGTAAAGCTTTGCCATAAGCCCGTCAAATTCCGCTTCCTTTTCAGGGGGAAGCTGCTTTTCAATGCTGACGGCAAGCATAATGCCTTTGGAAATCTTTCCGTCCTGAAGGTAGCACCAGCACAGTTCCAATGCAGGCTCCCATTTTTTCGTCTCACGGTATTCTCTCTCCAGTTCCTTCTCAATCTCCACATTGATCTTGATCAGAAGCTCCATAAAAGTATCGTCGGATCCGCTGGAAAGCACCTTCTCGGCGCAGCTTTTCGCCTCCTTGTACTGTCCGTTTTCATAATACCATTCCGTCAGACGGACATTTGCCATATAATGGGTATCGTTAGCCGCTTTAAGTCCCTGATAGATAGATGCCGCTTTCTTCCGGAATGTATTCTTTTCCCCATGTTCCTGCTTCCACAGCATCTCGGCGGTATTATAGCCTACCATAGCGTCATCCGGATATTTTTTCAGCAGATCTTCCATAAAGGCCACCGCCTCCACGGATTTTCCCTGTCTGTGCATAAGATCTCCGCGGCAAATCTCCAAAACGGGATGTTTGATATTCAGCTCATCCGCACATTCGATGCAGCGGGCCGCCTCATCAAGCTTTTCCTCGGAAAGCGCCTGCCATGTGCGATCGTAATATTGCAGGAACAGATCATAATCTCCGTCTTTTGGCCCTTCGAACAGAGAAAAATCCACATCCTCACCGCGCTCGCACTTATTCAGAATATAACGCACAAAATCTATAGGAAATTGTTCCCTCAGCTTTTGCGTATCTTCGTCAAGAGAAAGCTTTTTATTAAACAGTCTCCATACCTCCGTGGGAAGCTTAAAATGTCCCATTAAAAATCTCAGCAGCTTAATCCGACAGTTTTCCTCATCCTCCAGAGATAAAAAGCAGTCCTCCGCAAACAGCTTCTCCCATAAGCTCAAATCCTGCCGGGTATGGATATTACTATAAATTTCAGCGGCCTTTTTCACCCATAGGCCGGATGGCGTGGTATCTTCCGGCTGTCCCTCCTGCTCCCCGCCGCTCTCTCCGGCCAGCCTGCATGCTTCTTCATAAGCGCCGCGGAGAAGTTTAAATCCTTCCGGGTCGTCCTCGGGATTTGTCACAGACAGTTTTTTGCGGTAAGCGTTCTTAATCTGCTTCTCATCCTTTGTCTCTGCTATTCCCAAAATCCGGAAAACTTCTATCTTATCCAATCTGATACCCCCTGTCTCCCTTTATGCTTTCAAACAATCCGTTACCGAAAACACAATCCCACGGTACATCACTGTATTCATTCCTTTTACAAAGCGGCGCAGCCGCACGGCGCAAAACGCAAAAAGGGCAGAATGTAGCTTCTGCCCTCTCTAAATCCGATTTACATCAGAAAGAAAACTTATCTGCAAAATATGCATCCAGCTCAGCAACCGCTACACGCTCCTGCTCCATAGAATCTCTGAAACGCACGGTAACACAACCGTCTGTCTCAGACTCAAAATCATAAGTGACACAAAAAGGAGTACCGATCTCATCCTGACGACGGTATCTCTTACCGATATTGCCCCTGTCATCAAATTCGCAGTTATATTTCTTCGAAAGTTCCGTATAAATTTTCTCTGCACCCTCACCGAGCTTTTTGGAGAGAGGCAGCACACCGATCTTTACAGGCGCCAGTGCGGGATGGAAACGAAGGACGGTACGCATGTCACCGCCTTCCAGCTCTTCCTCGTCATATGCGGCACAGAGAAACGCCAGAACCACCCGGTCTGCGCCGAGGGAAGGTTCAATTACATAGGGTATGTACTTTTCCTTCTTCTCGTCATCAAAATAGCTCATATCCTCACCGGAGGTATTGGCATGCTGGGTCAAGTCATAATCGGTTCTGTCGGCAATTCCCCAGAGCTCGCCCCATCCGAAGGGGAACAGAAATTCTATATCGGTAGTGCCCTTGCTATAAAAGCAAAGCTCCTCGGGACTGTGATCCCGCAGACGCATTTCATTTTCTTTCATGCCCAGAGAAAGCAGCCAGTCACGGCAGAAGCCTCTCCAGTACCGGAACCACTCTAAATCCGTTCCGGGTTCGCAGAAAAATTCCAGCTCCATCTGCTCAAACTCTCTTGTCCGGAAAGTAAAGTTCCCGGGCGTAATTTCGTTTCGGAAAGATTTACCGATCTGGCCGATGCCGAAGGGGATTTTTTTCCGGGAAGTTCTCTGTACATTCTTAAAGTTTACAAAAATGCCCTGTGCCGTCTCGGGACGCAGGTATACAGTATTCTTGGCATCTTCCGTAACACCTTGGAAGGTTTTAAACATCAGGTTAAACTGTCTGATATCCGTAAAATTATGTTTGCCGCAGCTGGGACAGGGAACATTTTTTTCTTCCACAAAATTCTTCATCTGTTCCTGAGTCCAAGCGTCAATGCTCTCCGTCAATTCAATGCCGTTATCGGCACAAAAATCCTCAATCAGCTTATCTGCGCGGAAACGCTCGTGACATTCCTTACAGTCCATCAAGGGATCGGAAAAACCGCCGAGATGCCCGCTGGCCACCCATGTCTGTGGATTCATAAGAATAGCACAGTCCACACCTACATTATAGGGATTTTCCTGCACAAATTTCTGCCACCATGCTTTTTTCACATTATTCTTTAACTCCACGCCGAGATTACCGTAGTCCCATGTATTGGCAAGTCCGCCGTAGATCTCGGAGCCGGGATATACAAACCCTCTGGCTTTAGCCAACGCTACGATTTTTTCCATTGTTTTTTCCATTTTATGCTGCCTCCTATTCCAGTTGTATTCCAGCTCTATTCCAGTTCCGTCCCTTCTCTTCCGGGCACTTCCGTTCCGGGACTGTCTTAGGATTCCAGTTCCGTCCCTTCTCTCCCTTACCCTTTTGCCGGAGAAGAATTTTCTTCTTAAATTTTATTTTAACAGGATGTATACGGGTTCTTCGGCCGCCGTCGCGTTTACGCTTCCGTCCTCAGCCATAACCGCATTATCGCTGATGTATTCCACCTTTCCGGGACAGTATATATATACACCGTAAGGTGCGATGATGAGACGCCTATCCACGGCCTGCTTCAACTGATCCGATGTGAAAATGCCGCCGTCTTTGCCGCCGGCGCTTACCAAATCAATATTGACGGCATATTCCTGCGCAATGGCTTCCCCCACCGTCCCGTAAAAAAGCGATCCCTCGTTAAAGCCGGTGTAGCTCTCGGCACTGTCATATTGATAAACAATTCCCACTCTGCCGGAACCGTCCTCTAAAGCCTCCACTTTTTCCAGTTTCACAGGGGTGGTGCTTCCTGTCTGGTTGGCTGTATTATATATCGCCGCCTCTTCCGCCGCCATAGAAGACAATTCCGATATATTATACCTCTCCGCTCCAAATTCCCCCACCAAATACTCCGTAACTTCCCCGCTCTGCGCAACGGAAATCATAGGTTTATCGATCATATCGGGAACGTTGGCTCCTCCACAGCCGGTTATCGTCAGCGCCGTCAGCGTAATACATAACGCCATTCTTGAGACTTTTCTCATATCAACCTCCATGCCGCCGGTCACGGCACAAACTAATCCACGGAAATTCCAAAAATAATTTCCACAATCCGTATTAAGTCATTGTATCAAAAAAGAGCTATTTTTTCAACAGAGAGTTTGCAGAACTTCCAGACTCTTAAATTCTCTTCCCACAAACCGCTTCATATATCTTTCCGAAACCTGCTGGAGCTGCTTCAAAACCGTCTCCGTCACATTGAACGTATATAACTTCTCTATGGGGCTGGATGCTATGTATTGCAGCGCATAAATTGTGGATTCCTCCAGCGTTTCATCCGGAGGCGGCCCCGGGAACTCACCGTTTACGGCTATGGCTTTACACTCATAGATACAGCGGATCAAAGGGTTTGGCAGCGACGGGGCGCATAAAGCACGCAGAGTCTGGTACAGCAGCTTCATCATTTCCCGTTCATCATTATTCTCTCTGGTATAAAAGTCTGCCACCTCCGCAAAATACATGCCGTAATATGCCCCGATATAGTCCGTTCTCAGCTCTTCAAAATAATTCTGAATGTCGGCTTCCACCAATGTATAAGAGCTTTTCCCCTCATAGAGCTTAAAAACGCCGAAAGAAAAAGGGGCGGCGGCAGCTGTCAATCGGTTTGCCGGCTTTCTGGCCCCTCTGGCAAAGGCAGATATCTTGCCCCTTTCTTTTGTCAAAATACTAATATGTCTGTCGTATTCCCCCACGGGAGTCTGCTTTAATACGATCCCTGTCACACATATATATCCCTGCATCCGTATGCTCTCCCGCCTTATTTTCCTTTCCTGCATTCTCCTGTCTGTCACAGGATAAAAATGATAAATAATCTTCCACTCTGCCGCTGTTCTCAAATTGCTTCCAGTATTCTAAATTCATTTTCCGCATCCCCCGGATTCGTATCTTTTTCCGTTACTTTCCACTCCATGGACAGTAATCTTTTCCTGCTTTGTTAGGGTCTGCATTTTTCTTTTTTCTATTCGCCGGCTTTCATTGGCTTCCTTGAACTCCATATCGGCCGCAATGGACTGTATTGTCTTAAAACACGGTTTTTCTTTCTGAAACAGGTTTTTCTTTGGATAAATTTACCGGCCTCCCGGCGTGGCGTCTTTCGGATTATATCCAAAATTTTTCAATAAGAAATCACTGTCCCTCCAGTCTTTTTTCACCTTCACCCAGAGCTGGAGATTCACCTGCATTTCCAGCAGATTTTCTATTTCAGGCCGGGCCGTGGAACCTATTTTTTTCAGCATTTGTCCACTTTTACCTATAATAATTCCTTTGTGTGATTCCCTTTCGCAGACAATAGTTGCCTCGATATGGCAAATCTTTCCCTTTTCCTTCATGCTCTCGATACTGACAGCCACTCCGTGGGGAATTTCATCCCCCAAAAGCCTTAGCGCTTTTTCCCTGACCAGCTCCGCCACAATCTGCCGCATGGGCTGGTCGGTAATGGTATCCTCGTCATAAAACGGGGAACCGTAAGGCAGATACTTTAAAATGCATTTTATCAGTTCGTCGGTATTGTTCCCCTTCAAAGCAGACACGGGGACAATCTCTTGAAAATCCAGCTCTTTCCGGTAAGTATCAATAAAGCCCAGAACCGCTTCCTTTTTTACGGTATCCGTTTTGTTAATTACCAGAATCACCGGCGTTTTCGTCTTTTTCAACTGTTCTATGATATGACGCTCTCCTGCGCCGATATAATTTGTAGGCTCTACCAGCCAGAGGATCACATCCACCTCCTCCAAAGTGTTTTCCGCCACATGAACCATATAGTTACCCAGCTTATTTTTCGCCTTATGGATTCCGGGCGTATCCAAAAAGACAATCTGCCCTTCCTCCAATGTCAGAACCGTCTGTATCCGATTGCGTGTGGTCTGGGGCTTACGGGAAGTTATGGCAATTTTTTGCCCGATCAGTCTGTTCATTAAAGTGGATTTCCCCACATTAGGTCTGCCGATCAAGGTCACAAATCCTGATTTGAAGGATGGATTCTCGCTCATGTATTTCCTCATTCTTTCTGTGGTCATAAACTTTGAAACCGGCCCTCCCGCTTACGGAAAGGCCGGGCTGCAACGATTGCATTATAACAGATGTCTCCCGAAAAGTAAATGCCACGGAACAATAACCGTTACTGTTCCGACAGCCACTCCTGCGAAGTCAAACCCGCGTCACTATGCGATTTTGCGAGACATGCGGGCACCAAAACACATTCTTTCCGCGTTTTGTGTGCATCTCGTAACGGTTCAGCGCCCTGTCTGAACTGAATGCAGTGACGTTTCCACCGCGAGGTGTTTTCACGCTTTTTTGCATGGCTGCCAATCCTTTCAGCAAAAATCCCGGAGCTTTCCGAGGACTGCCTGAAAACGCTCTTCTCCCCGCAATTCCTCTAAAGAATCATCCTTCTCCAGTCCGGCAAGTATGGTTTTAGCCATCTCCCGGCTGGCTTTTAACTGCACCTTTTCGGGAGAAAATTCCGGGTAGAACAGAACCTGATTGGGCAGGTTCAACCCTTCTGTCAGACGATCTGTAAATTCCTCAAGGCAATCCAAAGCTTTCTGTCCCATACCAAGTCTCAGATACACTTCGGCAATCACACCTGCCCCGGTACCGCCGCCGACACCGAATAATTCCTCCTGACTCTGAAAAATTTTACAGATTTCCAAGGTTCTCTCTCTGTCAAATTTCATGTCATTTCCAAGCATCACCATAAGACAGGTTCTCATGTCACTGACCAGCTTATACAGATTACGCTGTACCGTCCCAAGAGCCTTATCCGACTGTCCCTTCTTCTGGTAAAGCTGAACCCATTGCAGGGTAAAATCCGCTGTATTTACAAGCGTTTGTTTCAGCAGTTCCTCAGCCCTGTCCAAATTTCCGTCGGCAAGCTCCAGAGAGACAAGCAGAGAAACCGCAGGCAGATAAAAAGCAGATTCCCCGCTTTTATAAATGGCCTCCGCCAGCTCTTTCCTTCTGCTTTTCCACCTTTCCCTATCCACCGCCAATCCCTCATTATCGTCCGGAGCACTGTTCATTTCCAGTAAAGAAAAGACTGCAATGGCGCTGAATTTTAACGAAACCGTAGAAGGATAGCTGTGCAATAACTGCTCCAGCCGGCCTTCCGCCTCCTCCCCATTCCCGTTTCTCACCATTTCAATAACTTCCGTCATATACAACCCTTGCTTTTCTTCCGAAAGTGTTTCCTCGTAAGCCAACAGCGTATCCACATCCGTACCCAGCACCCGTGCCAAGGGACAAAGCATTGTAATATCCGGGTACGAGCTGTCCGTCTCCCACTTGCTCACTGCCGGAGCCGATACCCCCAGCAGATCGGCCAGCTGTTCCTGTGTCATTTTCTTTGCTTTTCGAAGTTCCGTGATTTTACTGCCCAATTTTATATCCATCATACCCAACCTCCATCAATGATTTTTAAACACAATTCCCGGCCTGCCGTCAACGGCCTTAAGCACAGGATTATGAAATGCCATTTCATATAAACCAATTGGTGCGTTCAGTATAACCGAAAAAAACAGGCTCCGCAATGGAGCCTGTTTCAACTATCAGGAAATAATCTTAACCGGCGGTTAAGTCTCCGAAATGTTTACCGAATGTCCGGAGCTTTTCACATCCGTCATTGTGGATAATGCCTGTAAATCATCCTTTGTTAATGCCATATTTTTCTTCTTTATTATAAGATTATTTTCCAGACTGTCTCTAAGACAAGCATATCACACCTTGAAAAGGATGTCTATATTCTATATTTCGTTTATACGTCAGTCCGAGCTCTCTTTTACATCTTTTGAACCCTTTATTTCTTTTGTATCCTTTATTTCTTTTGTATCTTTTTGTTCTGTTTTTGCCGCTTTCTTAGCAGCCGTCTTCTTTCTCAGCCGTCTCAGAAATAATACTGCTGCCGCGATAACTGCTGCCCAAATCACCAAATAAGGAATATGTATCGCAAACCATATAATTCCTTCCTTTATCCCGTTTCCGATCTCCTTAATACTATCCGTAAATCCATCCGTAATCCTCTGTAAATCAGACTTCTCCGCCACGGGTGTCAGCTCCTTTACCTCGGAAAGCTCCAAATTCACGGTACTGTAATCCACTTGGTTGTCTATGGTGCGAAGCTTGGATTCCATGCTCTCCAACAAATAACGCACATTGGACAACCTCTCCTCCAACGCAATCATCTCTTCCACATTGGACGCCTGTTCCAGCAGTTTCAGCAGCCGCTCCTGCTCCGCCCTTAACGTATCCCTGCGGCTCTCCATATCCACATAGGACAAGGTAACATCCTCCACACTGTCCGACCGTCTGACCACATTCCCGATCTCAGACATATTTTTCAAAAAGCCGTTTAACGCCTCCTTTGGTATGCGGATTGTTAAATTTGCCCACCTTAAAGAACGATACTCCGTATAACTGCTGCCGTTATACGTTTCCATATTTTCTATGTACCCGCCGAGGTCTTGTACCTGCGCTTCCAGATCGGTCATCATCCGGTCAAATTCCTTGGTTTCCATTTCCAAATCCACCGTCCGGATCAGCTTTCTGTCCTGAGACAGGACAGCGTTCGTCCCTTGGACTTCCTCTCCGGGTACTGCCGTATTATCCATGTCCGCCGCGGAGTCAATGAAACTGCTTTCCTCCATCACGCCTTCCTCATAGGAAGCTCCGCCTGCCGCCATTGTCGCCGGCATTCCGGAAGTGTTTGATTGAACGGGATGCGACGCAGCATCGTTTGCTGTGGAGCCGCAGCCTGCCAATAGCATCGCCAACGGTAAAAGCATTGCCGTTGTTTGAAAACATACCTTGAATTTCTTCATAATAATCCCCCATGCCGCTTTAGCGGCTCAAATAGATATGAAAAACGCTGTCTTTCGCGTTTTTCTAACTGCAGAATCACAAAGCGTGTTTGAAAAATGCTTTCCGCAGGTCATGCAAACCGGGGAATGATTTTTCAAACACGCTCAAAACTTGATAACAGTATGTGTCTGAAAATACAGCATCCCATACATTGCCGCAAATCAGTCCTGTTTTGTCGTATTTGCAGGCGCCTTCATCCTTATAGACGAGACGAATTAAAAAAGGTTCTCGATTTTCATAAATATATCTTCTTCCGCTTTAATCTTTTGGGCATTTCCCACCACGCATAGGTTATTTTCCTCCATAAATGCCCTGATATACTCCGCCAGAGAACGAATGGTCTCGGGCGTCGCGGAGAGAATTTCATCCCTCTCTTTTTGAAGCATTTCCGAAGTAATTCCCGTCATATATGCGCTTAACGACTGCAATCCCTTTGCCGCCGGCGTTTTGGGCATATCCAATTCGCTGATGGTTCCGATGATGTACTGAGTCATGGTGCGTTCGTCGGCATCGAAAGCTTCAATGGCATCCGCCGCCTTTTCATAGACTTCCAAAGTCTTCCCCAGATTGGGATCCCGGTAAGAAACAAAATAGCACTCGCCCGACTTTCCGAAAGCACACATACAGCCGTAAGCCCCGCCTTTCACACGGACATTCATCCATAAATACTCGTAACCCTCTATCACGCGCAGCACACGCAGCGCCCCCTGATAGGGCAGTCCCTTTTTGCGGAAGCTGCCTGCACGGCATACATACTGCACCTGCCCGGATGTCATAAGGCCCTCGTTCTCCTTCCTGACTGCGGGAACATATGCCTGTTTCGCCACTTGACAGGTAAATAGCCTTTTCTTCAATGATGCTATGGGCTCTTCCAGCCTACCCACAGCCTGTTCATCCCCCACAAAATCCACCATCAGATTCTCGGGACGGAAAATCATTTTTCCAAGCGTCTGCAGCTTTTCAATCAACTGCTCTTTCTCCGCCTCAAAGTTCTGCACAAGACCGGCTGTCAGACGATAGAAAGGAATGCCTGATATGATCTCACTGACCGTTGCGGACACACTGCCGTAAGACATTGCCCTTCCCACCGCCACACTATGCCCTCCTGAAATCATCTGAGCCTGCATTCTGGACTTCCCTTCCGCCAGAATCTCTCTCAATCGTTTCGTATCCGTAAAGTCACTGGTAGTAAGAATCTCGCCGATGAGTTCTATGGCTCTGCCCAGATTCCCATATAATACCTTTGTCTTAATCTCCAGCGTCAGCGTATACTGATCAGGGTCCTCCACACGGGAATAAGCATTATTTACCGCAGCCACTCCTCCCGTCACCAGATTCATCTCATTAAATAAATCACCGTAAGCAAAATGCTCCGTATTCAACAAGCCCAGACAGCCTTTTAAAATGCCGATATACGGGAAATATTCCTCCGGGATTTCCTGACATTTGAAAAGGAGCCTTAAATATCCGATGCCGTTGGTGTCTATATTGTGGTACAGCATAGGAGTACCGGAAATCTCTCTCTCCTCATTGACAAAGCCTTCTGCCTCCCGCTTCATATCCTCACGGGTAAGCAAAGGAATTTTAGCCAGATCCTCCTGCGAATCCTCCTTCTCCTGAAACTCTTTCAAGGCTTCATAAGTTTCTTTTACTCTGGTGAGCTCCTCTTCTCCCATGGAAGCTTTTTTCTCAGCCAGCTTGGCCCGTAAAGCCTCCTCCCTCTGTACGCCCAGTCCGGCTTTGGGCTTTAAAATAACCACTGCTCCGTGAGAATTGTCCAACAGATATTTCTTTACCAGTTTCTCGAAATAACCGGTTTTCACCTGTGTCCTCAAAAAGGCAAAGGTATCGTTTGCCTCAATATGGATAAAGGGCTTACTGTCATCGTAAAGCCAGCTGTCCAATATCTGCAATCCATACATCAGCCCTTTCGGGTATGAGCCGAAATCAGCCTCCCTATACTTAAACTCATAGTAATTAATCCCCGCCAGCAAGGCTTTCTCGTCAAAGCCTTTTTCTGCCAGATCGGTGAGCACTTGTCTGATGACATCTAAAAACTGCTGCTCCTTTTCCAAGGAAGTATCCTTGGCAATCACACTGAAATAAGGCTGTTTGATCCCGTTCTCGTAGATACTGTATACATCCTTGCCTACACCGGCCTCCACCAGCGCCTGTTTCAAAGGCGCACCGGGAGCGGAACAGAGTGCATAATCCAGAATCTGGAATGCCACATACAGCTCCTTATCCAAACTGTTCCCCACGGAGAGATTCCACGACAAGAAGGTATTTTCCTCTTCATCTTCGCCTTCGCTGATAGGGTATTCCATCACCGTTTTTCCCGGCTTTGTAAACGCCGGCTCATTCCCAATGGACGAATCCGTCTCCAAAGACTCAAAAGCGGACAGATACCGTTCGTCAATAAAGGCCAGTTTTTCCGCCATATCCATATTTCCGTACAGATAAATATAACTGTTGGAAGGATGGTAATACTTCCTGTGGAAATTCAGGAACTGTTCATAAGTAAGCTCAGGGATCACATCGGGATCACCTCCCGACTCACGTCCATAGGCAGTATGAGGATACAGCGCGCTGGAAATCTCCCTCTCCAACACATCATCGGGAGAAGAAAAAGCACCCTTCATCTCGTTATAGACAACACCGTTAATGGAAAGCTGCCCCTCGTCGTCCAGTTCATAATGCCAGCCCTCCTGACGGAAAATAGACTCGTTTTCATAGATATTCGGGTAAAAAACGGCATCCAGATAGACATGCATCAGATTCTGGAAATCCTTATCATGACAGCTTGCAACCGGATAAATCGTTTTATCGGGGTAGGTCATGGCATTTAAAAAGGTATTCAAAGATCCCTTCACCAGTTCCACAAAAGGATCCTTTACCGGAAAATCTCTGGAACCGCAGAGTACGGAATGCTCCAAAATATGCGCCACACCCGTGGAATCTTTGGGAGGCGTGCGGAATCCTATATAAAATACCTTATTTTCATCCTCATTTTCAAGCAGCGCTACTCTCGCCCCGGTTTTCTTATGACGCACTAAATAGCTTGTGCTCTTAATATCTTTCAGCTCTCTCTTCTCAATCACTTCATAAGCGGATAACTCTTCCACCTTCATACCTGATCCTCCTGCATCTTGATTTCTTGCCGAAACCTCTATTTCTTATTCCTATTCTCTACTTAATCCTATCCTCTTCTTAATCCTATCCTCCGTGATTCCGCTCTACGGGATCTGAAGCTCTGATTAAAAAGTGCCGCCAGCGGCACAAACAATTTATGAACTGGTGCAAGGCCGGAAGAACGCTGTTCTTGCGTTCTTCCCGGAATGACTTAGATTTTCTTAGGTTGGGTACAAAGAGGGAGTGTTTACACACCCTCTTTCCAACCTTAGAAAATCTTC
>CAJUTJ010000007.1 GCA_910589655.1 uncultured Acetatifactor sp. | reverse complement strand
TCTACCAATCAGGTTATCTTTGTTGTATAATGAGTTTATCGTACAGGGTCACTTTCCTTTGTAATAGTTGTAGCAAACTCATTATACATCAGAAAGTCCTGTACGATACTTTTTTTATTAAAAAACTTGTAAAGTGGTGTAGGAATATAGAATCCTGAGTATTTCCTGTGGGGTTTTCCACAATGGAAAGAAGAATTTTTGTGAAAAAATATGATATGAGTGAAACCAAATAAGGAGAAAATAAATAATTGTGTTTAAGGCAACAGACACAATAATGTGGAGTGAATATCTTATTTGGAGGAATTAGAAAGTGGCAAAATCATTATTTGAGGAGCTGGGCGGCAAATACGAACAGCAAGGCAATTATTTATTTCCGTGCTTAACTGTAGCCGTCGAAGAAGAACAGCCGATAGGCACATGGGAACAGCGGCATCTGGATTATCTGATACAGTGCCGCAAGGTTACATACACCAATCTTCTCACAAGCGGCAGGCTGAATACATACCTTGCCGACATTGACAAGCAGGCGCAGGAACGATTTGAAAAGTTCATAGAGGGCATGAAACAGACATAGGGCATAACGGAACAGCTAAAGGCAGAAAACGCCTTAGAATGAACAGGACGGCTAGGTAACATAAGGGCTTATGCGAGGTAGATTACAAACGAGGAAATCATTTTTGCATAAACAACATGGCGGCAGAGGGTAAAAAGCTTTGCCGCTTTTCTTTTCGGAGAACTTTAATTAAAGTTCATAATTCTGCACTTGATACAGTTCGTTCAAGCGGCTATACTATATACAGTACGCAATAGGAGGTAAAAATGTTTGAATATATGACAGCACAGGAAGCCGCAGAAGAATGGAACGTATCGCTTAGGTGGGTGCAGCGGCTATACAAAGAAAATCGTATTGAATGCTTCATGGATTGTATTCCAATGGACTGGAACGATGGATATGATAATGTTACGGTTGGCTGTACGGTAGAAAATCAAGACAGGGCTGATTACAGACTTTCCATTTTCATCAAATTGCCTGCTAAACATAAAAATATTATCTGTCAGCCATTGATTGAGGAAATAAACCTTACAAACTATCTTGATAATGTTAAATTAGTCGCAGTCGGCGGTGAATCAGACAGAAATGCCAGACCACTTGACTATGCGTGGGTACCTTCCATACGAGAGCAATGTATCGCCTGCAAAGTACATTTTGAATTTCGGCAGTGTGGGACACATTTTATCAAAGACGGAAAAAGCTATACTTTATCTACACGTGACTTATGCAGTCAAGCAAGAAAAGCAAATATCAATTACTAAAATAATTACCTCTCTTTTTTGTGCAGAGATTGAGAGGAAAAAAACGGAATCGTAATATATACTAAAAACTGTTAGGAGGATTTTTGTTATGGAATGGATTGAAAGATTAAATGATGCAATCGGTTATATTGAGGAACATTTGACAGATGAAATGGATTATGAACAGCTTGGGCAGATTGCCTGTTGTTCTTCTTATCATTTCCAGAGAATGTTTACCTATATGGCAGGAATTTCTTTGTCTGAATATATCCGCAGGAGAAAAATGTCACTTGCCGCTGTAGATTTACAGGGTAAAAGTATGAAAATCATTGATGTGGCAGGAAAATATGGATATAATTCCCCTACTGCATTTAACAGAGCATTTCAATCTGTTCATGGAGTCGCCCCATCTGCCGTTAAAAACGAGGGTGTATCCGTAAAATCCTTCCCGCCTATCTTATTTAAAATTACAGTTAAAGGAGTGGAAGAAATGAATTATCGAATTGAAACAAAAGATGCATTCCGTATTGTAGGCGTATCGGTACCGCTTCATAAGGACATTGAAAAAAATTTTACAGTTATACCTCCAAAGTGGCAGGAAATATCCATGAACGGGACATTGCAAAGATTAATCAGTATGATGGATACGCCGCCTATGGGAGTCCTTGGCGTCAGCACTTGTAATGATACTGAACCGTGGAAGTATTATATTGCAGTATCAACTTCACAAGAAAAGAATGAACTTGAAGAATATATCGTGCCAGCAACTACATGGGCAATATTTTCTGGAGAGGGTACAAATCAGTCTATTCAGGAATTAGAACGGCGTATCGTAACAGAATGGCTGCCGACATCGGGATACGAATATGGCAATGCTCCCGATGTCGAGGTTTACCTAAATCCAGATCCGCAAAATGCACAATATGAAGTATGGATACCTGTAGTAAAAAAATAGCTATGGATACTACGCCACAATGGATATACTGCCCTGTTTGCGGCAACAAGAGCCGAACCAGAATCAGGAAAGATACAGAGCTAAAGAATTTCCCGCTATTCTGTCTGAAGTGCAAGCAGGAAACATTGGTTGAAGTAACACATTTACAAGTAACCGTCATCAAAGAGCCAGACCGTTGAGGGCTTGCTGAATGATATTGAAAATGAAACTCTATTATCTGTATTGATTGCAGGAGCGATTTATGCAAGATGGGAACGCTTATGGAAAAGCTGAAGAAAATCTTACAGGTTTCTAAGATAATCCATTTTCCAACGGGCTATTGGGTGAGGGATAAAATTCTCCCACCCATTTTTTAAGGCATCTTGAATAAAAGCTCTGTCCACAGGGAATGCTAATAAGTTTTTCCAAAATCTTGACACAGATATAGCCACTATGATATTCTTAAACACTCATAGGAGAATTAGAAGTAAGTCAGAAATGGAGCTGTCAGAATGACACCCGATAAAATATTGAATTACTGCCTTCAAAATCTTGAGGGGACAGTCTTAATTGAGAGTTAGGGTGAGAAAGGGATTTTCTATAACCCGGACCATGTGCTGAAGCGTGGCGTATATATGTTGACAGTTAAGGAAAAGGATGGCGATAATGACAAAGGCTCTGATTTAAACAGAGAGAACGTCTACCGTGTGAATCTTGGAATACGAAAAAGCACTTTTACGGAATTGTTTGGGGCAGTCCCAAAACGTCCGCCAGCGGGCAGCGTTGTAGATATGGATTACGACTTTACCGGATAGTGTATATAGTTTTGTGTCTTTGTCCTTCCTCCTTATTCCAGAGGCCGGGTGTGGGCAGAGCCCACGAGCCCTTATAAATACTGGCTTTCTGGATATTTCGGGTGAATAAAAATCCACCAAGGCATAAAGTTCAAGGACACAAAATTAATTACACCCTCTTTCCATTCATATCCCACACGGGACGCTCATTCCTTGCCAATTATTTATTTCCATATACATAAAAGCAGCATCCGGAATATCCGTAAAAGACGTGTTCTTGAACCTGTTATAAAACAACATGAAAAACTCTCCGTCATACTTCCAGAAGTTTTCATGCCCCGATAATTCAGCAGAAACAATTAACTCATTTATATCGTTATAAGTCATGATAAATACTCCAATAGTTCCAAGGGATGCTCAATAATGGCATCCGCATGATTCTGCTCCAGTTCTTCCCGTTCCCTGAATCCCCAAAGCGCTCCTATGGTAAAGGCTCCCGCACTTTTTCCGGTCTTCATGTCTGTGGAGGTGTCTCCCAAATACAGTATTTCATCCGCCGTCAGCCCGAGACGGTTCAGAATCCGGAACACTCCTTCAGGGCTTGGCTTAATTGCCACACTATCTTCCTGTCCCTGAATCACGTCAAAATAATCTTTCCCGAAGAGCGTTTCAATCACATTTATCGTCTCTATATGAGGCTTATTGGAAAGTACCGCTATCTTAACCTGCTTTTCTTTTAATGCCGCTAAAAGCTCTTTAATCCCCTCATAAGGCATCACTTTGTACATGCAGTGTTCCCGGAAAATATCTTTGTATTTTGCAAAAGCCTCGTCAAAATGAACACCTTCTTCGTCCCCGCCTGCGGCCAGCGCACGTTTCACCAAATTAGCCGCTCCGTCCCCGACAAAATATTTATACTGCTGCTCCGTAAACGGGCCGTATCCGAATTCGGCCACTGCACGGTCGGCACAATATTTAATGCTGTGTATGGAATCGGAAAGAGTTCCGTCCAAGTCAAATATTACTGCTTTTTTCATGTTGAACCAGCTCCTTTATCTTCTGATAGAGAATTCCCACTGGGAGTCCTACCACATTATTATAATCGCCTTCAATGCCGCTGATATATCTGGCACAAAATCCCTGAATTCCGTAAGCTCCCGCTTTATCCAGAGGATCCCCTGTATTGACATATTCCCGGATCTCCGCTTCCTCCATAGGGAAAAAATTCACCTTTGTCCTCTCATGAAAACATTTTTGTACCCATTCTTGCGCGCCTGCAGCCCTGTACAGAAGCGTAACCCCGGTGTAAACCTCATGTCCACGCCCCTGAAGGCTCTTTAGCACGGAATAAGCTTCCTGCTTTCCCTCCGGCTTTCCAAGAATAGCGCCGTCCAAAGCTACCACCGTATCTGCACCTATGACAAGAACCGCCTCCTGTCTTCTCTGGCACAATTCTGTCTCTGACGTCATCTTCACATATGGTTCCTTCACAGCTGTCCCTACATCCACAAGCGGTTCCTTCCCGTCCGTACCTACTTCCACAAGCGGTTCTTTCCCGTCCGTACCTACTTCCACAAGCGGTTCCTTCCCGTCCGTACCTACTTCCACAAGCGGTTCTTTCCCGTCCGTACCTACTTCCATAAAAGGTTCCTCTGCCGCTCTTAGATCCTGTAAATCCAATTCCTGTGCCACCGCCTCCGCTTTCTGCCGGGACAACTCTTCTACCACCTTATCCGGCCGACGGAAAGATACCTTCTCTTCCACATGGCTGGTGATTACTTCAAAATGAAGCCCTATCTGCTCCAAAAGCTCCCTTCTTCTGGGAGACGCGGAAGCAAGAATAATTCTCATAGCCGATATTCCTCCGTTTCCAACCAGTACTCCATCCGGCCAGAAATGAACCTTGTAGCAGCCTGTTTCGCGCCATTGCGCTGTTAAAATTTCTAGACGATGCCACCGCATTGCCGTTGAAATTTTGCCTGGCACTAGCACGAACCATACAGCCCCAAAATCCAATTCCTGACTGGACGGAGCACTAGAGCATATTTGAAAATTGCTTTCTGACAGATGTGCGTCACAATTTGCGGGAAATGAAATCATCTTATAGATGATAGTTCACCCGGCTGACTCAGTCCTTTTTTCCGCCGGTCTCCGGTATAAAAGTTCTGGCAGCCAAGGGGTTGTCCTTTGCTGCTGCCTTGGCCGCTTCAACGGCTTCTCTGCAAAAGGCATCCTGTGACTGGAACAGAGACTTTCCTCTCTTATCCACCTTGACATATGTGCCGTCCTCCTGAAGTACGGAGGCTTTTACATTATCCCGCAGCTGACACTGCAAAATGTGCATCAGTTTATCTTGCAGCTCCGGCCTGTCAATGGGAAACAGAATTTCCACCCGGCGTTCCAGATTGCGGGGCATCCAATCCGCACTGCCGCAATAAATCTCATAGTTCCCGCCGTTTTCAAAATAAAAGATCCTGCTGTGCTCCAGAAAGTTTCCCACGATGGAGCGCACGGTGATATTCTCGCTAACTCCCTTTATGCCCACCTTCAGACTGCAGATTCCTCTGACAATCAGCTCAATCTTAACGCCTGCCGCACTTGCTTCATACAATGCCGCAATGATATCCCTGTCGCAGAGCGAATTCATTTTGGCTATAATATGAGCCGATTTTCCTTCCTGAGCGAATTGCTTCTCTCTCTGTATCAAATCCAAAAATTTATTTTTCAGCCAGAGCGGCGCCAGAGAAAGCTTGCTCCAAAACAGCGGCTCGGAATAGCCCGACAGCATATTGAAGACTGCGGTGGCATCCTCTCCGATAGATTCCGAACAGGTCAGCAGCCCGATATCCGTATACAATTTTGCCGTTGCGTCATTATAATTCCCCGTGCCGAGATGTACGTATCTCCGGATACCGTCCTTTTCCCGGCGGACCACCAGCGTAATTTTACTGTGAGTCTTTAATCCCACTAATCCATAGATAACATGGCAGCCTGCTTTTTCCAGCATTTTGGCCCATACGATATTATTTTCCTCGTCAAACCGTGCTTTCAACTCTACCAGCACCGTTACCTGCTTCCCGTTTTCCGCCGCCTGAGCCAGCGCGGCAATAATAGGCGAATTGCCGCTGACACGGTACAGGGTCTGCTTGATGGCAAGAACTTCCGGATCCTTTGCCGCCTGACGGATAAAATTCACCACCGGCTCAAAAGTCTGGTAAGGGTGATGCAGTAAAATATCCCGCTTGCGGATTTCCTCAAAAAGATTGCAGCCCGCAGGCAGCTCAGGCACCGCCTGAGGGGTATATTTCGGTGTCTTTAAATGTTCGAAGCCTTCCAGCCCGTACACCTTCATTAAAACAGTCAAATCCAAGGGGCCGTCAATCTCATAAATATTCTGCTCTTCCATACGCAGTTCTTCCGTAAGAAAATGCAGCAGACGTTTGTCGCAGCCATGTTCCACCTCTAAACGGATAGCCTCGCCCCACTGACGTTTTTTCAGCTGCTTTTCAATTTCTTTTAACAGATCCGCAGCCTCATCCTCCTCGATTGTCAGATCGGCATTGCGCATAATCCGGAAAGGATGCGCACAGATAATGTCATAGTTTAAAAACAATTTATGAATATTTCTCTCAATAACCTCTTCCAAGAGGATAATCTTCTTCGCCTTGCCTTCTCCGGGCAGCACTACTATACGATCCAGCACACTGGGCACCTGCACCGTGGCAAATTCCAGTTCCTCCTTGCTGTTCTTCTTATGCACCATAGCGCCGATATTCAAGGTCTTGTTACGGATCAGCGGAAAAGGTCTGGAAGAATCCACCGCCATCGGCGTCAGCACGGGGTATATATTTTCTTCAAAATATTTATCAATATACGAGGCCTCTTCCTTTGTCAGTTCCTCGTGTTGACGAATGATCTGCAAGCCGTTCTGTGCAAGCTTAGGCACCAGAGAACGGTTATAAGTAGAATATTGACGCTCCACCAGCTCGTGGATGGCCTGACTCAGCAGTTCCAGCTGCTTTGCAGGCGTCAGACCCGCAATATCCTCCTTTTCATATCCCAGATTCACCATATCCTTCAGGGAGGCCACGCGAATCATAAAAAATTCATCCAGATTCGAAGCCGTAATGCTCAAAAATTTCAGCCGCTCAAACAGAGGAATATTTTTATCCCTTGCCTCGTTCAGCACACGGTGGTCGAACAAAATCCAGCTAAACTCTCTGTTCGTATAATACTTTGCATTGCAAAAATCTTTCTTTGACATATCTTCCATCCCTTTACGTCAGCCCGCTCCGGCGGACAAATATTTTACTCTCTTTTCGGAAAAGTGTTCCCGGTGCTTACCAGCCTGAACTAACATGAATATTCATATATTTTCATATTATTTGGGCAATTCAAGCGACTGCTCCATGAAAACCATGTTTTCAAATTTACCCCGAATTAGCGGCACAAACATTCAATGAATTGCTGCAAGGCAAGGAATGACTTAGTTTCTCCCTCACTTCCAAACATGCCGACGCATTCGGCACAAACAATCAATGAATCGGTGCAAGTCTGGAAGATTCGCTGGGCGAATCTTGTAACTGCTTTAGCAGTTTGGGGAGAAGCTCTGTTCCGCAGAGCGTGGAACCACTTAGCGAGGTCTTTTCGAGCTTAGTGATTTCCTTCACACTTTTCCCAGAACATAATCAATAAACTGTTGTGCGGTTCTGCCGGAAAGTCCTCCGTGGGACAGCTCCCACCGGTTAGCCTCCAGCAGCAGCTCATCCTCCGGCAGGGACAGATTGTGACGCTCTGCCAGTACTTTTACAATATTCTGGAACTGCTTCTTGTCCGGCGCACCGAAATAGATAGTTACCCCGAACCGGGACACCAACGAGAGCTTCTCCTGAACCGTGTCTCCGGTATGCATGTCTTCCCGGATTTCCTCTCTGTCGCCGTAATTTTCCCGGATCAAATGGCGTCTGTTGGAAGTGGCATAAATCAAAACATTTTCCGGCTTTTTCTCCAATCCGCCCTCAATGACCGCTTTCAGATATTTGTATTCGATCTCAAACTCTTCAAAGCTCAAATCATCCATGTAAATAATAAATTTATAATTTCGATTTTTAATCTGGCTGATCACATCATTTAAATCCTGAAACTGGTGCTTATACACCTCTATAATGCGAAGCCCTTTTCCGTAATATTCATTGGCAACAGCCTTAATACAGGAAGATTTTCCGGTTCCGGCATCTCCGTACAGCAGGCAGTTGTTGGCCTTTCTCCCCGCCACAAAGGCATCCGTGTTGTCGGTCAGCTTTTTCTTGGGAATTTCATAGCCCACCAGCTCATCTAACGTCACATGGGTAATATTCAAAATAGGGTCTATATGTACCCCCGACCCGTCATGGGACAGGCGGAAGGACTTGTGAAGCCCAAATTTTCCCACCCCGTACTCTCGGTAAAATTCCGTGAGCGTAGCCTTCATTTCCTCCGGCGTGTGATCCCGGCAAAATTTTTCCGTCAGTTCACAGATGCGGGCACAAATTCTGGTGTTATACACTTTGCTTTCCCGGCTGCTGCTGACATAATTTTGTATCATGGAAAATTCGGCAGTTTTCAATTCCTCCACCATAGGCTCAAAATTATAATCGAAAAATTCTTTAAAAATCACAATATCGTGGAGAGCGGCTTCATTGATGGTTCCCTCGATTTCTCCTCTGATCTCACAACCGCAGCTGTAGCTGTTTTCATTGTTGACCAGCAGGTTTGTGAGATAACAGTGCCAGAGATTTCCGTGAAAGCCGTATCGGCCTGCCAGCTCGATCAGACGATGGATACAGTCGCAGAAAAGCTCCTTCTTCCCCTCCGGGGTACAGGGCCTTCCCTCCTCTGTCTGCAAGGGAGACTCACGGTAATAGGTCATAAGCCACGCCATATCCTGAAGAAGTCCGCCGTCTTCCATATTTCTATATACAATCAGTTCGTTCTGTCTCATATCTTTTTACTCCTGCCATCTCGGCTTTCGGAAATCTGTAAATCACAGCAGTCAGGACGGTAAAATGCACATTGCCACCACTGCAGCCGCCTTATCAGTAATTTCCCAGTATCTTCATATTCCGTGCCTCATCCCGCAGCCCTCTGAGCGCATTTTTCACGGCGCTGTCCGCCAGATTTCCTTCAAAGTCAACGAAAAAGCGGTATTCCCAATTGCGCCCTTCCATGGGACGGCTCTCGATCTTTGTCATGTTAAGGTTATTGTAGATAAAATGTGAAAGCATGTGATACAGGGAACCGCTTTCATGGGGCACCTCAAAACATATACTTATCTTTTTCGCATCTTTTTGAAAAATCTTCTGGTTTGTCACGATAATAAATCTGGTAGAATTGGTTCCGGAATGGTTTATTCCCTTTTGAAGCACCTCCAAACCGTAGACCTTTCCCGCGTGTTCACCGGCGATGGCCGCCTGCGTCTTCAATCCCTCCTCCGCCACCTTTTGGGCGGCAAAGGCATTGTTCTGCATACTGATCTGCTGCCAGTCATAATTGGCAAGAAAACGGGAACTCTGCATCAGTGACTGTGGATGAGAATATACCGTCCGGATATCGGACAGCTTCGCTCCGGGCACCCCCAGCAGACAGTGCTCAATGCGTATAATCTGTTCGCCCACAATGTAATTTTCATACTCCTGAAGCAGGTCATAAATTTCGTTTACAATGCCCGCGGTGGAATTTTCTATCGGGAGCACGGCAAAATCGGCGCTTCCCTCGTCTATGGCGCTCATGGCTTCCCGAAATGTGTCCACATGAAAGCTGTTGACCTCATTTCCGAAATACTGCATCATTGCCGCTTGCGAATAAGCGCCCTCGGCGCCTTGGAAAACCACTCTCGCCTTATCCGTCTCCAGCTTGTCCACGCCGATAAAGGGAAGCTTCCCGATACTGCCTCTCTCCGCCAATATCTTGTATTGAAGCTTCCTGCTCATGGACATAATCTGTTCAAAAAGCTCCTCGATGCCCTGACTGTTCAATTCCGTATGCGTCAGGGACTTTACCTTGGCAAGCTTTTCCGTTTCCCGCTGCTTGTCAAATACCTTCTTTCCCGTCTCAATTTTATATGCCGCAACCTGCCCGCAGATTTCCATGCGCTTCTCGTACAATTCTACAATCCGGGCATCAATGACATCCAGTTGATCCCTTAACTCCAGTAAATCCATATTGACCTGCTCCTTTTGTATCCGGCTTCGCATTACAAGGGTACTTCCGTTCCGTAATACGCGCCCTTTCTATCTGTATCTACATATTCCGCCGTAATTTGCTTTTTCTCCGGCGGGCCGGCATGTAAGCCGTAACCGGAAATAAGTTACTGTTCACTCCGCGACCAGTAACGCATGCACAGAAACCGCAAAACAGCGGTTTCGCGCAGGTTGCCCAAGCGATTATTCTAATCGCTTGGGTTTGATCACGCAAAAAGCGCGTGAAAACGCCTCGCGGTGGCGTGGGTGTGAAAAGTAACGGAAATAATATCTTACATAATCTTATACCAAAACAAACTTGATAGCAAGTAAAAAGAGAGGTATACTTAAGGTAATAGAGAGAGTTCCGTTCACAAAACGGCATCCGCCTGACCGGAACAGGAACTGTCTCGGAAAGATCGAGGCAACGAATATGAGCACAAAGCAAAAACGAATCTTAATCGGTATCATAGCGGCATTAGCGCTTATCACCGCAATGGTAGTGATGATCCTGTTCAACCGTGTAGCTATGAACCCGGAAGGGACCATCGGCAATACCGCCGGCAATCTCAATAACAGCGGCCTATTCTGCGAGTACAACGGCAATGTCTATTTCTCCAATACCTTTGACGGAGGCAGTCTTTATGCCATGAGCACCGCCGAGACGGATATCAGAAGGCTGAATACCCTTCAGGTACAAAATATTCTGGCCGGAGGCAAGTACCTCTACTATTTTCAGACAGGATCCACCTCCACTACCGGTTTCGGACAGGTTCAGGGCATGAAATCTTTTGACCGGTGCGATCTGAATGGAAAAGGCACCACGGCTCTGACGAAGGATGTGGTAGTAGCGGGGCAGCTGGTCGATAACTACCTCTATCTGCTGACTTCCACGAACGCAGGCCCTTCTTTCTATAAAGTAAAAATCGACAACACTGACAAGACTGCGCTGACTTCCACAGCCATTAATCCGGCCTGTGCGCAGGACGGCATTATCTATTATAACGGTACGGAGACAGATCATTATCTGTATGCCTTAAACACCGACGGCGACACCGTTTCCGAGGTCTGGGCAGGAAATCTATGGTACCCTGTCCTGTCCGGAGATTATGTATACTACATGGATGTGGCCAACAATTACAGACTCTGCCGCTATTCTTTGTCACAGAATGTTGTGGAAGTGCTGACCAATGACAGAGTGGATTGTTTTAATGTGGGAAACGGTTTTATCTATTACCAGAAAAACGGCAATGCCCCCCAGCTGATCTGTATGAGAACGGACGGGACAAATGCTTTTGTCTTGGCGGAAGGTAATTACACGGATATTAACATGACCTCCCAGTATGTCTACTTCCGGGCTTTTGACGATGAAATCACCACATATCACTCCTCCATCGGAAGCAATACCTATACCAGCTTTACGGCGGCATTTGATGCAATCCCTGTAAAATAGAAACCGGTTCCTTCCCGGGAACGGCGCAAGCCGCCACATTATCAAAGAGTCCAATGCATCGGCATACCTTAGAGAAACTTCATTCCTTTTGCACTAAGAACAGAAATAGAGCTGCGCACTAATCAGTGCGACAGCTCTTCTTTAACAGTTACGTTCCGATGCCGTTTCGATTTATTGGCTGATGCTGTTTTATGATCCGCCGTCTCGGGATTCCCTTTATTCCTCAATATGGTCAAGTCCCTGACTGAGTATTGTCACAATGTGGTCATCCGCCAGAGAATAGAAAATGGTCTTTCCGTCTCTGCGGTTCTTCACCAGATCCATCTGTTTCAGCACTCTCAGCTGATGGGATATGGCTGACTGAGACATCCCCAGAACTGCCGCAATGTCGTAGACACACATTTCCGAACTCAGCAGCACATATAAAATCTTCAGTCTTGTCCCATCCCCGAATACTTTAAAAAGCTCTGCCAAATCCTGAAGCTCTTCCTCCGGCGGCATCTTCTCGTCTATTGTTTTTAATACCTGTTCGTTTACATGGATATAAGTAGTTGTTTCCATCCGTACCATCCCTTTCTGCACTACCTACATCTTACCACAAAGTGCCTGATTACCGCAAATTGTTTCTGCCGTATCCTCCGGGATTATTTGCTGCCGTTCGCTCCGCCCGCAGCAGCATAATCACAGAAATCGCAAAACAGGGATTTCGCCCATGTCCGTCTCGGGTTCGGCTTGTCACGCAAAAACAGCATGGCAGCATCTGTCGGCGGCAGCTGCTCAATCAGAATTATTTTGCAGATGTAAAACACTCTTCCATCCCCGGAGACATTACAATATTCCCCTTTGTATCCACAAACAGCGCCTCCGCACCATACTTTTCAGCCAACTCCATCCCCTCCTCTATTCCCAAAACAAAACAGGCTGTGGAAAGCGCATCGCTCAACAGGCCGCTGTCCGACAACACGGTAACACTCCGCACTCCGCTGTCGGCGGGATATCCGGTGGCCGGGTTCAATATATGGTGATACCGGATCCCGTCAACCATTGCATAGCGCTCATAATCGCCGGATGTAGACACGCACCATGTCCCCTTCAGAGACATATACCCGATGGCGGAAGCCGTGTCAGCGGGATTTACAATGGCAACCTTCCAGCTGCTGCCGTCCGGCTTTGCACCATAAACCAGAATACTGCCGCCCACGGAAATCACCCCTCCCGATATTTCTTCCCGCTGTTCCAAAACACGCCTGATTTCATCCAATGCCGCTCCTTTTCCCACCGCTCCCAAATCCAGCTCGGTTCCCGCCGGAAGCTCCATTTCATAACCGTTCTCCTGTTTTGCCAGCCGTATTTCTCCGCTTCTGCAATTCTCCAAGGCTTGAAGAATCTCCTGTCTCTCCGGTACGGCAAAAGTTCCCTCCTGCGCGCCTTCCGACCACTTGTCAATGTCCCAGAGCCGGATGACCGGAGCCAGCGTCACATCAAAGGCTCCTTGAGAAGCTTCCCACACGTCCTGACATTCCATCAGAATTTCTCCCAATTCTTCCGAAATCTGCAGATGAGCCTCTCCCTCTCTTCTCCGGTTTATTAAATAAATTTCTGCGGTTTCCAAACGTCTGGACAATGTCTCCTGCTCCATCCTGCGGATTAAGCCGAGAATTTCCTCCGTCACCGTTCCCCCATCCTCCGCATCATTCCTGACATAAATATTCTGCTGTATCACTGTTCCCATAGCAATGTCCGTATCTCTGTACAGGACAGGCTGACGGGCATTCTGCCCGCATCCGCCAAGGACGACCGCCGCCAAGAAAAGCGCCGCCACAAAAATCCTCTTCATTTTTTTATTCCTTTTTGATATATTCATATTAGAGTGTGTTCGATAAAACCTTCCACGTATATATGTTACTTCCGGTCATTGCCGTCCGGCTGCTGCCATTCACTATTTGGCAGTTCGGCACGACAGCGGAGGAAGGAGACGATGTGGAAGCATTGTTGACCGACGACAACACGGCAGATGGACATTCAGGCAACATGCTCCACACTACAGCGAACGTCAGCTCTCGGCAGCTTCAGTGACGACACATCAGCCAAAAAGAGACCAAAGGAGATTTCATTGCAAAAACAAACATACATTAATAAAATACCTGTTTTCATTGCCATCCTGCTCTGCCTGATCCTTGGGGTAAGCCTGCTTGCTGTTTTGCACCCCGCTCCCCGCGGCACGGACTGCATCGCAGATATCTATCAAGACGGCAGACTTTTGACGAGCATTCCTTTGGACGGCTCTTCCGCTTCCTATCGCTTTACCGTTACCGGTGAAAACGGGTGTGTCAACGAAATTGAAATACGCTCCCGCAGCATAGGCATCCTATCCGCCGACTGTCCGGACAAACTCTGCGTGCATCAGGGCTTTATTGAAAGCACCGGACTGCCCATCGTATGTCTGCCGAATAAATTGGTAATTCAGCTCCGGGAAGCCGATTCACCGTCCGCAGACATTACGGCTTATTGACAAGCGCCATATCATAATTCCTAAAAAAGAACGGAGCTCCTAAAACCACCCGCGAGGCATGTGCAAGGGAGACTCCGAGAAACTAACCAAACAGAAACGGAGGGTTAAAATGTCTCTGCGAAAATTAACCGCCTTGTCTTTATATACCACCCTGTCTCTTGCAGTCTATGCCATAGAGTGCGCTATTCCTCCACTGATTCCTCTGCCGGGTATCAAGCTGGGACTGGCCAACATAATCACTTTGATTTTATTGCAGCGCTATACCGCAAAAGACACCGCGCTGGTACTCACCGCACGAATCTTACTGTCCGCTCTTTTGTTCGGACAGGCTTTGAGCCTGCTCTACAGCCTGACGGGAGGTGTTCTCAGCTATGCCGTAATGCTTCTGTCGAACCGGATGCTGCAAAAAAAACATCTCTATCTCACAGGCGCTTTAGGAGGATTGTTCCATAATCTGGCACAGCTTCTCACTGCTTTTGCCGTCACCTCCACAACGGGAGTCTTGGCATATCTGCCATACCTTGCCATAAGCGGCATTTTAACCGGGCTGTTCACGGGTCTGTGTGCCCGATATTCAGGGCGGTATCTGCTGCCCCGCTTGTAACTCCATATTTCTTGCAGTTGCTTTCATATTCCGGCAGAGCGCAGTTCAATCAGGCCGATTCACCGGAAACGTTTGAAAATGCGGTATTTGTACCGTCCGGCTATTTCGAGATCGTTCTACCGGAATCATAAAATCAGCCCCTTGGCTCCTCTTTGGAAAGAATATCTTCCAGAAGCCGGCTCACCGTTTTCCCCAAAACGGGATGCCTGTAATTGGGAGCCAGCATTTTCAACGGCTCCAGCACAAACCGACGGTTCTCCATGTCCTGATGGGGAATTATCAGCGCATCATCTTCATAGACAATTTTATCGTAAAATATAATATCCAAGTCAAGCGTTCTGGGTCCCCAGCGAACCTCTCTCACTCTTCCTGCCGCCCCTTCGATCTCGTGGAGCATATCCAACAGTTCCATGGGAGAAAGCAGCGTTTCAATCTCTATCACTCCGTTTAAGAAGTTGTCCTGAACCACCCCTCCATAGGGCTCTGTCTCAATGAGGTCGGAAATTCCGTTCACAACCGTCAGCGGATGGGACTTTAACGCTTCCACCGCCTCCTGAATGTAGTGTTTCTTATCCCCCATATTAGAGCCCACGCCCAAATAAGCTTTATGCCATTCTCTGTGAATCTTTACGGAGACACAGCCGAAGGGCTGCTCAATGGGCGCTTCCGGTTTCCGGATCTCCAAATCAATACCGGATATCAATTCGTATCTCAGCAAAACTGCCTGAGCCAGTCCTTCCGCCACGGCTTCAATCAGATTAAAAGTGTTTTCCTGCATCCACTGAGTCATAAATTGGCAGACCTCTCCATAATCCGTTGACAGCTCCAGCCGGTCTTCTTTTCCGGCTTTCCGGAGGTCGGCATAAAGCACCGCATTGATCAGAAACGGCTGCCCTTTCTGCTTCTCTTCCGGAAAAACTCCATGATGAGCATATACTTCCAACAGTTCGATACAAATTTTGTCCTTAGCGTTCTCCAAATACATTTTTATACCCCTCTTGCGCACATACCAATCAATATTTGGAAGTTTACTTCCAAGCTTCATCTCCTATTTCGGTTCCGGCCCTGCTTCTCTACATCCTTGCATGAGCGCTTCCTTTCCGGAACTGTTTCCGGTTCCGGAAGGAAAGCGCTCATGTATGGGAAGGAATTTCATTTGCGAAAATATGCAGCTGATAATTTCTTTCTGGCATTTTTGTTCCGGAGAAGGAAGGTTTATTCTCTTATACCATGCAGAATGGCTTCCGCCATTTTTATTGCCCTGATATTCTCTTTTATATCATGGACGCGGACGAACATGCATCCTTTCAAAACACCCATAACCGTAGTGACTATGGTTCCTTCCACTCTGTCTCCGGCAGGAAGATCCAAAGTGAGACCTATCACGGATTTACGGCTGCACCCCAATAAAATCGGACAGCCCAGCCCATGGAGGCTTTCCAAGCAGCGGATGATCTCCAGATTCTGCTCATAGCTTTTTGCAAAGCCCACTCCCGGATCTACAATAATCTTTTCCCGGCTGATTCCCGCCCTCTCTGCCAATTGCAGCGATTGGGACAAATCAGCTGCCACATCCTCGATAAAATTAACGTAATCGGTATTCCGTCTGTTATGCATCAGGCAGCACGGTAATCCGCTCTCGGAAATTACACCTGCCATTTTATCGTCATATCTCAAGCCCCAAATATCATTAATCAGATCCGCTCCTGCTGCAATTCCCGCCTTTGCCACTTCTCCTTTACACGTATCCAGCGAAACGGGCACATCGAAATGCGACTTCACCGCTTCTATAACCGGCGCCACTCTTGCGATTTCCTCCTCCGCCGAAAGAGGAGTATAACCGGGTCTGGTAGACTCTCCGCCGATGTCAATCAGATCCGCACCTTCCTTCAACATCTCTTCCGCATGTCTTAACGCCCTGTCCCGGTCGTTCCATTTTCCCCCATCGGAAAAGGAATCCGGAGTAACATTCAGAATTCCCATTACATATGTATGTCCCTTTGTCTGATATTCTCTTCCGCCGATATTCATATCAACCTCCGTCATTCCGCTTTGCAGAATCTCAAATCAAGATGAAAAATGCCGCGATTCCGCCTTTCTGTTTACCACTTAATTATCAGGTTCTTTTTATCCCCTTTCCAGTTACACTCCTGCCGTACTTTACAGGCAAAGCATGGACGGCTTGCCTTGTCGGCACGGTAGAGTATTCCGGTCAATCCCTTCTCGGACGCAGAAGACTTGTCTCTGTGGGCGCGAATGGCTCTTACGATGATATCCGTCTCTTCCTCGCTGAATCCGCATTCCCTCAAAATAACCGGTGCGATTTCCGCACTTGCCTGCTCATGGGGAGTCCCCTCATTATATTGCAGATGTTTACCTATATCATGTAATAACCCCGCCGCATAGACGAGTTCCTCCTCCACGCCCTGCTGCTCCTTCAGATTCAAAATCATCCCGATCCTTGCCACATCCAGAAAATGCGACATGTCATGACGGCAAAAGCAGCGTTCTGCTTCCGCCTCCCCGTTTTTCTCCACATTTAATCTAAAAAATTCATTTTTCAATATTCTGTCGATTCGATCTGCCTTGTCCAACTCCAACCTCCATGCTGCGGCTTGTTTGCTTCTCAAATCAGCCTGCCCTATGTTCTGCGGCTTCTTCGCTTCTCAAATCAGTCTGGCCTATGTTCTGCGGCTTCCTCGCTTCTCAAATCGGCATGGCCTATGTTCTGCGGCTTCCTCGCTTCTCAAATCAGTCTGGCCTATGTTCTGCGGCTTCTTCGCTTCTCAAATCGGCATGGCCTATGTTCTGCGGCTTCCTCGCTTCTCAAATCGGCATGGCCTATGTTCTGCGGCTTCTTCGCTTCTCAAATCGGCATGGCCTATGTTCTGCGGCTTCTTCGCTTCTCAAATCGGCCTGACCTATGTTCTGCGGCTTCTTCGCTTCTCAAATCGGCCTGATCTATATTCCGTCTCTCGGCAGTACGGCGAATCTAAAGCTCTATGCAATCTGCCACAAAGCATCTTTTCGCCGAATAGGAAATCCCTCGGAATTTCCGTATAAAATAACGAATTTACAAACAAGTTCCACATAAGTACGCGCACCTGTCGGGGAAAATGAGAATATTGTGCCGTCTGGAACATTCTGGGGCATTGTGCCGTCTGTGACATTTCTTTATAACTGTAACATTTGAAAAAATTGATTCTTCAATTCCGGATTCTTTTCAAAGATGCCTCTGGCGGCAATACTTACCGTCTTGCTGCCCGGCTTTTTCACTCCCCGCATGGTCATACACATATGCTCCGCCTCCAAAACCACCATCACACCCTGAGGCTTCAAATCACTCATCACGGCATCCGCAATCTGCCCTGTCATTCTCTCCTGAATCTGCAGACGTTTCGCAAAGACTTCCACGGTCCTTGCCAATTTGCTCAATCCCGCCACTTTTCCGTCGGGGACATATGCCACATGTGCTTTGCCGTAAAAAGGCATCATATGATGCTCACACATAGAGTAAAATACAATATCCTTCTCCAGCACCATTTCATTATTCTCCACGGCAAACACCTTGGAAAGATGCTCCTCCGCCCCTTCCTCCATTCCGGAAAAAATTTCACTGTACATTCTGGCAATTCTGTCCGGAGTTCCTATCAATCCTTCTCTTGCGGTATCTTCACCGATTCCTTCCAGCAGCAGCTTCACTGCTTCCCTGATTTTCTCCTGATCTACCATTTTCTTGCTGCCTTTCCGGTTTTCTTTTCCATAATTTTCTCCCCTACGGATTTCTGCCTGCAGTCTTTTCCCACGTTTTCCGTTGCAGGACTGCTTCGTCTGAAACTAGCTGTCTGCAGGCTGCCGTCCCGACCTGCGTCAGGTTCTCGCCCAGCCTTTAATAAACCTGCTGCCGGCTTCCCATACTGTTCACACCTTCCTTGTAGTATCTTTTTCTTCCACGATCTCCATCAGCTTTCCTAAATAGGACAGGGAACCAAAAGCAATTATTACACCGTCTTTTCCCGCCAAGAGAGTACTCATCTCAACCGCTTCCTCCAAACTGTCCACGGCCGTCACCTGAGAATGCACCAACGCTACTTCTCTAGCCAGTTCCATGGCGGGAAGCGCTCTGGGGTTCCGGGGTGAAGTCACAGTAAGGATATGTTCCGCATAAGGGGCAGTCAAACGAATTATCTTCTCGTACTCCTTGTCCTTCAATACCCCCATTATATAGATAATTCTCTTATTTGTAAAATAATATTCTATGGACTCGGCAAGCCTCTTTGCGGCGTCTTCATTATGAGCGCCGTCCACCACGAAATACGGCTTTTTCCTTATTACGGTAAAACGCCCCGGCCATCTTGTTTCCGCCAATCCCCGGACAATGGCTTCTTCCGATACGGAAAGCCCTTTTTTCATTAATATATCTATCACATCCAGCGCCAATGCCGCATTTTCGGGTTGATATTTTCCCGCCAGAGAAATTTCGAGTTTTTTTCTGTTTTTATAATCAAACCGCTGTTTTTCCAGTCCGTATCGGATATTCTTGATAGTTTCCGGATCCGTGACTGTCAAGGGGCATCCTAAGCTTTGCGCCTGATCTGAAATTATTTTCTTCGCCTGTTCTTTCTGGCAAATGGTGACAACGCTACAGCCCTTTTTGATAATTCCCGCTTTCTGAGCTGCAATCTCCTCCAAAGTATTTCCCAGAAATTTCATATGATCCCTGCTAATGGACGCAAACACGGCCGCAAGCGTATTTTCCACAATATTGGTGGAATCCAGAAGCCCTCCCATACCGGTTTCAAGCACTACAATATCACAGCATTTTTCCTGAAAATACAGGAATCCTAATGCCGTCTCGATATCAAAGGGGGTGGGATGGGGCAGCCCTTCTCCCGCCATCTCCCGGCAAATATCCTTAATCCGCTCCATCCCCTGACAGAGTGCCTTAACGGTAATATTCCTGTCATTGACCTGAATTCTCTCCCGATAAGAAAAAATAACCGGTGAAATATATCGTCCCACCTTGAATCCTGCCGCTTTCAGGACGGAAGAAATATAGGCACCTACCGATCCCTTCCCGTTGGTGCCCGCAATATGGACAAATTTTAAGTCCTTCTGGGGACTGCCAAGACGCCGGCATAGTTCACGGATGCTGTCCAGCCCCGGCACAATGCCATATCCTGCCGTCTCTTCTATAAATGCCATGGCTTCTTTTTCATTCATCGGAATTTACCTCATAAAATAATGTTTGTCATAAAATCACACTTACAGAACATACTAAGACTGCTGACCTTTCCGTCAAGCATCCGCCGTTTTGGACGGGAATCAGATAGTTCCGCTCATCCGCCCGCCGTTTTAGACGGGAATCAGATAGTTCCGCTCATCCGCCCGTCGTTGTATCGGAGAGCCGAAGATATCTGCCGACAGTCGGCCGGCTCGTTGCCTGCGGAATAAAATAAAAGCCGCCGAAGCGGCAGAATGAGAGGAACCATGAAAAAAAATATGCTTTCGTTTTTTCATAATTTTATAAAATGCGGCCTCACCGGCTGGTGCATGGAAATCCTGTTTACCGCTCTGGACTCCCTTCGCCGCCGGGACATGACGCTTAAAGGAAACACCTCTGTCTGGATGTTCCCTATTTACGGCTGCGTAGCCGTTCTGTCTCCTGTCAGCCGGCTGCTGAAAGGAAAGCCCTTCTGGTTCCGCGGCCTTACCTATATGAGTATGATCTTTTCCGGAGAATATCTCACCGGGCGGATATTGGAAAAGCGGCAGCTCTGTCCGTGGGATTACAGCCGCAGCCGCTGGAATATCAGACATTTGATTCGTCTGGACTTTGCCCCCTTCTGGTTCGGAGCCGGTCTCCTGTTTGAAAGAATACTGACAGCCCCGTCCCGAAAGTCTTCTTGACGGCATCCGCGGACGGTTCCTGCATGATAAATGGCAGTCTTAATCGTTATCGTCCATATCCTGTAGATCACCGGAACCGATATCCACCATATTTACGGTACGCCTTTTTAAACGTGCCTCTTCGGATTTCTGCAGGATAAAGTCCTTTACAGCCTTGGAATTCTTGATATGTGACAGTACGAGCGTAGGATGTGTGGTATCTCCGGTAAAACAAGTCACTGTCCCAAGACCCGCAATCTTTTCCAGAAAAGCTGCACTGTGCTCCACATCCTGAACCTTATACATATAACAGTCATTCTCCACAGTTTTCAGCAGCCCCTCATCTATAGTAATCATATCTTCTTTGATTGTATATTTTGTAAAAGTGAAGGGCAGACCTAAAAACAACCATCTTTTTCTTTCTACAAATTCCATATGCATATCCATACCTTTCCGTTTGCTCTTCTCTATTATATCCTAATTCCACCAATATTCAAGCATATATTGCCATATCAGCAGGAAATCAAGCGCGAACGCAGTGAGCATTTGATTTCACCTGATATGGCAACGAAAGAATCAAATCTGCAGCGCAGATTAGATTATTTTAACAGTTCCTCCACTTCTACGAAACAAGCCTCCGTCCTGTCTTCGCTGACGGGATGATTAAAATATATTCTTTTTCCGTCCCGGGAAAAGGTGGGATTAGGATGAATCTGCTTTTTCCAAGTAATGTTTTGGAAATTCTGTCCGCCAAAAACCGCAGCGGGTTCTGTCCGGCCTTTTCGATACAAGAATATATCCGCAGGATAACCGGGGTATGCCCTGTCGCCGGTGAAATATTCCCTGTCGGGAGAGCCGTCGATATGATTCCCGATTCCCCCTAATGTCTCAAGGCACTCGCCGTCCACCGTAAACCGCTGAATCCGGCTGGTCTCCATCTCGATTCGTTTCCCGTCATAATACTGCCTTGTAGCCATATAGGTATCATCGTCAAACCATAACTGGTGCACGGGCTTATCCGGAATCAAATGAGTCTCGCCGGTCTCAATGTCAATACACCCCAACGCACCGAAGACGGGACAATTCTGTACGCTCAAACGCATCATCACCCTTGTGGCAGAGGGATTCAACTGGACGTGGCTCATGGAAGTCGTCTGCTCGTTGGGGACACAGCCATGCTGCACCACCATATTATACACCGTCTCCTTATCCGCCACCCGCTTCACTTCTCCTGCAGCAAGATTTAACAAATAAATACCACACCTGTCAATTTGGGGATACTCAGGATTCTTCCCCAAAAACTCCTCCGAAACCGAGAAAGGATACCAGCCGTTTTCCGCACAATGGCTTTCCTTGGCAAAAACGGGACCGTACAGCACCTCTCCCGTATCTATATTCAGAATCCGGAATGCCGACAGTTGATCAATAGTATCACGAAATACAATATGTTTGTTGTCCACAAATGTAGCTGAAGGGCCGTTATGGTTGCCGCAGGAAACCGTAAAGACTTTTCTGCCGTTTTCCAACGTGTTTCTGTCGCAAATCCAGATTTCCGTAAGCGCCTCCGTCAAGGACGGTTTACGGGCATACACCAGCAGCTGCCCGTCAGGACTCTCCGGCTGGCCTCCGTTCATTCCCAAGAGAGTGGAGCCCTCGTAAACACTGATGCGTTTTAGTTCTTTTTCCATACTTCTTCCCTCCATATTGTTTCTCACGGCATATTTCCCCCACACTATGAAAATCACCGCTCATGCCGCCCCATACATTCCGCACCGGTCCGGCAGGGCAGATATCCTCACATCCACCGTGTTTAATCCGCCACAAGGATACACAGGTTCCAAGCAGCCCGTAAATGTGTGTCGCCGAAGGAATAATCCCTCATTCCTTCCCTGCTTTTATTATACTCTACTCCCCTCATATCACAAGACTCAAGTCTTTTTTATTTAGACATACTTTTAAAAATTTTAATTGAATCTATTCTCTTAAAGTGGTATCATGGAAAAAATGAATGGAGGATTTAACATGACGGCTAACGAATGTATCACAGGACGCAGAAGCATCAGATCATTTACCGACCAGCCGGTATCCCATGAGCTGCTTTCCCAGATCATTGAGACAGCATCCTTTGCTCCCAGCTGGAAGAACACGCAGATCACCCGTTACATTGCTGTGGAGGGTGCAAAGAAATCGGAACTGGCAAAATGTACCAGTATTTTCCCCGGAAACGGCGCCATCATGGAAAAGGCTCCTATGGTTATTGCCGTAACCATAATCAAGGGACGTTCCGGTTATGAGAGGGACGGATCTTTCTCTACCGTAAAGGGCGACGGCTGGCAGATGTATGATGCCGGTGTTGCCAGCGAAGCATTTTGTCTGGCTGCTTACGAACAGGGGCTGGGCACCGTAATTATGGGGCTGTTCGATCAGGACGAGGCTTCCAAGGTTTTAAATATTCCTCAGGAAAGAGAGCTTGTAGCCCTGATTCCCGTCGGTTATCCCGCTGAATCCCCCGCCGCTCCCAAGAGAAAGACGGTAGAGGATTTATTAACATTTCAAGAATAACGGAAAGTCGAAGAGTTTTCTCTTCGGCTTTTTTACTGATAATTCGATTTGAAATGACATATTGTACAACAAAAGCCCTTATCCCTTTATTTGTAATGAACTTTTACAAAAGCGCTGTCTTTCTGCCGATGTGCTGCCGGAAAAGGACATCTCACAAGTTCATTATCACATTCTATAAAAGCAGCGCGGAAATGAGGTTAAATATGAGACATTTGATGAGTCCCCTTGATTTTACCACGGAGGAGCTGGAACGGCTCTTTGACCTTGCCAACGACATCGAACAGAATCCCCGGAAATATGACCATGCCTGCGACGGAAAGATTCTGGCCACCTGCTTCTATGAGCCCAGTACCCGCACGCGCCTTAGCTTTGAGTC
Source organism: uncultured Acetatifactor sp. (assembly GCA_910589655.1). Taxonomy (GTDB): domain Bacteria; phylum Bacillota; class Clostridia; order Lachnospirales; family Lachnospiraceae; genus Acetatifactor. The sequence continues at coordinate 14,842 of CAJUTJ010000007.1, read as the reverse complement.
GGCAATGACACGGCTGGGCGGCAGGATTATCGGCTTCTCCGATGCCGCATCCTCCTCCGCCTCCAAAGGCGAAAGCGTATCCGATACCATTCGCATTATTTCCTGCTACTCGGATATCTGTGCCATGCGCCACCCCAAGGAAGGCGCTCCCATGGTTGCCGCCGAAAAATCCGGTATTCCGGTTATCAACGCAGGGGACGGCGGGCATCAGCATCCTACCCAGACCCTTACCGACCTCTTAACCATACGCAGTATGAAAGGAAAGCTGGACAACTTCACCATCGGCCTCTGCGGAGACCTGAAATTCGGCCGCACCGTCCACTCTCTGATCAATGCCTTGGTACGTTACCAGAATATCCGTTTCATCTTCATCTCTCCCGAAGAGCTGAAGGTGCCGGATTACATTACGGACATGCTTCGGGAAAAGAATATCCCCTACGAGGAAGTGATCCGGCTGGAGGACGTGATGCCCCATCTGGATATTCTCTATATGACCCGGGTGCAGAAGGAGCGTTTCTTTAACGAAGAGGATTATGTCCGTTTGAAAGACTTCTATATTTTGGACACCGTTAAAATGGCTCTCGCTAAAAAAGACATGCTGGTTCTCCACCCATTGCCCAGAGTAAATGAAATATCCGTGGAAGTGGACAAGGATCCCAGAGCCGCCTACTTCAAACAGGCAAAGTACGGCGTCTATGTGCGGATGGCTTTAATACTGACTCTGCTGGAATCGGCCCAATAAGCTGCCGATAAAACCATGCCTGAATTTCCTCCGTCAGAGGAAAAGCCTGCATCCAAAAGGGTCTGTCAACAATAATATAGAAGCATAGGAGGCAAAACATGCTAAATGTAGGAAAAATCGAAGAAGGATTTGTGTTAGACCATATCGCTGCCGGAAAAAGCCTTTCCATTTATGAGCACCTGCAGCTTGACAAGCTTGACTGCACCGTGGCCATTATCAAAAATGCACGCAGCAATAAAAAGGGGAAAAAAGATATTCTAAAGGTGGAATGTGACATTAACACCTTAGATTTGGATGTTCTGGCATATATTGACCATAACATTACCGTCAATGTCATTAAAAGCGGGGAAATCGTGGAAAAGAAAGATCTGGTGCTTCCCAAACAAATCAAGAACGTTATCCGCTGCCACAATCCCAGATGTATCACTTCCATAGAGCAGGAGCTTCCCCATATCTTCTATCTCGCCGATGCGGAGAAAGAAGTGTACCGCTGCAAATATTGCGAAGAGAAATATACGGAAGGTTCCAAATAAATCTGATACAGGCTGTCACGACACGCTTTCCCAAAGGTTCTTTCATATATCCGAACATGAAATAGAATCTTCCCAAGTCGGACAGCCTGTACTTTTTATACATATGACAGGAGGACGTCATGAATAAAACATTATACGTAACGGATTTGGACGGCACATTGATGCGGGATGACAAAACAATTTCCCCGGAAACCATCCGGATACTACGGAAATCCTTCAATTTACCCATGAAGAAGTGTCCGCTGTCAGACAATGTATCTCGGGGGAATCCGTACCGGGATTTGTTACGTCCTATATCCACGGGAATGAAGAAATTCTATATAGAAAAGGCGCCTCCAATAAGGGGTTCGATCATTATCTGGCCAATCATGCCGATGATAAAAGGCTCCGGGCAGTCTCTACGGAAGAGGAATTGTATCAGGGAGCTCCGTGCTATTTTACCTTTATAGCGGAACGCAGCGATTTAGAGCCGCTCTTCAAAAGAGTCAACTCCTGTGACCAGTGTTCCTGCATCTTTCAAAAAGACAAATACAGGGGAGAATACTGGCTGGAAATCTTCCCGAAAGGCGCCACAAAGGCCAATGCCATCCTGCGCTTGAAACAGAAATACGGCTGTGAAAAACTGGTGGTATTCGGAGATTCCCTAAACGATATTTCCATGTTCCAAATTGCGGACGAGGCGTATGCGATGGAAAACGCGGATGAGGAACTGAAAACCATAGCAACCGGAATCATCGGCGACAACAATTCCGACAGTGTGGCTGAATGGCTGAAAACACATATATAAAACAGCGCCCCAAGCTGCTCTTTGCTGTGATAAAACTTCCTATTAATAAAGAGGGCATCCCGTCCTATACAGAATGCCCTCCCGTTTCCGGAAAAAACGGATATATGACACGGAGCTAAACACGCTCTAGGCCAGCTCCTCCAGCTCATACTCTCTGCTGCCCACGCCCAATGCCGCCGCAGTCTCCACAGTATGCACACCGTTGCGGGATTCGATACGCTCCAGCAAATGGTCTCTGCCCGGATCCTTCGACGCGTAAACCAGATCCAGACAAGCTTGATCCAATGCCACGGGATCCGTTGACGCCAATATGCCGATATCTCCCATAGCGGGATCTTCCGCCACTGCACAGCAGTCGCAGTCCACGGACATATTTTTCATCACACTGATATAAACGATTTTATCCCCGAAATAATCTACCACGGATTTGCTGGCATCCGCCATGGACTCCAGAAAAGAATCGTGATCCGACGTCCAAATCTCTTCCACATTTCCCGCGCCATGGATATAAGCCTTACCGTGGGAGGAAGCAAGTCCAATGGAAATATTTTTCAAAGCGCCCCCAAAGCCTCCCATGGGATGTCCCTTAAAATGGGACAATACCAGCATGGAATCATACTTCTGAATATTGGCGCCCACGTAGTTTTTCCGAATCCGTCTGCCGTTCGGCACCGCCAGCTCAAGCTCACCGTTCTCGTCCAGAATATCCACCTTGGCAATTTCCGTCCAACCGTGAAGCTTCATGGTCTCCCAGTGCTCCTCGGTGGTGTTGCGCTTGCCCTCATAGGCAGTGTTACATTCCACAATGGTTCCCTGCACATAGTCAATCATTGGCTTCATAAAGTCGGGACGCAGAAAGTTCTGATTTCCCACTTCTCCGGAATGCAGCTTTACCGCCACCTTTCCGGGCAGCTTCACGCCCATAGCCTCATACATTTTAATCATCGCCTGAGGCGTAATCTCTTTGGTAAAGTAAACCTTTGCTGCCATTCTGTTACCTCCGTTTCAAAATGTTATTGCTTTCCACTACCATGAAATACTTTCCTAAGCCCCACACTCCGGCCCTGCCACTATACGGAAAGAGCGGAATTGTGACAGACACTCTCTCCGGAGAAAACATTTTTCAAGTACGCCCTAACGGCAAAATACGTTTTACCCACAGCAAACACGGAATTTCCTGCAAAAAACAGGAGGTATCTCCCGGACGAAGCAAGGAAAGTAACTTTTATAGTAACCAGTTTAACATGATTTTGAACCTACAGCAATCCTTTTCCGGTGTTTCCTTCTTGTTCCGATGCCGCCGTGCTTTCCGCCGCGTAAGCGGCTCTTTACCGGAAAGAACCCTCCCGAAACGCCTTTTCCAAGAACGCCTCCCTCAATCCTCCATGCCGTCTCGGCGGCACAAACAGTCATTCCGTTCATACTTCCAGACATGCCGGCGCAGTCGTGACAAACAATCAACGTACTTTGTTTCTAAGCTTTCCTTCGGTTGATTACAACCGTTACGATTCTCCGGTGTATCTCCTACGGTAATATTCCATAGTACGATATTCCAAAATGTCTTTCATATGTTTCTGAAATGCTTCTTTCTCTATTACTTCTGCCAAGTCGTCCCTGATTGCAAGAGTATAATTTTCTTTCTCAATAAAGAAACCTTTGCCGGAAGCCTTTAAGAATTTAACAGGCATACTCTTTGCCTTGCTCAAATGCTGCTTATCCGTCATTGCTTTATAATCGGCATAAGAAATACCTGCCGCAAAGTCCTTCCAGTTGGTTCCGTTGTCAAAAAACTTTTTCCAAGCCGCCAATACCTCTTCGTCCCTGACTGCCAGTCTCACATTCCCCTCGTTATAGAAGCTGTATAAAACAGGCATCTTGTATACCTTCTGCATATCGGTGTTTTCAATCAGAGACAAGAACTCTCTGCCGATTCCGGAATATACTTCCTGCTCCTCTGCAGATAATTCCTGCATTTCGTTTAAAAAGTCAAGATACCTCCGGAACGGATTTTCTTTGGCATGTTTGACGCAATATTGATAAATGTCATCCTCCATATATGTAAACAGCTCCATCCGGGTCGGAGCCCTGTCGTCTAAAAGAGCCTTCACTCTGTAATATTCCTGCCGAATCCGTTCTTTCACAGATAGAGATTTTTTATCCAGCTCTTTGAATAAATCAATCAGCCGCATATCAAAATCCACGATGCAATCGTCAGGATATTCGATGTCATTGTAAGCATGTGCCGCTTTTTCGCCTAAGGTCTTTCCGCCGCTTAAAAGCAACGGCGCCCGCCCTGCTTTCTCATAATTACCGATAAAATCCAAAACGTTCAGGTACTCTTTCCCCCGGCTGGTGCGGAGCCCCCGTCCCAGCTGCTGCAAAAATACTATGGGAGACTCTGTGGGCCTTAAAAACATAACCATGTCAAGAGCGGCAATGTCCACGCCTTCATTGAACATATCGACTGAGAAAATTACTTTTATCTCCTGATCTTTCAGTTTTGCAACCGCCCGGTCCCTGTCTTCCGAAAATTCCCCGTCCGCATTACTGTAAACTGCAGCCGAAGCCACGCCCCTTTTACTAAATTCCCTCGCCATTTCTTCCGCATGTTGTCTGGAACAGCAAAAGCCAAGCGCTCTCTTAGAGCGGTATTTCATATAATACTTGTAAATCAAGTCGGTACGTCTTACATTGCCTATATAAGTTTCATTCAATTCTTTTTCGTCATAGCGGCCTTTCACAAGATGTAATGACGTATAATCCGTTTCATCATAGATACCATAGTAGTGAAACGGAACCAACATGCCTTTGTTAATTGCTTCTTTTAAAGAAATTTCATAGGGAACATTATAATCGCAGATCTCATAAATATTTTTGCCGTCCATTCTTTCCGGCGTGGCGGTAAGCCCCAGCAAAAACTGCGGCTTAAAATAATTTACAATTCTTTGGTATTGATCATTTACCGCATGATGGAATTCGTCAATAACCACGTAGTCGAAAGTTTCCGGCCCAAAGAAATCCTCTGTCAGATATTCTTTTCTGCCAAGGGTTGCAACGGATGCAAAAATCACTGCTTTATCCGTATCCTTCTGTTTTCCGTTAAAAAAACCATAATCATCCGAATGTCTGACATTTTTAAAGGATACTGCCGCCTGCTTTAATATTTCCTCTCTGTGCGCCACAAACAGTACACGCTTATACTTGGCAGAGTCAAATGCGGCCAGATAAGTCTTACCCACGCCGGTAGCAGCCTGTACAAGTCCCTTTGCCGCACCCTCCGACCGGCTCTCTTCCAAGGCATACAAGGCTTCTATCTGCGCCCCTCTTGGTCGGAACAGCACCTCAACCATTGTATCGGCTTCTTCCGCATGGTCATATTTCGCCAAGTCCTTCGATACAGCCGGCTTATGCCAGTTCTTCGAATACCTTGTCAATTCTTCGTCGTCAATCACAATAGAATGATTTTCGAAAAGATCTACAAATGTCGCATAAAACAGATTAAAATTCTTCTCATCAACAAAACTGTTAAAACGATAATTCCACTCGATGCCGGAAGTGAATGCGCTTCTTGAAATATTGGAGGAACCGATATATATTTCTCCTGCATTTTCATAATGAAAGATATATGACTTGGGATGAAAAGAACGCTCTTTATCATTATAAAACCGTAAATCCACCCGGTTGCCCAACTCCTTTTTGATAAGACATAGCGCTGAGGGCTGGGTGATGCCAAGATAATTGCCTGTAAGAATTCTCACCTGCACGCCGCGTTCCAACGCTGCTTCCAAATCCTTTAGAATCATTCTCACTCCGGATTCCATCAAAAAAGAAACGATGATGTCAATTTTACTCGCCTTTGACATACTCATTTTCAACTGGTAATATAAAAAGCGGTTTCGGTTTTTATCGCCGGTCATAACATCGGTAGATTCTATTTGTAATCCGTCGATCTCCGGTTTTTCCGCAAAATTAGATTGAGCCATTTCTCATCACCTCTTCCCGGCCTTGCATCAAAGGTAGTCCATTGTTCTTCCACTTTCAAATCCTCTATTTTACCTAAAAATTCTGCAAATGTCTCCTCTGTCATATCCGTAAAATATCGCCCGTTCCTCTCTCCCTCAAAGGTTCCGTATTTGAAGGACGTATAGACGATTCCATGTTCTTTTAAGGCTGCCGCCATCCTCCGCATTACCTCAGCCAACTCCGCCACCGGCAAATGCAGTATGGAGGAGCACGCCCAAATGCCGTCATACCTGTGCTCTTCCGACAGTTCTTGGAAGAACATATTTCTCACTTCTATCCCGGTATATTCACTTGCCATCTTACACAATTCTTTGGAACCGTCAATGGCATCTACGCGGTATCCTTGCTTTAGAAAATACTTTGTGTCACGCCCGGAGCCGCAGCCGAAATCAAGTATATAAGAGCCTTTTTCCAATTTAGATAAAAAGCATTCCTGAGTTGCGGTGAATTCGACATTTACGGTGTTCTTGCAAAATTCCTCCGCATGGTTATCATAGTAACCAAGAGTATTATTGTATTCCATGGCATTCCCTTCTATCTATGTATATGATAACTATACCTTTACACTTAATCGGAAGGTACCTATTTTATTGCTTAAGCCAGTACAGCTATATAGATGCATAAGATATAAAATAGTATAGCACAAAATAAACGAGGGATGGTGAACTATTCGCAATATTTTTAATCAGGGATTTTTGCCGCATAAGCGGCAAAACAGACAATAAATTCATGCCTGTTTGCAGGTTCGGTATTTCTTAGTTTTTACTGTATATCTTTTCTGTGTTCTACTGGTCAATCCACTGAATAAACGCGGTCTTATCCGTGCTGTTATATCCGGCATTTCGGCAGAAATCCAAGGTGCTCTCTTCTTTCGAGCCTGTGAGCAGCATTATCTTATAACAGTGATTCTCTTGGGCTATCTGCTTAGCGTAGTTTAAACAAACCGTAGCATAACCCTTTTTACGATAATCCCTTTTCGTTACCACATTTTCAACAAATGCATAGAGCCTTACATTTCTCGTAAGATTGGGAATCACCACGCATACACAGGATGCCACAATTTTGCTATCTTCTTCACAAACGATAAGATGATGATTGGCATCATTTATAACATTGTTCCAAGTATTTCTTAATTGCTAGTACAACGAATATTAATTAACTGACACCTTGGCTTGTTTGATTTTTCATCTGCTTCGTTGTCGTCAATCGACGTAGCCACCGCTACGCCTCATTCCTCCGCCTTGCATATGAAATAATCATTCTGCGCCAATGTATCAGAAATTAATTATTCGTTGTACTAGTACATCGAATAATTAATAAACATCCTGTCATATATAGATAAAATCATTGATTTTATATAATTTTTCGTCAAAAATATGGCTAGATATTTAATTTATGATGTACCAGTCTCAATTTAGAAGACGCAGCGCGGGTATCATCTGGCTTTTACCTGAAACAGCTCAGTAAAATTATAATTTCTACAGTCAGCAGTACCGGCAAAACAAGCAGCAGTGCCGGCCAGACAGAGACGGCTCCCGCAAGCAGCAACATCACTACCGGAACCACATACTTCCGTGGATGGTGCCACAGGTCGCTTTCGATCTTCCAGTTCCGGACGGGATAAAACCATTCCAGCAGCACGGACAACACCGCGCTCTGCAATGCAAAGAAGGCTGCTCCGGCGATGGCTAAGCCGGTGACGCCTCCGTTCTGTACCTGCCAGCTGCAGAGAAATATCACATCTGCGGCCATATTGCACAAAAAGAGAAACAGGCAATAGGGAATACAGAACGCTTTTTTCTGTCCGGGCAGAAAACGGACCGCCTGCTCCAGATCACGGTCACAGGACAGCAGGATACAAATGGGCGTATTTAGGGATAAAATGGCAAAGCCCACTGCAATGACGGACAGTCCGGCTATTTCTCCCAGAAAATACGGCAGCACGAGGGCTACGCACCACATTACAGCCGTATTGAGCAAGTAATTTTTATGGCAGCTCAGATACCTGAAAAAATACCGCCACAAAAAGGCAGGCCTCCGCCGCTTTGCCCTATGACTCTTCTCGTTCTCCCATGAATAAGCTTCCTTCTTATTCCGCCTGCCGCTTAGCCATCCATGCCCTGACGTTCGAAGACCTTCACGGTAAAAGTCGTAGCCGTCCGCCTTCCATAAAAGCAGAACGGCGAACAGACCATTTACAAACAGCAACAAAGGCAGCCACGGCTTGCTCCCAAACAGCAGAATGACTGCCGCTATGGCGGCAGCCCAAAGACCTCCCGCATACCAATATTTTCTCAGAGAGTAAACTGCGGCCGCCATAAGGACGGAATGGATCATGCAGACCACTATTCCTATAATCTCCACAGGCTTCCAGACAGAGACAGCCAGCAAAACCGCTAAAAGCAGCCCCGTCTTTGTGAGAAGCGTATAGGCTCCCAGCACAGTCACATAGGAAAAGACATATTCCGGACGCCGAAAGGGCAGCATCAGCATGTGCCGCATCTCCACGACATTGTCTTTGGAGGAAAGAGCCTGCCACATCACTCCGGCGGTAAAGGCACTTATCATTAAATTCCGAACCGACGGTGAGACCTGCACCCGAAAGCCGGCATTATATAGTCCCCAAAATAAAATCAGATTCGCAAACAAGGTTCTGGGCAGCCGCTCATATCCGGCCCCAAACAGCTTTTTGGCAAAGGCTTTACCCGTCATTTTCATCATGCAAAGCCTCCCGAATGTCTGCGGCATTTATCTGCCCGCGTTCAAATGTCTGCCGGATCTTTCCGTTTTCCAGAACAAATACCCGGTCAGAAGTCAGTGTAATGCTCTCTAAGATATGAGAGGAAAACAGGACGGTTCCGTGCTCCTTATATCCGGAAATCTGTCGATACAGGTATTCTGTACTCTGGAAATCCAGCCCGTTGACCGGCTCGTCCAGAAGAAGCAATCTGGGTTTCAGAGCAAAGGCCGTAATCAGAAAGGCTTTTTTCCGGTTTCCGGTTGACAGCTCTTTTAACAGGGTATCCGTATACTCTTCAAAGTGAAAGCCCCGTATCAGTTCTGTCACGTCCGACGCTGCCCGCCCATAGGCGGAACATACATAGGCCAGATATTCCCGGAAGGTAAAATACGAAAAAGAATTGTCCTCGGCAAACACGGTATAACGGCAAAGTTTAAAATCCTGCTTTCTGAACTCCACAGGGGAGCCGCAAAAACGAATGTTATCCGAGCGGAATGTGGGGAGTAAACCGGAGAGCACCTTTAGAAATGTGGTTTTCCCGGCTCCGTTCAGCCCGATCAGCCCCGCCACTTCCTGTTCGGCCAACTCAAAAGAAAAATCCGAAAGTACCATTTTCTCGTCACTGTACCATGCACTTAAATTTTCAACCGTCAGGAGCGCTTCTCCCATATTACCTGCCCCCCTTTGCCGTCTTTTTCCTTTTTCCATGCTGCGGATGCGGAATACAGAAAGGCGCCCGCTAAAAATACGCCAAGACCCGTCATCTGGAAATTGCCGGATGCGGCGCATACAATTGCCGCTGTCAGCCAGATGAGACCAGCGACTCCACGAATATAGATATGACGCATGATTATTCCCTCCTTCATCGTATGCCAGCTCACGCTGATTCCCATGCTTTTTACAATCCCCGGTTTATTTCCGGTAAAAGTTCTTTAATCACTGTGTTCCAAGCCGTCCGGATCCTTCATTTGGATATCCAGAAACAGGATATCTATCTGCCCTTCGTATTTCAGCAGTTCTTCACCGCCGGAAAACGGCAGGATGGTTATCTCCCTGTTTTTCCTGCGGAAAAGTCGGAGACAAAAGCTCCTATCTGGTCGGACACATATTTTTCATCATCACAGATTGCAATATGGATCAGTGAGACTCCTCCTCTCCATCATATACAGCCGCTATAAACTTTTACCGCCCCTATAGATAGATATTTTATTATATCTGATTTGAAACAGCAAAACAATCTAATTGCTGTAGAATGTTATCCGGATGCTGTAGAATGGTTACTTTTCACATCTCCGTAGCCGCGAGGCGTTTTCATGCACTTATTGCGTGATCAAACCAAAGCCATTAGAATAATCGCTTGAACAGCCACTCACGTCTTCATTTGACCATCCTTTTCTCATTCATTCAGCACAATCCCGTGAACCGCCTCTATTAAATCCACCACTGCGGAACGCTGCACAAACGATACCGGTTCCCCGTCCACGACTGCAAGGCATTCATCCCCGTCATACCGGTACAACTCAATCTCAACTTCCGGAAAATTTTCATTGTCCAAATATACTACCAGTCTGATTTCCTCTTTTTGTGCCGGCTGTTCTTTTGTAAAGCTGACAGCATTCAGCTTCTTCAGACTGCCCTTAAAGTTCGCCATGTCCACATCTTTCCCCTGATAATAGTAGATCCGCCTGCCATCCTCCTCATCTTCTTCGGAGGTAATCGTATAATCTATACCTTCCAAAGTAATATCAATTTGACGGATATCCGTTGTATCGGCAGAGAATACTTCCTGATGTCGAAGAGAATCATAGGATACTGCCATCAGGTTCTCATAACTGTCTCCGGAAATTTGATACACAATCTGCGACTCACCCACTCTTGCATATGCGGTAATTTCTTCCTCCTCCGAATCGCTGTCTTCTCCGTCCGTCTCCCTGTCAGCCGCTTTCTCTTCCGGACTGCGGCTGATATTTATGACAAATGTATTTGAAATTTCTCCGCCGCTTTCCTCCTCAGACAGATATGCAACAGTCACTGCCAGTTCCGGTTCATCCAGTCCATAGGCCGTAAGCTCTTCATCTGTCGCGTTATAAGTTACATAATCCGTCTGGATGTTGCAGAATTAAACGCAAACTCTGCAAGGTCATTAATATCACTTCCGTCTTGCAGACATAAAAATGTGAGATACCCATTTTTTTACCATTTCATAAAAGTGTCCCAAAAAACTATATCCTACTCATGCAGAACAATCATACACTTTTTATGCACCAGAACTGTTCCAATAGAGCAGGAATACTATTTTTTTAACACTTCTTGAAACATATCTCGTTTATCCCCTTTTCTTTTTAGAGCATGATAAACAGTGCTCTTTAAAAAATAAAAATGCCTGTATCCATTTCAACGCATTCATTTTTATGACATAAAAAGTTGAAACATAGCTATATTGGAGTCAATATGGCAATAAATATCCATCATACTGTTTTAAGTCAATACATTTATTGTATAGCAAAAATAAAGGAGTAACTTGTCCTGCCTTTGTGTGATACCAAATTGTTTTATAATCCAATTACCCTATACAGTTGATTGCTGGTTTTATACTTTTTTGGCTCCAACTGTATCAAAAGCTTCCTATACAGAACCTTTCTAATTCTACTCGAAACTTTATACAGAGTGGTATCGAAACCAAGGCTATAATTTCACTATTACCTCTTCCACCGCCTACGACCAAAAATGGGTGTACGGACGCAATATCTACAAAAACATTGACTATCTGGTAGACTCCGTTTTTGCCAATTACCTTTCCCGTCCAGGTGTCCGTCAGCCTATATTTACCTCCTACTGTGACGGACAGAGAGTGACCTGTTCCGGCTTAAGCCAATGGGGTTCCAAATCTCTGGGGGATCAAGGGTATTCGGCCATTGATATCATCCGGTATTTCTACGGCAACGATATGTATATCAATTCTGCCGATATTATCTCCGGCGTTCCTTCCTCATGGCCGGGTTATGACCTGACCATAGGCTCCTCGGGAGAAAAGGTCCGCCAGCTGCAGAACCAGCTGAACCGCATTGCCCGCAACTATCCCGCCATCCCCACCATCACTGCGGACGGAATCTACGGACCTGCAACGGCGGAGGCAGTGCGCACCTTCCAGCGTATATTTAACCTGCCCGTCACAGGCGTCACCGATTACCCCACATGGTACGAAATATCGGAAATATTTGTAGGGGTATCAAGGATTTCCGAACCGGGATAAGTGTGGAGGAAATCACTAAGCTCGAAAAGACCTCGCTAAGTGATTTCACGCTCTGCGGAGCAGAGCTTCTCCACACGGAAGAATCGCATCAGCGATTCTTCCAGACTTGCACCGTTTCATTCATTGTTTATGCCTCCGACGATGACATACCTGCACCGTTTCATTACTTGTGCCAATTCATTCATTGTTTGTGCCTCCGACGATGACATACTTGCACCGTTTCATTACTTGTGCCAATTCATTCATTGTTTGTGCCTCCGACGATGACATACTTGCACCGTTTCATTACTTGTACCAATTCATTCATTGTTTGTGCCTCCGACGATGACATACCTGCACCGTTTCATTCATTGTTTGTGCCTCCGACGATGACATACCTGCACCGTTTCATTACTTGCACCGTTTCATTCATTGTTTGTGCGACTGTGTCGGCATGTCTGAAAGAGAGGAAATGTTTTTAAGGGCAAGTCTTGCCGCCAAGGGAATGTCCCAAAATCTTAGTACGGTTGTGCGGCAAAATATACAAGGACTATGGCATCATAGTCCTTGCTTTATTCAGGAATATATTTTGATTTGTTTTATATCCACACCAGTACAGAAGCCTCATCTCTCCTCCGGATACAATTCTCTGTACTTTCCCGGAGAAACCCCGAACTTTTCCCGGAAATTCCGCAGATAGGATGTATATTCGGAAAAGCCCGTGCGCTGCCAGCTCTCCGCCACACTTGCACCCTCCCGGAGAGCTTCACACGCCCTAATCAGCCACTTATTGACCACAAAAGCGTGGACGGTCATGCCCGTCAGTTCTTTAAATTTTCTCAGGAAATGGTACTTGCTCATATGCACATGTTCGGCAAGGCAGTCCAGAGATATCTTCTCTTCCATGTGCTCATCTATGTAAGACACCACCAGCTCCACCAAAGGATGTGTGACCAGCTCTTCCCTCGCAAACATGTACTCCTTTTTCGTACAAAGTATATTTAAATAAGTAAAAAAGAGCGTCAGATACCCCCGGTCCAGAACCAGTTTTGCCCCCGGCTGCTTCGTCTCTACCAACTCCGTCATGGCAAGCCTTAAAAGATATCCTTGCAACAGCTCTTCATAATATATGGGAAAATGATATGCACAGGAACCGCTTTGAAAACAGGCGCAAAAATCCATGTCGCCGCCCGACAGCTCGGCCAGCAGCTTCGGTGTCACCCAGAGAATAATCCGTTTCGAACTATCATGCTTCTTTTCCACATAGTGATATTTGTGCATGACATTTTGATTGATTAACAGGAAATCCCCTTTTTTCATATGGTAAGTCCGGGTCTCAAGCATGGAAGAATATTCTCCTTCCAGCACATAAATTATCTCATAAAAATTGTGGTAGTGAAAAGTCATTGCGCCTATAGGCGCCCCTTGCTTTTCATATACTTCGTAATTCTCACCGATCATATACTGCCGCTCGTCGGCAGCATCCAATATGCGAATTCTTTTGCCGATTTTGTCTGAAGTTTTCATAGGGAATCATAAGCTCATTTCCGGTTTGCAGTGTGTCTGTTTGATATATCCGTATTGTACCATTAATGGGGGAATCTGTCACGCGATTAGAATTCAACTCCTTGTCCCAAAGGCCAATTTTTATAACCCCAAAATTATTCTGGGCAGATTCCGGCCGCCAATAGATTATCCTTTCCCATGCCGCAGACATAAGGATTGGAATCGTATTGATAACAGAAATCCAGAAATTCGGCACGCTGCTTGGGATCGTTCATTATCTTTACAAGTATTTCATTGGGAAGAGTCCTTGCATAGGCGCCGGGCCCCGCCAGTTTTATATTTTTTATTCCGTGCTTTTTCAAAAGGGCCTCTAACTCATCCGGCAGAAAGGTATAGGTGATGCACCATGGCGTCCCTCCTTTTTCATATTCTGCGATTTCGTCTTTACCTCCCATAAGCCCTTCCGCCTGTAATTTCATGACGGCATCTTTACGGAACCGAAAAAATTTGACGGCATTATCCCTGTTCCCGAGGCACCATTTTACAAAAGGATCCTCACAATTTTCATCTAATATAAACTGGTTCTTCTGTATCGGGTTCGCCAAATAAGGAAGTGACCCCAAACGGCTGGCCACGCTGATGACAATACGTTTCCGGCATATCCGTACCAATTCGCCGATTACCTTTTCCTGATGGGGATACGTGTATGAAACGGGAGCGTCAAAGGAAATGACCAGATCAAAGGAGCGGTTTCCGAATCCGCTTAAATCTTCCAATGCCCCTTTCACAAAAGTAATTCTGTCAGAGACTCCTTCCCGCTCAGCCAGTTCTTTTGCCTTATCTATCATGGGCTGTGAAATATCAAAATGTGTCACTTCACAGCCTTGTTTTGCAAGCAGTATGGAAAATCTGCCGCATCCTGCGCCGCCGTCAAATACCGTTTTTATTTCCTCCAGATTGGAAAGCAATTCCTTTTCAATGTGACTCTTTTGAACGATATCGTCTATAAATGTTTCCTCACGGCGGCTTTCCAGCTCGCCTTTGTCCGGCAGGTTCCATAAACGCTCCGAAATTTTCCTGCTGTAATCCATAATCCCCTCTCCTTTCCCGGTAATTATCCATATAATAGCAGTTTATTTATTACTCAACTTTCCCACCAGCATAGTTGGCTTAATGCTTGATTTTTTAAGCAAAATTACTGCAATAAATGGTGTATTGACATTAAAACAGCACCTAATCTTTGGTATAATAAGATTGCGACATCCAATAACCAGTATAG
>CAJUTJ010000006.1 GCA_910589655.1 uncultured Acetatifactor sp. | reverse complement strand
TTCACGGGCAGATATCCTTATCTGCTTTGTTTTCATGTCTTAAAACTCTCGTTATCCACATCCACCTCCTGTAAGTCCGGCTCAACCGGGCCTTTGCCCTATTGGAATCAAGATTTTGAACTTGTTTCGCAATTACCTAGGTATTTCTTTATCTGCGTAAACACATGAAACATGTGGTATTACTCTACCTTAAGTCCAACTCGTCTATCCGCAGGATTCCTTTTATGTAGATTTCCAACGCTTTCCGGATTCTCTCTAAGGAAATGCTTTCATCCGGCTGATGATAGTCTCCATGCCCCGGCCGGAAAATCTCCTCCGGACGCTTAGGCAGCGGCATACCCGTGCCAAAGGCTATGGCGTTGGGAAGCTTTCTGGCGTAGGTTCCGCCGCTCATCACAAAAGGCTCATCCTCTCTGCCCAAGACTTCGTTGCTGCATTCGGTCAAACGCTTCACCGCAGGCCGCTGGGGATCAAAACAATTTGCTTTCGCGTTTCTGGTCACTTTCAGCTCAAAGCCCCTCTTGCCCGCAGCTTCCCCCGCCCGTTCCTCATAGGGAATTTCGTTTTGGGTCACCGGGAACTTGGAGATGAATCCCAATACCGGTATTCTTTTTCCGTCGGAATTCTCCCTGATCGACAATTGTGTGGCCGCCATCACCATAGGACCCGACAAAGCATCCTCACAGAATACTCCCAAGGCGTCTCCATTGTGATTCCGGTTGATATCTGCCGCCAGAGAAAAGACGCGCAGATCCTTCTCCGGCAGCAAATCTCTCCCGCATAAATATTCGGCCAGTCTGCTCAGGGCGCTGTCTCCCTTGTCCGGATTTGCCGCCTGTGTGGAAACTCCCTTTGCCGAAACACGGATTTCCTCTCCTTCCCGCACCGCTTCCACATTTTCTTGGCCATCCGCGCATTTCGCCCATCTTTCCTCGGTGTACCGGAGAACGGCGCAGGCTTTGTCCGGCACCGTATACTGCCCGCAGTCACAGATGATGTCCAGCAGTTCCCCGCTTACCTCCTCCTTCTGGAGCAATTCTCCGTTAAAAGATCCCCTCTCTCCGCAGCAGACGGGAAAGCCGCTGTCCGGCACCAGTGAAAATGTAGGACATGGGTAATGAGCCGTAAAATAATCCAAGTCATACATTCCCTGTTCCTCGCAGGTTCCCAGATACAAATCCAAAGTATGGTTTAAAGCAATCCCATGCTCCTTCATAAATTTCAGCACATACAATCCCATCACCGCTGAGCTTTTGTTGTCCTGACAGCCTCTGGCAATGAAATAACCGTCCTTTACAATGGGGTTGTAAGGGGCATAATCCCATCCCCCGCCCTCGTCCACCACATCTAAATGCGCCCAGATCGCAATATTCTCTTTCTTCCTGCCGGGATAAGAAATACGTCCCACATAATCCTCAAAATTCTCTGTGGAAAACCCGGAATCCTTACCGGTTTGCAGCATATCCCGAAGCACCATCTTACAACCCTCGCCATAAGGTTTACAGGAAGGGTTCTCCGTCTCCGCCACACTGCGGATGCGGCAGATTTGTTTCAACGCTTCCACCAGCTCGGGCATTTTATTTTCAATCCACTCTTTTATTACTCTCTCATCCATAGTTATTCCTCGTTTTTATTTCACAAAGATCTGATTTACCTCGGCTCCAATGCAATAAAGATTAAGCTGCGCTCCAGTGTGCCTGCCAGATTACCCTCAGCTAAATAGCGCAGAATGAATTTTCAGTCTGCAAGGCAGATTTTTGACGGTGTAGCGGAGGCTGCGTCTGGGAAGTCTAACGCGGCAGATGGAAATTCAGGCAAAATATTTAGCGAAACACATCCTTTGTTTATTTGTTAATTTTTGTTTATTTGTTAATTTTTGTTTCTTTGTTAATTTTGTGTATTGCAGATATCATGGTTAAACAAAATATAAACAATATAATGCACTGGTTAAAACGAAAAACCATATGTCCGCCGAAATTTATTGCAGAATCTCTTCAATACGCTTACATTCATCCGGCGTAAATTCAAGCTTTTCCAACGCTTTAATATTGTCCTTAATCTGTTGGGGACGGCTGGCGCCCAGAATCACGGAAGTCAGCTCTCCGTCCTTCAAGGCATATGCCAATGCCATCTGCGCCAGAGACTGTCCCCGCACAGCCGCCAATTCGTTTAATTTCCCGGCGGTTTCCAGATACTCGGCGGTAATATTGCCGCTGCCCAAAAAGACGCTGCGGCCTGCCGCTCTGGAATCTTCCGGAATTCCGTGGAGATACTTATCTGTCAGAAGGCCTTGCTCCAAAGGACAGAAAGCGATAGTGCCCATTTTCTTCTTTTTCACCACCGGAAAAAGATTCTTATTCTTTCTGTCCAACATTGAATAGCGGTGCTGATGGATAAGGCATCTGCTTCCCATTTTTTCCAATATCCCGGCAGCTTCCTCCAGTTTCTCGGGGCCATAGTTGGAAAGGCCGATGTACAATGCCTTCCCTTGGCGCACGATATCAACAAGAGCTCCCATGGTTTCCTCCAAAGGAGTATCCGGGTCAGGCCGGTGGTGGTAAAAAATGTCCACATAATCCACCCCAAGTCTTTTCAGGCTCTGATCTACGGATGCCATCAGGTACTTTCTGGAGCCGCCGTCCCCATAAGGCCCCGGCCACATTCCATATCCTGCCTTCGTGGACAGAATTATCTCATCCCTATGATCTGCCAGCTCTTCTCTCAGAATCTTACCCATGGTGTGTTCCGCGGCCCCTGCCGGAGGCCCGTAATTATTAGCCAGATCGAAATGGGTAATTCCCGCTTCAAATCCGGTCAGCACCATATCCCGTGCGTTTTCATAGGGGCGGTCTTCCCCGAAATTATGCCACAGTCCAAAGCTCATGGCAGGCAGAAGCAGACCGCTGTCTCCCGTTCTGTTATATTTCATACTTTCATATCCTTTTTCCTGATTCATTACAGTCTCCTTCCAAAAATCGGATCTTACAGCATAGCAGGCCTTCCCGTCCTTCAAAAATTCCCCGCCGATTTACATTTTGTCCAATTTCTCCCGGATCCAAATCAATCTCTGATGGTCGATGTCCGAAGGAACGGTACAGTCCGCGCCAAGGATGACCCCGGTAGTCCCTGTCTCTTTCAGAATCCTCTCCACTTCTTTCTCGATTTCTTCCTTCGTTCCGGAGTAAAGCAGGCCTTCCTTGCGGTTATCGAATCCACCCATAACACAACGGCCTCCGAAAAACTTTTTGCCCTCTGCCAGAGAGAGATTCTCCACGTACACGGCCCAGTTCACGGCCTTTGCCGGATAATCCTGCCAAACTTCTATTCTGTTGGGATCCCCCGCCCAGCCGCAGCAGTGCAGAATATTGTTCTCACTCAATGTATTTGCATATTCCAATACCTTCAGATCTGAAGGTCTTACCAGCTTGCGGTACTCTTCTGCGGTAAAACGGAATGTCTCCGCGTTCTGTACGCAATAATAAATGCCGTCGCAGCCCGCCTCGGTAATCAATTTCCGAACCAATGTCTTGACATCTTCCGCAATCACTTCAAACGCATGACAGACAGCCTCCGGATTTTCCTTAAGATGCTTCATTAGAAGCTCCTCGCTGGTTCCGAAACGCATCAGGGACATGGGGCAGAATACGTTGTAAAATACACAGCACTCCCCTTTTACGCCTTCCACCACTCTCTTAGCGCGCAATACCTGATTGGCGATATAAGGACTGTCTTCCCCCATGGGTGTCAGTCCGAACCAGTCTTCCGCACATGTTACCTTTTCAATATAGGGATTGGGATAATTAAAGTAGCCGTCACACATTACTTTGATCATATCCATACCCGTTTCACGGAACAGCTCCAGATGCTGATCCACCGTTTTCTGTCCGAAGTCATCATCGGGAGAAAAATGATACCAGAACCCCATGGGAACCTTGTCCACTTCCTGATTTTGAAATGCTCTCAATAGTCTCTCTTTTTTTGTCATAACTGCCTCCATATATTTTTATTTTTTATGCACTTTCTGATATGCCTTCTCCGGCGGACAAAAGCAATCCATCATACTTTCGCAGCTTTGCCGCGGCTCACGACCCAGCGAAGGATTCCCGCTTCGGCAGGCACTCGGATCAGAATCGTGTAACACCCTTTTCACATTACTCCTTGGCCAGCATCATATCCAATATGACATGATCCGTGACGCGCATACCGTTATTTCCCAGATTCCCCAGATTGCATATGGTATCCTCCACACTTTCACAGACGATACCGTCCCGCTCCGGCGCCTCCACTCCCTCCAAGGCTAAATACGCGCACTGTATGGCTCCGGAGACGGATGTGGCAATCTTCAAGGCACAGCCCGCCTTGGCTCCGTCACAAATCAGACCGGATATATCGGCCACCATATTTTTAACGGCATATTCTATATTTTTATACTGCCCGCCCAATAAATAGGTGATTCCGCAGGCGCTGCCGATGGATGCCGCGATGGCGCATCCGCACAATGCGGACAGTTTCCCGATATATTCCTTCACATGGATGGTCACAAGCTCGCTTAAAGCCAGTCCCCGGTACAGCTCTTCCTCGCTGCATTTCAGCCATCCGGCTACGGCGATCACCGGCAAGGAAGCCGTAAGTCCCTGATTGCCGCTTCCCGTGGTCGCCATCACCGGAAGCGCGCAGCCTGCCATTCTGGCATCCGCCGCCGCGGACACATAGGATACCACATAGGTCTGGAAATCCGTTTCTGTCTCCCGCTTTCCCCTTTCGGCCAAATGTTTTCCCACACCCATGCCGTACTCTCCCCGCAGCCCCTCTTCGGCAATGCGGCTGTTTACCTCTATGACCTCTTTCAGAAAGCTGAGCTGTTCCATTCCACACTGTTGTACAAATTCCCAGATACGTTCTAAGGTCAGATGATATGTCCCGGAAATCTCCTCCGCGGATTCTTCCTTATCTTTAAAATAAATGACTCTGTCATTCTTACAGACATTGACAAAATTGGTGTGATATCTTTCTATGACGGCCTCCGCAGACCTGTCGCCTTTGATACATTTTGCTTCTATGTAAAGCTTCTCTTCACAATCTTTTAACTGAATCTCCAGTCTGCCTTGTTGTATCATTTCCTGTGCCTGCCGTATATGATCCTCTTCCACTCCCTTAAGCACTTCCAGACCATACTCGGCTTTGCCCGCCACGCTCCCCAGAGCCGCCGCCGTCTCAATTCCTTTTAAATTTGTGCCGGGTATGCCTACGTTCATGGCATTTTTTAAAATATTACCGCTGACATGAAGCAGTATCTTTTCCGGTTCCTCACCCAGCGTCTCCCTCGCCTTCGCCACAGCCAGCGCAACCGCGCTGGGTTCCGTGCAGCCTAACGCACACACAATTTCCCGCTTCATAATTCCGATAATATCGGATTCCGTTATCTCTGTTCTTGCTGTCTCTGCTTTTGTCTCTTTCATTGCTGTCTCTGCTTTTGCTGCTTTTGTTTCTGTTCTTGCTGTCTCTGCTTTTGCTGCTTTTGTTTCTGTTCTTGCTGTCTCTGCCTTTGCTGCTTTTGTTTCTGTTCTTGCTGTCTCTGCCTTTGCTGCTTTTGTTTCTGTTCTTGCTGTCTCTGTTTCCGCTGATTTTACCGTTTTTGCCTCTGCTGCCTGTTTCTCTGTTAGGACTGCTTTTGTTTCTGTTGTCCCTTCTTTGGCTATTTCTATGCCTGTCTTTTCGATTCCAGTCATTTCCAATCCTGCCTTTTTGTCATATTGTTTACTTTTTCTTTGATATCAGCTATACTTTTATACATATTATACAGCGGCTTTTCTTTTCCGGCTTGCCGCTAAGGAGTTAAAAACTATGCAGAAACAATCATTCAGACATTTACCGCTGACCTACCGCCCTTATGATTTCCCCGCCTCTTTTCCCGTACTTGCATTCTTGGGAAATTATTGGTCAAACGCCGTAACCGTGCCGGAATTTCTACATTTCCACAACGGTATCGAGATCGGCTGCTGCATTGACGGTTCCGGCCGGCTCTGCTGTAGAGATTCCGACTGCTTTGATTACCGATCCGGTGACTACAGCATTATCTTCCCTCAGATTCCCCATACCACGGTAAGCGGATCATCCCCAAGCGCATGGGAATATTTATACGTGGAGCCAAGGCTGTTTTTTCAGGAAGACTGCTGCGACTGTGATTCTCTGTGGCAGTTTTTTTACATACCCCAAAAGCTTCCGGTAATTATTAAGAAAAAGGAATTTCCGGTACTGCATTTATTTATATCCCGGCTTTTTCAAGAATTCCACGGTAAAAAGACTCTGTACCAAAGAGCGGTGCACGGCCTTTTGACAGCGCTCTGCGCCGAAATGAACCGCCTCACTCTCACATCCGCCGTTGGCGGCAGTTCCCCCGAAGAGCCTGCCAGCGCTTATTTTTATATATGTTCTGCCTTGTCCTATATCTATGAACATTACAAGGAGCCCATATCCATACAGAGCCTGTCCGCGCACTGCTGTATCAGCGAAAGCCATTTCCGCCGATTGTTTAAGCAGGTGGTAGGCATCAGCCCCCTAGAGTACATCCAGCACTACCGTATCCGGCAGGCCTGCCATTTGATCTATCTGAACCGGGAGCCTATCAATGTCATTGCGCAACAGACGGGCTACCGCAGCCTGTCCAGTTTTAACAGACAGTTCCAACAGTATATGCACAGTTCTCCCACCTGCTACCGCAAGGAACACCTTCTTGCCCCTGTGCAGAACGAAGTACTTTCTTATGAGGACAACGCTACAAAACATATTTTTCAGATTTAGGGCGTATTTGAAAAATGCTTCTCACAGACCATTCCCACCGGGAAATGATTTTTCGAGCGTACCCTAAGCAATTCCGTAGCGGTTCAGTGCCTTGTCTGAACTATTGCACAATTCCGGTTACTTTTCACACCCACGCCACCGCGAGGCGTTTTCACGCGTTTTTGCGTGATCAAACCAAAGCGATTAGAATAATCGCTTTGGCAGCCTGCGCGAAACCGCTGTTTTGCGGTTTCTGTGCATGCGTTACTGGTCGCGGAGTGAACAGTAACCAATTCCGGCTGCAAAGTAAAAGATATAAAATAAAAATATTGACACGCTTAGTACTATATAGTACTATCCTATATAGGAGGTAAACATGGTTAAAACAAGAGGCGGTTTCTTAATTTCACAGATCAAACAGATTCAGGGACGTGTCTTTGGAAAACTGCTGGCGGAAGCCGGTATTGATGAATTTAACGGTGCACAGGGACGTATTCTCTATGTTCTATGGCAGGAGGATAATCTGCCCATTGTAGAACTGTCCAGAAGAACGGGATTGGCAAAGACTACTTTGACCGGTATGCTGGACCGGATGGAAAGTCTGGGGCATATCAAAAGATGTTATGATCCCAAAGACCGCCGGCAGATTCGCATTTGTCTCACGGACCATGCGCGCAGTCTGGAACACAAATACGAGGAAGTCTCCGATGAAATGAGCCGCTTGTTTTATAAGGAGTTTACCGACGAAGAGATTCTAAGGCTGAATGAAGGACTTGAGAAAATACTGAAAAACCTTGAAGAGGAGGAAAAAAAGCTATGACATTAAATGAAATAAATGATTTGGTAAAAGAATGCGGTTCTGCCAGTTTAGGCTTTTTGGACAAAAACGGGAATCCAAGTATTCGCAGAGTATTCAGTACTTGGCACAAAGGATTGGGAGGACATTTGATTTCAACAAACACGTCCTCTATGCATACCCAGACCCTATTGGAAAATAACAAGGCTTGCCTGTATTTCGTCAATTGTAAAACCTTTCAAGGCGTATGCCTTACCGGAACGGCTACGGTACACTTTGATCATGAGCATAAAGCTATGTTATGGAATGAAGGCGACGAAATATACTATTCCAAGGGAGTGGATGATGAAGATTATTGCGTAATTGAATTTCAGGCGGATTATGGACGGTATTACAGCTATGACAATATCGGTGATATTTCCGCTGAAGAACTGACGGAATTTGATAAAGGGGCCGTATATAAAAACTACAAAACTAATTAGAGTATTCCGGAGGAACGGAAACATATGCATAAGAGAAAATCCGTAGGCGCCGACTATTCTATGTGCGTTCAGCCAGCCTTCCTGATCGGTACATATGATGAAAATGGCATTCCTGATTTCGCACCGATTACATGGCTCAGTGTCACCCATAGCGGCGAACGATATATGCTGGTGGTCATAAAATTAATATAACGGACGGCATTGATTTGACTGAATTTGATCCGGTCATTTACTCCGGCCATTATCATTCCATCGGTCAGCATTTAGGAAAAATCGGTGATTTTCTGAGTACTTCTGTGTAAACCGGTGTATTGTATAGGACTCCCGAATTTGCTATCCATTCCTTTATATTAACCGGCAAGAAGCTATCCTGCCAAAAGGAGCTGCCCTATATTTGGCAGCTCCGGCATCAATTTTCATTTCGGAAGCCTGTTCTAAGTCTCTTTCCACTGTTACACCACCGGGCAAGTCCGAAGTTCTATTTTATATCCGCCATTCCATTTTACATACAAAGCAGTTTGCGCTGTTACACCGCTTTCTGCCAAGGTCTCATTTCGGTATTCCCCTAAAAAAGGAAGTTAAACCAAAATCAGATACAGCCGATTCTCTCAAAAGTAATATTTTGGCACAGCTGCAAAGCAATGGTCTGTTTCCTGCTTCTCCCTGCTTTTCCTATCACAATGTCTCTGAACAGAATATTTTTCAATTCATAACCCGGCTCGTCAAAACCTACCAGCTCAATAGCGTCGCATTCCGCCCTTGTGTCCGTGTGTTTGTCAAAGTACTCTCCCGTAATACTCATATTCTCAAAGCTGCAGCTTTCAAACACAGGCGGTACGGGAGCGCCGATGCCGTCATCATTATAGCCTACGGCATGAAACATGACACGGGCGGCGGCACAGTCCCTGACATGCACGTCCCGCACATAACCTCCCCGCTTCTTCGTCCCCTTAATCTCAATGCCGCACAGAGAATCCGACATATCACAGTCCCAAATGCGGACATCCTCCACACCGCCGGACATCTCACTGCCGATGGCAATTCCATGTCCAAAAGCACAGCTGCAGTCGAATATACGGATGTGCTTCGTAGGCCTGTCGATTATATTCCCCTCGGGGTTCTTCCCCGATTTAATTGCCACGGAGTCATCTCCCGTATAAAAACGGCATCCGAAAATAGTGCAGTTGGTAGAGGAATCCGGATCCCAGCCGTCCCCGTTCCACACGTCTTCCGAGTAAAAAGTACAGCCATTGGTTACCACCGCGTCCGAATAAATCATATGTACATTCCAGCTGGCGCCGTTTTTCAGGCTGACGCCGGAAATCACAATATTTTGGCAGTTGCTGATGTTGATTAGACGGGGGCGCACTCTCCCGGGAATGGTCTCCGGCTTCTCGCACTCTTTTATCTTGTCCCCCAGCTCCGCCAGATAATCCGCCAGCCTCTCCCTCTCGGAGGCAATCACGCGTTCCGCCAAAACTCTTCCTCCGCTGGCAATCGTCCCCTTTCCCCGGATCACTACGTTACGGCAGTTATAATCTCCTCCATGATCCAGCTCTCCCAAATTCAACAGACTGCTGTAGCTCTCGTTCTCGATTCCCTCAAACCGGCTCTGTATGCGGGGCAGATAATCCTCCACCACGTCCGTCCCTTGCAGTACCGCCCCTTCCTCCAGATACAGTTCCATATCACTGTGCATCCGGAGGGCTCCGGTGAGGAAGGTTCCCGGAGGAAGATACACTGCCTGATCCGCCTTGCAGTCGTCAAAAGCTTTCTGCAAAGCTGCCGTATTCATGGTTTTGCCGTCTCCTGACGCATAATAGGGAGCTCCTGTCACATCCAGCCGTTCCTTTGCCTTACCGGTGGCAAGGCACATCTTTGCAAGGACAGGCAAATCGTCCGACCCGAACGCCCCGCTTTGCCCTGAATTTTGATTCCGTGCCGCTATATAGCTCTGATCCGGTATGATGTCTTGCATCGGAATCCGCTTAATCTCCACCGAATACTCTGTGTCCGGTGCCAGTCCGGTTACGGTAAAATGCGTCTTGGCTGTGGTTCCCGCCGTTTTTCCGTCCACCGAGACTTGGTATTGCATTCCTGCCGAAAGCCCTTCCGGTTTATCCCAGTATATCGTGATTGAATCACTTCCGGCTATATGTTTTACGTTTTCCAAATGTATCATATCTGCCTCGTTTCCGTGCATTAATATTTTACTTAATCCATCCCCATGTAATACCAAGGAACTCACCGCAATAATACATCCCCCGCAGCCAGATCAGCAGGGTAATTCCCCATAGCATCCATGACAAATCCTTTCTCATGGATACGATTTTTTTTGCAAGTGATATAATCACACAAATCAGCAGAGCCATAGTTCCAAAAGTTGCCCTGTCAGGATAATGCGGAGACAAAATCATGGCTCCCCATGACAATAGCGCAGATAAAAGCAACAAGACATTCCTCCGTCCCAGCGGCTGTCTCAGTATCCCTTTACAGATCAATGCCATAAATCCCAAAACCAGCAGCGTGGGAAACAGATGGACTTCTATAGCGGCGCTTTCCGCATACCCTCTCAAAAAACACTTCCAAAGAAAACCATAATCATTGCTGTCCACCTGCCCGCTGCGGACAAAATTACCCGGAGCTGCTACGACCAAAATACTTCCTGCAAGACAGCTGATGTTTCCTAAGACCATCCAAGGAAACAGTCGGCGTTTTTCCTTCACGGAAAGCAGGATAACCGCAAGGCTTAAAAGCCATACCGCAGGCCCCATATTTTCGTTGCTCCAGCCTGCCAGAATTCCCAACGGAATAATCCATAGAGTAATACCCCACAAGTGTTTAGGAGCCGGCACTGCTTCGTCCTTCCCAAGCGGTTTCCTCTCCGGTTCAGGCGTTCGTTTTCCCGGAACAAGTACACCGCTTTCCGGCAATTCCCTTAAGTAGCACCATGCAAAAATAAGGATAAACACCGTAATATATAAATAATTTGCGGCTCCTGCCTGCCAAAACATGCTCATCTTAAAATTGGCATTCAACCCTAGCAGCATTGCCATAGCCGCCCAAAAGGCAGGCAGCGTTCTGTTCCTTGCCATCACACAAATCACAAAAGAAAGCAGCAGCGTCATAACCACATTTAAAATATCCGCGGCATGTTCTCCCAGCAGCAGCGTAATCTGCAGGATACCATGAGTCATGCTCCTTCCGCCCCAATTATTATAATGCCAAATCTGGCTCGTTATAATATCGGCAAAAGAAGTAATGGGCGTCTCGTCAGAAAGCATGGTAGAATACCACAGGTCATCCATCATGAAGGGCACGGCTCTATGTGTGACATACATAACCGCCGCAGATATCAAAATCAAAATACCCGTTGTAATCCACATTATTTTCCGCGATTTTTCTTTCATTTCCTTACTACCTCTTTATGATCTAATACTCCTGAGTTCCGTTCCCGTCAGTTCCCTCGTCAGGCTTTGCTTCCCTTCGCAGCCAGTTCCCTCGTCAGGCTCTGCTTCCCTTCGCAGCCAGTTCCCTCGTCAGGCTCCGCTTCCCTTCGCAGCCAGTTCCCTCGTCAGGCTCCGCTTCCCTTCGCAGCCGGTTCCTTCATCTGGCTCCGCTTCCCTTCGCAGCCAGTTCCCTCATCAGGCTCCGTTGCCTCTTGAAGTCAGTTCCCTCATCAGGCTCCGCTTCCCTTCGCAGCCAGTTCCCTCGTCAGGCTCCGCTGCCCTTCGCAGCCAGTTCCCTCATCAGGCTCCGCTTCCCTTCGCAGCCAGTTCCCTCATCAGGCTCCGCTTCCCTTCGCAGCCGGCTCCCTCGTCAGGCTCCGCTTCCCTTCGCAGCCAGTTCCCTCGCATGACTCCGCCGCCTCTGAAAGCTCAATGGGGCGGTTACAGCTCCATTTCCTTTATTCTGTCCACCGCTTCCACGGTATTCTCATAGCTGCCGAATGCGGTGAGTCTAAAATATCCTTCCCCGCTGGGTCCGAAACCGGAACCGGGAGTCCCCACTACATTTGCCTTTTCCAACAAATAATCAAAAAATTCCCAGCTGGTCATGGAATCGGGCGTTTTCAGCCAGATATACGGCGCATTGATGCCGCCGGATACGGTAAAGCCCGCGTCCTTCAGGCCATTGTAAATATAATGCGCGTTATTCATATAATAGGCAATCTGCCGTTTTAACTGCTCTTTGCCCGCGTCGGAATACACTGCCTCACCCGCTTTCTGCACAATGTAAGGAGCGCCGTTGTATTTGGTGCCGTGCCTTCTGGCCCAGAGGGAATGAAGCGTCACATCTCCGCATTTCAATTCCTTGGGTATCACCGTGAATCCAAGGCGCACTCCGGTAAAACCTGCATTCTTGGAAAAAGAACGCATCTCAATGGCACAGGTTCTCGCACCTTCGCATTCATAAATACTGTGAGGAACATTCTCTTCCGAAATATAAGCCTCATATGCCGCATCATAGAGGATCACCGCGCCCTCCTTATTGGCATAATCTACCCACTCCTGAAGCCGTTCTTTGGTAATGGCAGCTCCCGTAGGATTATTGGGAAAACAAAGATAGATCAAATCCGGCGTCCGGGAAGGAAGCTCCGGTGCAAAACCGTTTTCCGCCGTGCACGGCATGTAAATCACGTCGCTCCATGTTTCCGACTTTCCATCATAAACACCGGTTCTTCCCGCCATAACGTTGGAATCCACATATACGGGGTAAACGGGATCGCACACGGCAATTTTATTGTCCAAACTGAAAATCTCCTGAATATTGCTGCAGTCACATTTTGCACCATCGGACACAAATATCTCATCGGCAGCAATATTACATCCCCGTGCTTTATAATCATTCTCCGCAATGGCGTTCCGCAGAAACTCGTAGCCGAGATCGGGAGCATATCCGTGAAAACTTTCCGCTTTCCCCATCTCGTCCACCGCACCGTGGAGCGCATCAATAATGGCAGGCGCCAGCGGCTGGGTCACATCGCCGATACCCAGACGGATTATTTTTTTGCCGGGATTTGCCGCGCTGTAAGCGTTCACCTTTTTCCCTATGGTAGAAAAGAGATAGCTTCCGGGAAGCTTCATATAATTTTCATTTATTTTAAACATAGACACACTCCTGTTCCTGCACTATACTGTTCCTGTACTATACTGTTCCTGTACTATACTGTTCCTGTACTATACTGTTCCTGTACTATACTGTTCCTGTACTATACTGTTCCTGTACTATACTGTTCTCTGACTGCCTTTTACAATTCCGGAATTTCCCCTTCAAAGACAATCTCCGCGGGGCCGGTCATATAGATAAGATTCTGATCCCTGTCCCATTCAATCTCCAATTCTCCGCCCAATAGCTTTACCGTTATCTTAGAATCCGTCAAACCGTTTAAGACACAGGCCGCAGCCGTGGCACAACAGCCTGTCCCGCAGGCAAGGGTTTCTCCCGTCCCCCGCTCCCAGACCCTCATAAACACATGCTGCCTGTCCAAAATCTCGACAAACTCCGTGTTTACCCGTTTAGGAAAGCACGGATGATTTTCAAAAGCAGGCCCGATCCGTTCCAAATCCAGATTCCTCACATCCTCGGCAAAGACCACCGCATGAGGATTTCCCATAGATATACAGGTCATGGAATACTCTTTTCCGTTTACCTCAATAGGCTCGTTAACGATTTGGTCTTTTGTCTCCCCCTCTCCGGCAGAACGGATATACTCCGTTTTCACGGGAATCTGTTCCGGCTCGAAGATGGGGCTTCCCATATTGACACGTACTTTTTTGACAATGCCGCGATCCCACGGATGCTGCCTATGTATCACCATACTGAGATATTTGATCCGGCCCGCACTGAGCACGGTAATGTGCTCCGCCTCCGTCAATCCCTTATCATAGACAAACTTAGCCACACAGCGAATACCGTTTCCGCACATCTCCGCCCGAGTGCCGTCCGCATTGTACATCTCCATCTCAAAATCCGCATTCTCCGCAGGATTAATAAAGATTACGCCGTCACCCCCTACGCCGAAATGACGGTCACTGAGCCGCCTCACCAGCTCCGGTTTCTCTTCCGCCGGAATCTTTTCCTGAAATCCGTTGACATAGACATAATCATTTCCGCATCCTTGCATTTTTGTAAATTTCATGATATGACAGCCTCCTTAATCGCTCTCCCTTATCCATAGTATTTTCCGTTGCCGTTTACGCCATACGGCATGTATTACTCTTATCATATTCCAATTTGACCTCCGTGTAAACACCCGCGGCAGAATCCGGCGGACATACATCGTCCGATTAGAAAATGCGTTTTCAACAATGGACTGCATTTCACAAAATTGCATAGTTAAATCTCATACAGGCACTGCTTTAATGCTTCATCATTGACAATGCCATCCGGGCAGTCTCCACTATATTTGTTCCGCTGTCCATGCTGCATTTCTGCAGATATTTATGCGCTTCCTCCTCCGTCATATGATTTCTTGCCATGAGAAGCTCCTTGGCCGCTTTTATATCAGCCTCCTCCTCCGCATTCCGCACCTTGGGCTTTCCTTTTGCATTCCTCCTTCTGCGCCGGATTCCTTCACACATCATTCCCAAAGTACTGAGCAGGTCATTGACCTTAAACGGCATGGCAAGGCATATTACTCCACTCCCGGCACACTCGCTGAGCAGCCGTGGAGATGCCAGCAGGAGCAGTTCAAATCCATAGGGCAGGCACTCTTGTAATTCCGAATACACCATATCCGCCAGCTTAAAGCTGCATAGTATAATCCCTTCGCCGAGACCGTCTGCCTGACTGATGGCCTGCGCTCCGGTAGTGCAGACGCCCGCCACCTGAAAACCGTTTCGCACCAGTATGTTCTTAATTCCTCTGGCATCCTCCGGTTTGGGCAAGGCTATAATAATATTGGTCACATGCTCCCTCCTCATCCCACAAGAAAGTTTCCGTAAAACCGTTTTAGGGCGTAAACCCGTCTTAGACTTAAGAAGGAACCTAATATCTGTACAAGTACTCTTGTATCTCCCACTCTGACACACTGGCACGATACCGCTGCCATTCCGCTTCCTTTGCCTCAATATATTTTTCGGCGATATGTTTCCCCAGAACATCGAGAACCAGCCTGTCCGTTTTCATCTCTTCCACGGCTTCATGAAGCGTTCCCGGAAGATTACGGATTCCCAAAGCATGTCTTTCTTCGTCCGTCATACTGTAAATATTGCAGTCCACACTCCGGGGCGGCTCTATCCGGTGCATCATACCGTCCAATCCCGCCTTCAGGCAGACTGCAAAAGTCAGATAAGGGTTCGCGGCGGAATCCGGGCTTCTCAGTTCAATGCGTGTACCGCCCCTTCCCTCCGCGGGAATACGGATTAAAGAGCTTCTGTTGGCAGTGCTCCATGCAATGTAAACCGGCGCGGCAAAACCGGGCACCAGTCTCTTATATGAATTTACAAGAGGGTTTGTGACAGCCGCCATTCCCCGGATATGTTTCATGATACCGCCGATAAACCAATACGCTTCCATGCTGAGCCCGTTGGGGTCGCTTTTATCCTCGAAAATATTTTTCCCGTCCTTCCTCATAGACATATTAATATGCATACCGGAACCGTTGACACCGAACTTCGGCTTCGGCATAAAGGTAGCGTGCAGCCCGTGGCGTTTTGCAATGGTTCGCACGGCCAGCTTAAAGGTCATAATATTGTCCGCTGTGGCAAGCGCTTCGCCATATCTGAAATCAATCTCATGCTGGGCCGGTGCGATCTCATGGTGGGAAGCCTCAATGAACAGCCCCATATCCTCCAGCGTCATCACAATATCGCGTCTGGCATTTTCTCCCTCGTCCAGAGGGCCGATGTCAAAGTAGGTGGCCTGTTCTCTGGTCTCTGTGGTAGGCATGGCATTTTCGTCCGTATTAAAAAGGAAAAACTCGCATTCCGGCCCTACTTCGAAGGTATAGCCCAAGGCTTCCGCCTCCTTAAGGACACGCTTCAATACCAGCCTCGGATCACCCTCAAAAGGAGTTCCGTCCGCCCGGTAAATATCACACAAAAGTCTTGCAACCTTTCCCTGCTGAGGTCTCCAAGGGAAAATTTCCAGAGTGGAAAGATCCGGATGAAGATACAGATCCGACCCCTCTATATCCGCAAATCCGTCAATGGCGGAACCGTCGAACATACACCCATTGTCCAGTGCCCGTTCCAGCTGATTGGCCGTCACGGCAATGTTTTTCAGATTGCCGAACATATCCGTAAACTGTAAGCGGATAAACTCCACATCTTCCTCTTCCACAAGCTTTAAAATATCGTTTTTCGTATGCTGATTCATAAAGACCGCGTGCCTCCCATATTATATTATAATTTCCGTAACTCCGAGAACCGCGTACAACAAAAAGGGCAGTTCTCCCCTACGTAGAACGCCCTTGTCCCATAGCTATCATACCAATCGTTACCACCCCTTGTCAATCATGAATCATGTATATTTTCGGAAATCCCGACATATATTCTATAAAGAGAAAAATACGGATACATATTTAAGGGGAATAGGGATGAGCGCTAAGACAAAAATTGTTGTACTTCACATGAAAGAATTAATTTATACGGGTATCTTCGCCTTGCTGGGAATCCTGTTCATCATCCTTCTGGTGATGATGTTCCTGCCCGGAGACAAGGAAGAAAGCAATGCACCCTCCGAAGAGGTCAATGCTACCGTCGGCTCCGTATACATACCCGGCATCTATACCACAGAACTGATTCTGGGAGCCCAGACCATTGACGTGGAAGTCATTGTAGATAAGAATACGATTACTTCCGTCCGCATGGTAAACCTAAGTGAAGCCGTGACCACCATGTACCCGCTGCTGGAGCCCACTTTTGACACCATCTGCGAGCAGATCTATGAGACACAGTCTCTGGATCAGGTTACTTACACTACCGAAAGCAAATATACCTCCCTTGTACTGCTGGAAGCCATTCAGAACTCACTGAATAAAGCATTCATAAAAGAAGCTCCGGAAGCAACCTCCACACCACAGCACTGATTTCTCCGGACTCCTCGTCACAATACCGCAATACATTTACACCTTCTTAAGATCATAGGGATCCGCCGGCAGGAAGCAATGGCCGGCGGGTCTTATAATTTTTCTGCCTCTGCCAGCCACAGCGCCGCACTGGCGTCAGAAGGCATACGCAGATCTCCTCTGGGCGATAACGCCACGCTCCCCACCTTGGGACCGTCCGGCAGGCAGGAACGCTTAAACTGTTGCGCGAAAAATCTTTTGTAAAAATTCTTCATCCATTTCAAAATGACGGCATCGTCATACTGTCCCGCAAAAGCCAGCTGCGCCACGCGGTACAGCTTTGCAGGCGGGAACCCGCAGCGGAGCATATAATATAAAAAGAAATCATGGAGCTCATAGGGGCCCACCAAGTCCTCTGTTTTCTGGGCAATCTTTCCGTCCACCGGAGGCAGAAGCTCCGGACTCACGGGAGTGTCCAACACATCCTCCAGCACTTGGGAAAGCTCCCGTACACCGCAGGTCTCGGCATAATATTTTACCAAATGACGCACCAGAGTCTTAGGAACGCCCGCGTTTACACCGTACATGGACATATGATCGCCGTTGTAGGTTGCCCATCCCAGAGCAAGCTCCGACATATCTCCCGTGCCGATGACAAGGCCGTTTACCTTGTTGGCAATGTCCATCAACACCTGCGTGCGCTCTCTTGCCTGTGCGTTCTCGTAAGTCACGTCGTGGTTGTCCGGATTCTGGCCGATATCCCTGAAATGAACCGTCACCGCTTCTTTGATATCCACCTCTTCCAGAGTAACCCCTAAAGTATGCGCCAGCTCACAGGCATTGTGATAGGTTCTGTCCGTGGTGCCGAAACACGGCATGGTCACTGCCACGATTCCTTTTCTGTCCAGATGCAGCATATCAAAAGTACGCACCGTAACCAGAAGAGCCAAAGTGGAATCCAGTCCGCCGGAAAGGCCTACCACCGCCGTCCGGAGCCCGGTATGCTCATACCGCCTTTTTAAGCCGTAGGATTGAATGGACAGAATTTCCTCGCATCGGCTGTTCCGCTTCTCTTCATTGGAGGGCACAAAAGGCATACAGGGAAAAGTACGCACCAGCTTCGTCTCTTCCACCTTCAATGAAAAGGGAACCTCTGCATAAAGCGTTTTAGGCTCTTCTCCGAAAGTTCCCATGCGCCGTCTTTCCGACAAGATTTTCTGGACATCAATATCCCCGTAAATCGTCTCACACTGAAAGTTCTTCTTCTGAGTCAGAATCGTTCCGTTTTCCGCAATCAAATTATGCCCGCCGAATACGAGATCCTGCGTGGACTCTCCCTCTCCCGCAGAGGTATAAATATAACCGCAGATCAGTCTGGCGCTTCCTGATTTTACCAGAAGCTCCCGATACTCGTCCTTACCGATTGTCTCATTGGATGCGGACAAATTGGCAATCAAAGTGGCTCCCTTCAATGCGTGATCCGTGCCGGGAGGGTTTGCCACCCACAGATCCTCACAAATCTCGCATCCTACCGTCAATCCCTGTACATTTTCACAGGAAAATAAAATATTGGTTCCGAAGGGAATGGTTTTCCCGTGGTAAGAAAAGGCTGCCGGTTCTTGATTTCCTTGGGCAAAATGACGGCCTTCATAAAATTCCGCATAAGAAGGGATGTTCGCCTTGGGCACCATGGCCAGCACCTCTCCGCTATGAAGCACCGCCGCCACATTGTACAGCCTGCCGTCTCTCTCTATGGGCAGCCCCACCATAACCAGCGCATCCATGTCTTCCGTGGCCTTTCCTATCGTCAAAAGCTGCTTGGAGGCTTCCTCCAGCAAAAGGGACTGCATAAACAGATCACCGCAGGTATAGCCGGTAAGGCATAGCTCCGGAAACACAATAACCTTTGCTCCCTTCTCATATGCTTCTCTCAGTCTCTCACAGATAACTCCCGCGTTATAGGCGGGATCCGCCACCTTGATTTTCGGTGTTACGGCCGCCACTTTGATAAAGCCATGTTTCATACTAACCTCCATGTCGCTTTAGCGGAATCTCAAACTCGGATGAAAAATGCCATACCATTTTTTTGATTCCGTTTATTTTTCTTCAGAAAACAACGACTTTTATTTCATACCTAAAAGTCATAAGTATTTCCGGAAACCGTCTGCCAATCATTTACTTCTTTGGTATAAATCTCTCAGATCGTCCATATAAAATTTATAATCCTTATTGCAAAAATGACAATTCACGGTGATTCCTTCCCCGTCATCTATCATATCCTGAAGTTCCTTTTTGCCGAGACTGACCAATGCCTTTTCCACACGCTCCCTGCTGCAGTCACAGACAAAAGCCGTTGGCATGGTATCCGTTACCTCCATGGATAATCCCTCCAACACCAGCCCCAGCATCTGCTCCGGAGTATTGCCTTCATCCAACATGGCGGTGACAGGGCGAATTTTTTTCAAGTTCTCCTCCAGCCTGCCGATTACCTCATCCTCCGCAAAGGGCATCAGCTGAACGATAAACCCGCCCGCCTGCCGCACCGTATTGTCACGGTTCATCAGCACTCCCAGCCCTACGGAGGAGGGCACCTGTTCGGAGGCCGCAAAATAATAAGTCAAATCCTCGGCGATCTCACCTGTCTGAAGCAAAGTCTGCCCTACATAAGGCTCTTTCAGCCCCATGTCCTTTATGACACTTAAGATTCCGCTTCCCACTGCCCCGCCCACATCCAGCTTGCCCATGGAATTGGCCGGAAGAATCACATCGGGAACATTGGCATACCCCTTGACTTTGCCCTGCGGGCCGGCGGTTACGGTTAATCCCTGTATGGGGCCGTCCCCCTTGATCTGTAAAGTCAGTAAATCCTTTTCTCCCTTTAACATACTACCCATCATTGCACCGGCGCTTAACAGCCTGCCCAGTGCCGCCGTCACCACGGGGCTGGTATTATGAGCCTTTCTGGCCGTCTCCACCGTCTCTCTTGCCGTGCAGGCAAAGGCCCTTATCTGGGTGCCCGCCGCCGCTGCCCTCACAATGTAATCTGCCATATCCGTACTGTTTTCCTTCCTTTCCACAGTTCATCCGTATTCGCTCCGGCACTCTATCCGGTCAGAAATTGAAGCCTGAAACTGCCTGTTCCGCACCGCTGCGTCGTTAAAATATCTAACCGGATGGCGCAGCATATGTTCTTTTATTATACTTCTCCCTTTTCCGAAAAGTATTCTCAATGAATGGCACACAGGTTAGAATGAATATATTCTCTTACCAAATTCCAAAAAGCTTCATAATCATTATGCAGCGCCGTCCGGCTTTGCAGTCCCTCTATTTTTTCTTCATAATCGTCGCTTTCAATATCTAATTGTCTTGCCTCATGAAGAATACGTGCTTCATCCAAAGCCCCACAGTTTATTAAAGCACTCTGTATTTCCCCGCACATTTCAGACATGCTGCCTTCTAAAATCCCCTCTAACCCCTCCATCTGCAATTCCGTATCATAATCTATAATATAAATTACATCCCGAATAAACGAGGGATATTTATGTAAAATCTTCCTGACTTCCGGCTCATGGTATATTCCGGCCATAGCCTGTAAAAAATCATCGTCACTCCGATTCTCTCTATCAGCCAGTGCCTTATCAATAAAATTCATCCTGTCCCTCCTATAAGACCTACCCGTTACAGTTCACCTGTAATGTCATTCGTTTACACCTTTTATATTTGAAAACTGTTATATAAATCTATGAATAATGCGACATTTCTTGATATAAATGATTGAGCTGACTTCCTTCATTAACGATTTCGGTTCACTTGCCCTGCTCCTGCGCCACAATATAGATTCTCTGGCTCTCCCCAGTCACTTCTTTTCCCGTATCGGCATCCTTTATCTCCAAAACCTTCATTCCCGCACGCTCCACCAGCGATTTCATCTGCTCTGCCCGATATCCTCTCTGGTAATGCGTCTCCGTAAACTTTTCAAACAAACTGCCTTCCCGGCTTATGAAAAGGGTCAAATCATACTCGTTGATCTCACTCTCCGGATCGTAAAAGTTCTCCCAGATAAAGCTGCAGTCCTCCCGGTTTTCCGCTATGACGGTATCACCGATCACCTTTTCGTACTTATATACCGTGTTAAAATCGAAAATGAAAATGCCCTTGGGATATAAATAATTATTTACCAGAGAAAAAACGGCGGACAGCTCTTCCTCCTCCA
The DNA here is from genome assembly GCA_910589655.1 of uncultured Acetatifactor sp. GTDB lineage: Bacteria > Bacillota > Clostridia > Lachnospirales > Lachnospiraceae > Acetatifactor. Next base: position 1,667 of record CAJUTJ010000006.1, on the reverse strand, counting down.
GAATATAATTTAAGGAATCGCATACACTGTACACCGTCCCCACGGTGCTGAACAGCTCCAGTTCCCGCATATCCTGAAGCAGATAAAGAATGGAATCTCCTTTCTCCGCCCGTTTCTCCATAGCGACATTCAACATCTCCTCGGAGATATCCGTACCGATCATATCATAGCCCTTCCGATACATCAGCTCCGTCAAGGTCCCCGTGCCGCATCCCAAGTCCAGCACCAGATTGCGCTCCGATGCCAAAGCGTCCTCCGCATCCCTCTCCGGCTTTGACACTCCGTATTTTTCTATCAGCTCCTGAAGCCTTTCACACCATTGCCCGTAAGGCACATTATCCATAAGCTCGTCATAAACCGCCGAAAACTCCCGATAAGCGTCCATCTCAACCCCCGCATATTTTCAAAAGGGAAATCTTCCCGCCCATAGGAAGAATGCCCGCACCCGGCATTCTTCAAGACGGAACCTAGATTTTCTTAGGCAGCGCATTTAATACCTTAGAAAATCTTCCCGTCTTATTCACCTAATTTTAACGCCACGGCAAAACCTGCCGCCAGTGCCACGACGCCTGCCAGAAGATGTACCGCCACCATAGCGCCCATACCGCTCAAAGCGGCAAAGCCTCCCATCAGCGCAATGGCAACGGGAGATGCCACCACCAGCCCGATAATGGCCCAATAAGCATACAGGGGAAACTTCTCGAAAATAAATTCAACTGCTTTTGCAACTGCAAAAACACCGGCAACCACTCCAATGCCAAAAGGCGCCAATATACCGATCCCCGCCAGAATGCCTTCCATATCCAGACTGGTCAGCGCCTCGATAAAATCGGTGATAGCGCTGAGTATAGGCTGATAAAATCCCATCAGCATCAACACCATGGAGCCGCTGACACCGGGAATGACCATGGTTGCGGAAGCAATAACACCGACAACAAAAAGCTTTATCACGTTCACCAGCCCAAAGGACAAATCCGCCGATGCGCCCTCCGTACCGCCGAAAGCCGCCATTCCTGCCACCAAGGCAAAAAATGCCAGTGCCGCTATCAGATGCCCCGCCTTTATTTTACTGCTTTTCACATTCTTCCACATGATGGGAAGACTGCCCAGTATCAAACCGATAAACAACATATTTGCCTGAACCGGAAAGCTTTCAAACAGCCATTCCAGCCCGAATGCACTTGCAATAATGGCAATTCCCATTCCCACCGCTATGGGAAACAGGAATGCAACGCTCTTTTTAAATTCACTGAATAAATGTGTGATGCAGTGAATCAGCTTGTCATAGATTCCCATGGATACCATCATAGTACCCCCGCTGACACCGGGAATAATATTTGCAATACCAATTAACATTCCTTTAAAAATACTCTTTACCATAAATTTTCTCCATTCTTTTTTATTTCCTCCCTTTCGGGAAAATAACTTCTCGGAATCTTCAGCCCTTATTTCATGGGGCTTTCAGAACCTATTTTTCAAAAATCACCCACTTTTTTCTCAAAAACACTTGACAAACCAGTCAAAAAGTGCGGCGCTTCGCGCCCTTGATCAATAAGTACATTTTTTGATTGGAGGCGATTTTTAATGTTACCTTGTAACCCCGGCGGTCATGCCGCCTATCAGGATACTTTCGTATCCCAGTTCCTTAAATTTTACCCGGATCCCTT
>CAJUTJ010000005.1 GCA_910589655.1 uncultured Acetatifactor sp. | reverse complement strand
CCTGTGACGGCTTTTCTTCGAATGCATTTCCTTGCGCAGGGGTTCTATTAAGCATCTCTGTCTGTGATGGCTTTTCCACAGGTGCGCTTTCCCGCTCAGAAGACACATTGGACAGCTCTCCCTGTGACGGCTTTTCTTCGAATGCATTTCCTTGCGCAGGGGTTCTATTAAGCATCTCTGTCTGTGATGGCTTTTCCACAGGTGCGCTTTCCCGCTCAGAAGACACATTGGACAGCTCTCCCTGTGACGGCTTTTCCACAGATGCACTGCCTTGCCCAGAGACGGCATCAGACAGCTCTCCCTGTGACGGCTTTTCCACAGATGCACTGCCTTGCCCAGAGGCGGCATCAGACAGCTCTCCCTGTGACGGCTTTTCCACAGATGCACTTCCTTGTTCGGGGGCGGCATCAGACAGCTCTCCCTGTGACAGCCCATCTGCAAACGCACTTTCCTGTTTTGATTCTATGTTCTTCGGAGACTCCTGTGAGGGCATCGCCGATAATGAAATCTGTTCCTGTGTCGCACCGGCAGCATCCCTTTGTGCCGATACTCCGCCTAAAACACCCCCCTGTTCCGGAGCTGCCCCACAAGTTTCCTCCTTTGACAATGCTTCCGTCGTTGAAGTTTGACTCCGTTCTTGGGTCGGATAAACGGCCTGCTCTCCCGCCGATGACTCTTGTCTCTGCTCCAAGGTACGAGGGGACTCCTGTGTCGATGCTTCCGCTGATGAATCCGGCCCGCTCTCACCGGATATTTCCTCCTGATTTAAATCAGCCTGTATCAAAGCGACGGTTCCGTCAGAAGTCATTTCATAAGAAGTAATGTATTCCCAATCCGCAAAGCTCGTAAAGTTCCGCCGATTGGTGATTCCCTCTTTCACATAGGCACATCTTAAAATGCTCACTCTGTCCAGATAGTCTTCCGGTCTTATCAATCTGACAGGAGCGTCATATACCGTATCGGAGGAACTTAAAATTTTCCAAATCCGACTTTCGACTCTCCAATGGGCACATGCACTGATTTTGCTTAATCCGATAAAGAAATCTCTTGCCCATTCCTCCGTCGGCAGGCTGCTGTCACATTCATCTTCTCCGATTCTAACCTTCTTAACCCGGGGTAAAATATCTCGTCTTCCGTAAGTTCTGTCAAGGTATTCCTGATGTTCCGGTACTATAATACCTGCCTTTTTATGAAAATACCAAAAGCGGCCGGCCTGATCCCGGAATGCAATAAAGCCTGTTTTTAAAAAGAGCAAATCCTCCTCCAACATGCCCTTCACAGTACTGTCATTCCTATAGATAATATTGTACACACTACATTTCATAAATCTACCTTCCTCTTCTGCCTGATTTATATTTCATTATAAACTATTACAAAACCATTATCAATCCCTTTAGGCTTCCGAGATGATTTCCGTAAGACAGTCCGTTACTGTTCTCACTCCGTTCACAGCAGCCTATGCACAGAAATCGCAAAACAGCGATTTCGCGCATGTCTGTCTCGGGTTTATCACGCAGAAGCAGCGTGAAAACACCTCGCGGCGACAGCGAGTGAACAATAACGACAGTCCACAATCTCCGGCTTCTGAGATAAACGTCACATTCAGCCTTTTGAAAAGATTTCCATAAAGCAATCACTCAATAGCAGACCTTAGTCACTTAAGTCGGACAGAGGCGCAAAAGTATACCCCATCTCCTCCCATTTCGTCAACAGCTCATCCAAAATCTCCCCGTTAGTTTGGGAGGTATTGTGCAAAAGAACAATTGCGCCGGGATGAATCCGGGCGGTAAGCTTATCCAGCGCTGCTTCATGTGTGGGCTGCTTATCCGGATCCCAGTCCACATACGCCAGACTCCAGAAACATGTGACATATCCCAAATCCTTCGCCAGCTTTAAATTGGTTGTTCCGCATTTTCCCTCAGGAGGACGATAATAGGGAGAAAGCTCCTTACCCGTTATCTCATGGAACAGAGTTTCCACATCTTCCAATTCCTTCCGAAACTCCTCCCCGTCCAATGTATTAATATCATAGTGGTGATAGGTGTGGTTGCCCACCGCATGTCCTTCTTCCGCCATACGGTTTACAATCTCAGGCTCCGTCTCCAAAAAATGACCGACCACAAAAAAAGTCGCCGGAGCATTGTGGGCTTTCAAGGCATCCAAAATCTTTTCCGTATTGCCGTTCTCATATCCGCAGTCAAAGGTAAGATAAATAACCTTTTCGTCACCTTCTTTCATAAAATAGGCATCATAGAGAGCCAATTCCTGAGGAGACGCGTTACCTGCCGGCTGCGCACTGGAGTCTCCGAAGCTAAGTCCCCAGCCGATGCCCTCCGGCGTCAGCTTTTCCTCAATCGGTTCTCTGACCGGTTCCGGCGTTGATACAATATCTGTTTGATCGGCAGCATCCGAACCTCCGGCTGCCTGTATGGCTGCATCCGGATTCGATGCGTCACCGGGCTGCCGGGAAGAATGGTCTCCGGCTTCCTGCTGATCGCTGTGCTGTGTCTGAAAGTCTTTTCCATCCTCTCCTTGTAACGCGTCGTCCCCATTCGAAGCTTCCGGTATCTTACTCATAATATTATCCAACTCTATTGCACTTGGCATCGCCGTATTACTTTCATCGTTTTCTTCCCCGCTGCAGGCCGTTAACAATACTGCCAGCAGCATTCCTCCTGCCTTCACCCATTTTTTCTTGTCATTCTTCAGGCAGCGTCCCATATTGTCTTTTGCTTCACCAATCCTACATCCACCATATATCGCCGCCTCAAATCCCACTCTCCGATATCCGGATTCTTTAATCCCAACATACCGGTTTCCGTTCTCTTCATATCCTTCCTTTCGGCATCCCGCCTCTTGCCGGAACTCGCCTTGACGTTTCATCTCTCTGAACCCCATATCTTCTTCTCCTAACTCTGATATTTATTATGACATCCGCCGTTACACACTTACGGACATACCGCCCACGACTGCACATGCAATCCATGAACCGCTCAATCCACGCCGCATTACGGAAACATTTTAAGCTTTGCATCTTCATATTAACACCTCGTAAATGAGATTCAATATTATTTCTAAATTCTTAAGAATCATTTTCCTCATTACTATGAATGTATTGAATCTTGCCTGCGGAAAACGCGAGGCGTTTCGTGCTCCCTTGCACGAAATCCCGAGACTGCCGTGCGCCAAACCCGCTGATAAAAGAATGAAAAGCAGTATCGGAGCCTGCGAAATCAAAAATCATCGCACGAATACAAAAATATAGAAAATAATATATCAAAGTGGTATCATTACAATGATAAAGGAAATGACCGGCGGGGATTTGCCGGAAGCTATATTCTTATTGTTACCAAAAGGGGACAACCGATGAAAGAGATTTCAGAGCGAAGGAGCATACGTAAATATAAATCAAATGCTGTGACAAAAAAAGATATAGAAACAATTATTCAGGCAGGCATTCTCGCGCCGTCGGCAAAGAACAGACAACCTTGGAAATATATAATATACACAAATACGGCAAAAGATAATCTTTTAGATGTAATGGAAAAAGGACTGTTAAGAGAACGTGATGGCGATAAATTATTGCCAAAGTCTCAAAACTGCCTGCCCGATGCTTTTCACACATTAAAAGTTATGAGAGAAGCTCCCGTTCTTATAATAATCGAAAATATATATGGACAATCTCCTTATATTGATATAGACACCGATAACAGAATTACGGAAATATGTGATACATTGTCTATTGGAGCATCCGTTCAGAACATTCTGCTCATGGCAACCGGATTAGGCTATGGAACATTATGGATTGCCAACACATGTTTTGCATATAAAGAACTCATTGATTTTATCGGAACCAAAGGACAATTGGTTGGCGCAATTGCATTGGGTATTGCGAATGAATCTCCAAACCCCAGACCAAGAAAAGCCATTTCAGAAGTATTGGAGTTCCGATATGGAATCTAATGCTGAAAATGAATAACATACAATAAATGCACCGCGCAGCTTATGCTGTACGATGCATTTATATATGGCAAAGAATGTCTAATATTCTCCTTACTCCTCGTCGCGATATTGGGCAAGCAGCTTCTCAAATTCCTCTTTCACTTCCGTAAATGCCTTGAGAAGCTTCGGGGAAAACATTCCGCTGTGGCCGTTTATAATCATTTGATACGCTCTGTCCGGATCATATGCAATTTTATAGACACGTTTTGAGGTAAGCGCATCATACACATCCACCAGCGATACAATCTGCGCGGCAATGCTGATTTCATCGCCTTTCAATCCATCAGGATACCCCTTCCCGTCGTATTTTTCATGATGATGTCTGGCAATGTCACATGCATAATCAAATATGGCTTTGTCATTCAAACGGATCGCCTCTGTTATGATTTCCGTTCCCTTTGTGGTGTGGGATTTTATCAATTCAAATTCATCCGTAGTCAGCTTGCCGGATTTCAAGAGAATGCTTTCCGGAATTGCTATCTTCCCTACATCATGGAGGGACGAAGCCCACCCGATCTGCTCCAGCTTTTCGGGAGTAAGATCATATTCCGGATAAAGCTTCATGATACTCCTTCCGAGACATATGGAAAACTGGCGGACTCTTTTAATATGCTGTTTTGATTCCAGATTTCTGAATTCCACAATATTACTCAACGAGTCGATCAGAATTTCATTCATCTGGCCCAGCTTCTTTGCCTGCTGCTTCAATATTTCATTCTGCTTTTGAATGTTTTCTTTCTGCCGCTTAACCACAATCTCCAACTGCATTTTATATTGGAACCAGCCGATTGCATTGCTGACTACCTGTTTAATGACATCGGCTTGGTATGGCTTCTTAATATAACTCACTATACCATATTCATATCCTTTTCTTTCGACCTCGGCAGAATCCTGACCCGTAATCATAATAAAAGGAATTAAATTCAATATTTTCTTTTCCTTCAAGCGATCCAACACCGCAAAACCATCCATAACCGGCATGACACAGTCCATCAGAACAATGGCAATAGAGGACAGATTGCGGTTTAAAAGCGCAAGTCCCTCCCTGCCGTCTTCGGCCTCCAGAATCTTATAGTCTGATTTGAATAATTCCACCAGCATCTCACGTTCGATTTCATTATCTTCGAAAATCAATATTGTATCGCGTTTCATTTTCTTACCATACCTTCTTTGCCTTTATAAAGTCACCATCACCACTTGTTTGTTCCGAAGCTTGAAAACAACCCTGTATACTTCCGATGAAAGCATATATTTTATGGCATTTATGACAATAATACTGCCTCCGTATGCCCTCCCTCTGACGCACACAGGCATATTCATATTTTGATCCGTCATATTTGCCAATTTAGACACTTCCGCATCCAAATCGGCAAGTTCTTGACTCTTTGCCGCGATGTTAGCATGCACTCTCCTGAGTGTGTCTCTCGGAATCTCTTTATCGGCAGTAACCCGCTGAAGAACCCTTTTCCCCCCTTGTTCCAATATCATTAAATCATTTAAGAGCTTTTCCCGCCTTTCCGCATACTCTTCCTGTTCCTTTTGGTAGAGTTCGGTTCTGCCTACTTCCAGATACGTTTTAATGTGGGAGCTGTTGCCAAGGTTATAGGTATCCACTCCCCTTACCGCACAGATAGTTCCGCCGAGGAGCACTCCCTTGCTTCCGGAAACGATTACTTTGCCCATGGTATTGATATTACTTTTCATGATATAATTGGCTTTTACATTACCCCTTGCTTTGATATTGGCAGCTTCAAAAAAGCTTCCGGAAACCTCGCCGCCGGCCTCAATAAAGCAATCGTTTTTGGAGCAGCTCCCTTTTTTGATCATGACGTTTCCACCGGCAATCAAACGCGCCGTCTCCACATTATGTTCGATAATAATATCGCCGCTGGCCTTGATATAACCGCCCGAATAGACACTTCCAAACACATGTACGGTACCGTCCACTTCCAATCTGCCGGTAACGGCTGTCACGTCTTCATTAACCACCAGCACGTTGGTAATAATAATCCGGTCATTTACATACTCAAATTTACCGTTCATTCGGGAAAGGTATGTCACACCGTCCGGCGCAATCACAAACCCTTCACCCCTAAGCGGCTTTTTCTCCGTCCCGTTATCGGCGTGGATTGTTTCACCGTAAATATTTTTTCCGTCCGTTCCTTTTCCCGCCCGATGATATACCGCTATTTTCTCATCCTTATCCACCATTTCAAAGGCTTCTATATTTACATAATCAACGCCCCCGTCGGGAAGCGGCGCCGGAATACGGGGCAGGTCAAGCCTGACGAAAAATTCAAACCAGCCGTCACTGCCTCTCTGTGCCGGAATGCCTTCGGCGATTAGGATTTTTTCATTCATCCTCTTTTTATCAATCAAATCGGAAATGGCTTCATGCTTAATTCCGAAGACAATTTCCCTTCTCTCTAAATCATGGTAAATATCTTCCTTCATGACGATGTTGCCGGGAACCCATGGTATATAGGCATACGCCTTATTACCGTTATCTTCTATGGAAATAACGAATTCGTTTTTCCTCAGGGAATCCAAAAGAGGCTCTCTTCCGTTTACAATGGACGTCTTCGTGGTCTTATCGCTCAAAAGACTTAACCGCTTTTTCTTCATATCCGTAGCGGAAAGCACCAAGCTGCTGTAAGAAGATACGTCAAGACCGGCCTCCAATCCCAGACGGATTTCTTTCATCTGCTGACAGCTGTACAGTCTGTTGGCATAAATGAAAACATTCAGCTTTTTCTCTAAGCCCAGACGGATTTCCTGCATCTGCATCCAATTGTACTTAATATCCGAATAGACGGAAACATCCAGCTGTTCACACAATCCAATGCGGACTTCATGAATCTGAGGGCCACACATATTGTCATCCAGCCACTTGTCAATGGGCAGCTTATCCAGCAGTGCAAGACGAATTTCTTCCAGAGAATCATCGGTAAACCCTCTGTCAAGATAAGGCATTAAGTCGATGGCAGAATAAAGGGAAAGCCTGATCTGCCTCATAGTATCGAAGCTGTAATCAGGATTCGCATACACGGAAACATCTATCTTATCCTTCAGCCCCATGCGGATCTGCTCCATCTGCAGCCAGTTAAACTCGGGGTTTGAATAGACGGAAACATCCAATCCTTCTTCAATCCCAAGCTTAATTTCCTGATTCTGCGCTTTCTGATATTCGGCATTTTCCATCATGGGAAAACGCAGCTCCTGTTGCTTTTTACCGGAATCCAAACCACTCATCTAAATTACCATACTTTCTATATTTGACATAGCTTACTGTCCAAAGATACACACATACAAAACAGCCTTGAAACAGCCCGAATGTTATTATTGGAGATTCTGTCTTATGTTCCGATTTCCGGCATCATACAATCTGTGCCTGCTGTTCATAAACTATTTTAGGCCGATATATAAAGGCATCATGCTTCCTCCGTATTCGGCTCAATACTACTGCTTATTCAAATTTAATTTTTAACGGGAATTATGAACTTTTGCGACAAATGGACACGCGCTCCATTTGAATTCCAAAAACCACTTACAATTTATAGTATTGTATCAAATACACAGAAAAAAGTCTACTGTTTTGTTGACAACTCCAATTGTAAATTACTGTAATTGTTACTGTTCACTTCATTCAAAGCAACCTATGCTCAGAAATCGCAAAACAGCGATTTCGCGCATGTCTGTCTCGGGTTTATCACGCAGAAACAGCGTGATAACACCTCGCGGCGACAGCAAGTCAACAGCAACCTGTAATTCCGTCATTTCATTCATAGGGTGCTCCCGTATGTTCCCTTGCCCGTTCTTAATCCAGCCCTATGCTCTCGTCAACGGGCAGTGACAGAACAATCCCCTGAGCCTCGCTCTGCACTCCGCACTTCCGGCCGATTGCCTGCATAATGGACAGTTTATCCTCTTTTTTGGCAAGTATCAGGACACACTCTCTTTCCTCCTGAACGCTGATCTTCCAGAACTTCATAGCCTCTTCGGTACCGATGCGGCGGCTGTGGAATACCGTACCGCCGGAAGCCCCCACGGGTCTTGCCGCCTCCATCACCGCTCCGCTGAATCCCTGATTTACAATGGCCATAATCATATAATATTTGTTTTCCGACATCTCCGGTTCCTCCCTTTCCGAAAGCTGTTGTTTTTTCTCCGGCAGCAGATTTTCCATAATCTGTACGAGACGGCCGCTGCCGCCGGATATAGTAACCGTAAATGCAATACCGGTATTAGGCATGCCGAGATGCAGTTTCTTACGCAGCTTTCCCAGCATCTCGTCCGCAAAGGCTTTGGGCATCATGCACATCAAAATATTTTTATCGATTCCGTCAAGTCCCAGCATATCCATCACTTCACTGGATGCGGTGCCCTGAGCATGGCAAAAGTACTGAACGGGAACATTGCCTTGCTTAAACAGATCCATTGCCTTTTTCACCAGCTTGGGAGTTGCAATGAGAAAAAGCATCCGAAAGGCCGGTTTTGTATGATTGATTGTCATTTGCCTATTCCTCCTCAAACTCAAAGATTTCATCCACGGCATCCGGAGAAACCGTTTCCGGCATCATTGTCATATCCGTCCGGTTAAGCTTATATTGATAAACCATTCCCATAATCTGGACGGCGATCAAGGGAGTCAATGCCACCAACGCTACCACACCGAAAGCATCCGTCATCAGATTTCCGCCCGTGGCATCGCAGGCTCCGATGCTAAGCGGAAGCAGAAAGGTCGTCGTCATAGGACCGCTGGCCACGCCGCCGGAGTCAAACGCAATACCTACAAACATCTTCGGGACAAGTCTGGAAAGTGCCAGAGCAATCATATAACCGGGGATAATAATAAAATAAATCGGAAGACCGGTAAGAACACGCAGCATGGCCAGACCTACGCTGGCGGACACGCCGATGGACAAACATCGGTTCATGACTTTTGCAGATACCGCACCGTTGGTCACATCCTCCACCTGATGGTTCAACACCTGTATGGCAGGCTCCGCTTTTACAATATAATAGCCTATGAGCATACCGATGGGAACCAATAGCCATTTCCAGCTGGCCGAGGCAATTTCGCATCCCATGGAGGAGCCCACCGGTGCAAAGCCGACGTTGACACCGCTGAGAAATAATACCAAGCCGATATATGTATATGCGAATCCCACCAGAACACGCTTAATCTGACGCTTCCGGTAACGATGGCTGAATAACTGGAAAATTGCGAAAACGGCCGCCACGGGAAGCAGCGAAATCAAAACTTCCTTCACATAGGGCGGCATACTGACCAGAAACTCCCAGACCACATCCCGGGTAGTCACCACATCTGCCACGGCAGAGGCCGTATAGGCCGCCTCGGTGGGATGGAAAAACAGACCCAGTATCAAAACCGCCAAAACCGGCCCTACACTGGCAAGCGCCACCAAACCGAAACTATCGCTGGAAGCATTTTTATCGCCTCTGACCGATGCAAGTCCCACACCCATGGCCATAATAAACGGCACGGTCATAGGGCCTGTAGTCACACCGCCGGAGTCAAACGCCACTGCCAAAAAGTCCTTGGGCACGAGAAAGGACATACCGATCAGCGCCGCATATAATACAATCAGTATCGTAGAAAGCTTAATCTGAAACAAAATTCTCACGATGGCCAGCGCCAGAAATATCCCCACTCCCACCGCCACCGTAAACACCAGCGTATTATTCGGAATGGAAGGCACCTGCCGGGCCAATACCTGAAGGTCAGGTTCGGAAAGAGTGATAATCGTGCCCATGGAAAATCCGATTAACAAAATCAGGAGAATATGCCGGGTCTTGGAAATCTGAACACCGATGCCCTCCCCCAGAGGTGTCATAGACATTTCCGCGCCCAGCTGGAAAAATCCCATTCCCACCACCAACAGAATGGCTCCCACCAAAAACATGACCATAGTTCCCAGCTCTACGGGAACAAGCAAAATGCTGAGCAGCAGGACGATTCCCGTAATGGGAAGGACTGCCGAGAGAGATTCCAATATTTTTTCCTTTAGTTTTTGATTCAATGTGCCCCCCCTTTTATAGTATAAGATATTATCTTTTTTGCCGCCAATATAATAATGCATTGCCTCGCACAGCCCTCTAAACCGTTTCTGTCCGGCAGTGTGTGGTCTGTGTCTGCGGGCAACTCTCCTAAATATAATACATTATAACAATTGTTCCGGTATTCCTGCAACCGTCTTTTCCGGCAGAATTTCCGGCCTTTCTACCTACAGTTGCTGTTCACTCCGTGACCAGTAGCGCATACACATAAACCGCAAATCAGCTGTTTCGCACAGGGCTGTCCAACCGATTATTCCAATCGCTTTGGTTTAACCACGCAAGGCAGTGTGAAAAGCAACTACCTGCAAACCATCCAAAATACTTTGTTGGAAAATTAAATGAACTAATATATAATATGTTTCATAAGAATTTCAAATATCACTCGAAAGAACAAGGGACAGCGTTCCTGCCAAGCTGTATAGAGCAAGGACAATGTACTTGCCCAAGCGAAGGTTAAAATCGGTAAAAGAAAGGACGGGAAAGCAATGGACTATCAAATAATACGGCTGACAGACCGGCCCGGATTGAAAGAACAAGCCGCACAATGGTTTCATGAAAAGTGGGGGATTCCCCTTGCGGCATATATGGAAAGCATGGAGGACTGCCTGACAGGCAAGACTCCCGTTCCCCAGTGGTATCTGGCTTTGGAGCAGGATAACATCATCGCAGGAATGGGTGTAATCGAAAATGATTTTCACAACAGGAAGGATCTTGCTCCAAACGTCTGCACGGTATATACGGAACCGGATAAACGATGTAACGGCATAGCTGGCGCATTATTAAATTATGTAAGCTGCGATATGAAAGAAAAAGGGATCGGCACCCTGTATCTCTTAACGGATCACACTTCATTCTATGAACGGTACGGATGGGAATTTCTATGCATGGTACAAGGGGACGGAGAACCCGAGCTGTCTAGAATGTATATCCATAAAGAATAATCTGTCCGGCGGAAATGTATACGTTCCTGTTTCCGCCGGATATTTTCTATTTTGTTTCCGCAGAAAGTCCTGCACTGTCCCTGACAGTTACGGTATACTTATTGGCATACTCCTCATATTTTCTCTGAAAATCTTCGCTGTCATTTCTGAAATTGCGGAGGGATTCATGGAGATTCATACTGTTTTGCGCCATATCAATCACACATCCCGCAATGTTGGAGCAGTGGTCGGATGTCCGCTCCAAGTCCGTCAAAAGATCCGACCAGACAAAACCGGCGTCAATAGTACATACCCCTTGCTGCATACGCAGAATATGGCGTGTACGCATCTGCTCTTTCAGCTGGTCAATCACTTGTTCCAGCGGCTCTACCATATATGCGGACTTCAGGTCGTCTGCCAAAAAGGCGGTAAGTGACAGATCCATTATCTCGCCCACAGCCGAGAAGAGCACGTCAAGCTCATAGGCTGCCGAATCCGTAAACAGCAGCTTTTTCTCCTGCATTTCCTCCGCAGTATTTACAAGATTTGCCGCATGGTCGGAGATGCGCTCAAAGTCACCGATGAGCTTGAGAAGCTTCGTCACCTCCGCACTGCCTGCCTCACTGATCTGTTTTGTACTCAATTTTACCAGATAGGTCCCCAAGATATCCTCGTAATGATCTGTCTTTTCCTCCTTGTCACGGACGGAAGCCGCAAGCTCCGGAGAATAATGCTTCAAAGCACTCATTCCCTCCTTCAAAGCACTTACCGCCATCCGGGCCATATCCACAGCCACCTCATGGCAGCGCTCCAAAGCGATAGGCGAAGCGGCAAGTAAACGCTCGTCCAGTTCCGACTGCACTTCCGGCTGCTTTGCATCGGGAACAAGCTTGTTCACCAGCATTTCAAGGAATCCGGACAGCGGAAGCATCAAGATAGTGCAAAGGATATTAAAAACGGAATGAGCCACGGCAATGCCAAACAGCGAAGCGGGCTGATCCAAAAATGCCGGACTGAATATTACTTTTAAGAAGTAAAAAAATACAAGCCACACCGTGGTTCCGATCACGTTAAACATCAAATGTACCATTGCCGCTCTTTTGGCATTTTTATTGGCACCTACGGACGAAATCATAGCAGTTACACAGGTGCCGATATTCTGTCCCATAATAATGGGGACGGCCGCACCGTAGGAAACTTGTCCCGTAACCGCCAATGCCTGAAGAATACCTACGGAAGCCGAACTTGACTGAATAACGGCCGTCAAAACAGTTCCCGCCAATACGCCCAGAACCGGATTCTGGAATGCAAGAAAGAGATTCTGGAATCCGGGAACGTCCCGAAGACCGGAAACGGCTCCCGACATAGTATCCATCCCGAACATCAAAGTGGCAAATCCCAGCAGAATCATTCCGGTATCCTTTTTCTTGTCATTCTTGCCAAACATATATAAGCTAATACCGATTAACGCCAAAACCGGTGTAAAAGAGGTCGGTTTCAGCAGTTTAACAAACAGATTGCCGCTGTCGATTCCGGCAAGACTCAGAATCCACGCCGTAACCGTAGTACCCACGTTTGCCCCCATGATGACATTAATCGCCTGCTTCAATGTCATCAGGCCGGAATTGACAAAACCCACCACCATAACCGTAGTAGCCGAAGAGCTCTGGATAACGGCGGTAACTCCGAGTCCCGTCAAAAGTCCTGCCCCTCTGTTAGTGGTAAACTTACCGAGAAGCGATCTTAATTTTCCGCCGGCTCTGCGCTCTAAAGCCTGTCCCATAATGCTCATGCCGAACAGAAACAGACTCAGACCTCCCACAAGTGTCAAAACATCAAAAATATTCATCAAACCGTTTCCTTTCCGTATACTTACTTTTTCTTTATAACAGATTTTTTATCACTTTTTCCAATAGCATTCCCATTCTTAGCCGTCAAAACTAAATTTGCAAAATATACCAAATACATTTCGAATACTTTCCAAAACAAAAAGAGCAAGAACTCTGCCGCAAAATACACAGCATGTTCTCGCTCCGCATGTCTCGTCAAATCGCATAAAGACGCGGTTTTGACTTTACGGGAAGGGCTGTCTGAACTGTTACCGCTCCTTACTTACAACCCCCAACCTTTCCCCGTTTTACATCTTTGGTCTTCCCTCCGGCAGATTCTCAGGTCTTTCCCCCTCCGGCATCTCCGGTCTTCCCTCCGGCAGATTCTCAGGTCTTTCCCCCTCCGGCAGATTCTCAGGTCTTCCCCACATTCCTTCATTCCGAAATCCGCCCGTTCCGAAGCCGGAACCGTAAATCAGACTGTCGCTGAAAGTGACCTCCTGACTCTCCTCTCCCGCCGTGACGGTATAAGTTCCTCCCAATTCCAGTTGCGGGCAGCTGATGACAATAGCATTAAATGCACTTTCCGAAACATAGGCTGCCAACTCTTCTCCTGACGAATTCTTTAAAACCACCTCCGTTCCCGCCGGATGGACAGCCGTGGTAATCAACAGGGACCCCTGAGTGGAAGTCTCCCCGAAATTCATTGCCATAGCGGAATTACCCAGCGCTGCCACAATTCCTCCGGTGATCTGTCCGTTTCCGTCATAGTCAAGGGCTCCGTTAGCGCCGTTTTCGGATCCGGAAACATAGACCTCCCCTCCGGTAATCGTTAAGTCCCCGTTCGAATCCAAACCGTCTCCCTCCGCATGTACGAAAAGCATCCCTCCGGAGATCCGAATATACAAAACATCCTCCGGACCGCCGGTTTCCCCGGCTGCGTTCAGACCGTCGTCAGAAGCGTACAAGCGGATATTCCCTCCTGAGATCTCCACATATTTACCTTCAATCCCCTCGCAACTGTCGGAAATATGGATATCCCCTCCGGTAACTGCAGCCCTTCCGTCCGCGTGAATACCGTCATCTCCCGTGGCAAGCGCCAGACTGCCCCCATGCACAAGAATATCGCCGTCACAATGGATGGCATCATCCTGTGAATCTACGGTCAGAGTCATTTGATTGATGATCAGTTCCGCAGAAGCCTTGATTCCCTTGGCACTGACAGTATCTCCTCCGGAATCCGCAACGGTAGTTCTATTGCCGCTGCCGCCGCCCGCTATAACATCCACCGTTCCGCCATCCGCCTGAAACACACTTCCGGCACTGATTCCGTCGCCGTCGGAAGTAATCCGGATGATTCCGTCTGCAATGTAAACATATCCCTTTTCGGCATCCTCGCTATTCTCCCCATGGATGCCGTCTTTCCCGGAAGTAATTTGAATCGTCCCGCCGCAGATTCTCACACTGTCCTTGCCGGAAAGCCCCTGTTTTGCTGCCGTCACAGTAACGGCGCCGCCCGTTATCTTCAAATCATCCTTGGAAACAATTCCATGTCCTTCTGTTGAACTGACGGTAAGGCTTCCCGTACCGTTTATGGTCAAATCACTCTTTGCAAAGATCACTCCGTCAATATTGTCGTCCTCAGCGGATGAAAAGCTTCCGCTTGTGAGACTGTTTTCCGAGCCGTCCGCCAAAGTGATAAAAACCTTGTCCGCCTGCTTTACATAAACTGCCGCTCCCAAAGCGTTATGGATTTCCACGCCGTCAAATACCAGCTGAATCTTGGCATTTTTATCCGCATCCACAATAATCATATTGTCTGACAATGTTCCCCGCAGAAGATATATCCCTTCTGCCGTAATTTCCACATCCCCCGTTGACAAGACTATTTCTTCCGCTTCCGCCGCATCATACTCTCCGCTCAAGTCCCTCTCCGTAAACTGTTCCGAGAGGGCAGCCATTCCTGAGGCCGATGTATGAGACATTTGTCCCTCTGTCACTCCGGTAAAGTCATCCCTATCCCTGTCGGGCACAGAATTCTCAACGTCTTCCGCAAGAAATTCCGCTGCCTCTTCCGCACTATCCCTTCCGCAGCCTGTCACGGAAGCTGCCGACAGACAAACCGCCAGCGCCAAGGAACGAAACCGTGTCATTATTTTTCTTTTCTCATCGTTATATCGTTTCATATACATCCTCCATAATATTTCGGGCTGCCGCTGCCCCTGACAGGGTAAAAAACAAAAGCCTCTGTCATGAAAGCCGGAACTACTGCCTGCGAAAGCCAGCGCCTCCGCTGCGAGCAATGGGGAAGGTATCAAAGTTCACAAGCCGCTGTCTCCCGGCAGGAAACGGATATCTCCAGATTACCGTTCCGGCAGCGGAGCTTGTCTATCATCTCTTTTTCCGTATCCGCACTATGCAGTGTAATATGATACGTGAGCTTAAAAAGGCTTCCCATATTCGCTGTCTTCACCTGCTCCAATTCATGGGAAGAGGTGTATTCCTCTAATATTTCGTCAAAGACACCCGTATAATCCAGATCCTCGGGAATCACAATATGAAGAACTTTATACAAAGCTCCCTTTCTGCGGCATCCGAAATCAAAACGGTTATACACCACCGTAACCACACCGGAAATCACTGCAAACAGTACCGCAAAGCCTAAATCCCCCATGCCGGCCATCAGTCCCGTACACATGGCCAGAAAAATAGCCCCTATCTCCTTCGCCGTGCCGGGGACGGAACGGAAACGGATCAGACTGAAAGCTCCTGCCACCGCCACACCGGTTCCCACATTACCGTTGACCATCATAATCACTACGCACACGATCATAGGAAGCATGACAAGCGTCACCAAAAAACTTTTAGTATAACGGTTCTTATATGTGTAAACTCCCGCCAGCAAAAGCCCTATTACCAGTGAAACCCCGACACAAAGCAAAAAATCGGAAAGAGCAATCACCTGAACCGACCGTGAATCAAAAATTCCCTGAAACAAATCACTAAGCATAAATAGATTCTCCTTTTTCTCTCATAAACAGTATTTGATACGCATTTCCATATTTGGAAAAAGAGGTTTTATGTATTTTCTCCTCTGTGAGAACCCTGACCATCCAAAGAGGAATGCTGCCCGGTGTCTTAATCTCCATTAAGGTCTGTCCCGGTTCCAGAAGCGCTTCCCCATAGATACCGGATCCCAGAGACAGCTCCTCCTGACGGAACAAAATATTTTCGTCAAATGTCACCCTAAATTCACCGGACTCTCTGGTATAGAACGCTTCTCTCTCATAGGACAAAAATACTTTCGGCCCCAAAGTCTTGTAAAACTTCAAAAAATAATCCATTTCTTCCGTAATATGCGAATGTATCGGAGCAGACACGGCTCCTGCCAGATATTCCGCCGCCTGTCTCTCCGTCATATGGGTTCTCCGCTTATAGACAACGGAATCATACTTCTTCTTCAGTTCCACAAACACCTTATCTTCAGGCTTTGCCGCCCCATAACTCCTGACACGCAGTTTTTCCTTGTAAATCGGCTTTTCTAAAGAGGTGCGGATCAGCCGGTAAGTGTCCGTGTCATAATAAATATTGCGGATAATGCTCCTGCCGTAGCTGTCCAATTGCATGTATGGGGCCATTGCGTAAAGCACCCTTTCCTTCTGCTCCCCGCTCAATAAGTATTTCATTTCGTATCTCTTAAAAACCATCTGTGCAGACATCGTTTCACTCCTCCTTTTCCGCCCTTCCCGTCTCACTCTCCGGCCACTCCGAAATCGGAAGCACCCCGAACAGCCCCATAGCTTTCCGGGCGACAGGCATATTATAACAGCCAAACCTTAATCCAGCCTAAATCAAATGTGAAGAATTTGTGTTAATCTTCCTCCGGTCCGTATTCTATGATATACTGACCTTATAATGTTAGAGTCAATGGATGTTTCAAAAATCCTATTCCTATCTAAAGCAAGTCTGACGGAAATACAACTACGGATAGGAAGCAGGCTACATGAAAAGATTATGCGGGAGGGTTCCATGCGATTGCTGATTGCAGAAGATGACAGAGATATTTCCAGAGCGCTAAAAGCTCTCTTTGAACATAATAATTATATTGTAGACACCGTGGCAAACGGTAATGACGCTTATCATTACGGAACATCGAAAAATTATGACGGCATTCTCTTAGATATTATGATGCCCGGAACGGATGGATTGGAAGTGCTCAGACGCCTGAGAGCAGATTCCGTAAAAACTCCTGTCTTAATGCTGACTGCAAAGAGTGAAATCGAAGAACGCGTAAACGGCTTAGACGCAGGCGCCGATGACTATCTCACGAAGCCCTTTGCCGCCAACGAACTATTGGCAAGAGTCCGCGCCATGCTCCGGAGGAAAGATACTTATCAAAATGAATTATTAGAATTCCAGGGCTTACAGCTGGATCTATCCACCTTCGAATTGCGCTTCGGCCACGAGAGGATACGGCTGGCCAGCAGAGAGCTTCAAATGCTGCAGCTTTTAATGCTCTCTCCCGGTACCGTAATTTCCACGGAACAATTCATGGAAAAAATATGGGGCTGGGATTCGGATGTGGAAGTCAGCATTGTCTGGGTCTACATATCCAATCTCCGCAAAAAAATCGAAAAGCTGAAAGCTCCCGTAAATATCAGAGCCATAAGAGGCGTCGGATATTGTTTGGAGAAAATGCGAACGGAATGGAGGAAAAAATGATACGAAATCAAGTTATAATCAGAAAATTACACATCATAGGAATACAGCAATATGATTAAAAAATTGCAGAAAAAATTCATTACCATTACTGCCGCTGCACTGTTTATTATAATTCTCTCCGTTATGGCCGCCGTCAATGGTATCTTCTTTTATCAGATAAATAAAATGTTAGATTCCCGTTTGGAGCGGATGATATCAGACCATACCCACTTTCCTAAAACAGCCAATGCAGCTATTCTGCCACGCTTAGGAGACCACCTAAAAATCCGTTTAGATGAGTGTCTGGTTTTTTTGGACGAAAACGGTGTAATTACGGAAATACTGCAGGACAGAGCAGAAAATTATTCGGAAAAAGAGCTTTCCGAAATTGCTTTTGAAATATATTCAGGAGAAAAAGAGTACGGATGGCATGGATATTACAAATATTCCAAAAAAACTCTCCTATTCGCCGACGGTACGCCAAGAACCGTCATCGGCCTAATCAATGCCTCTTCCGGCCTTTACTCTGTCTTTACTATGCTATTAATCTCTACCGTTATCGGAATCCTAAGCTTTTTACTGATACTTCTCATCATTATATTAGCCTCCAAGCATGCCGTAAAGCCCATTGCCGAAAGTTACAGGAAGCAGAAACAGTTCGTCACCGATGCCGGACACGAGCTGAAAACTCCTCTCACCGTCATTTCCGCCAACAATGAGCTCCTGCGAATGCTCTACGGTGAAAGCGAATGGTTTGACAGTATTGATAAACAAGTCACAAAATTGAACGGTCTGGTACAAAATTTGATTACCCTTGCAAAAATGGATGAAGAGCAAAGGCCCGTTTTCACTTCCTTTCTCCTAAGCGATGCCGTCTATGACACCGCAAAGTCCTTTGAAAACCTGATTCACTCCCAAAAGCGGTTTATCTCCTTTTCGATTACGGAAGGCATAATATGTACCGGCGATGAGGCAAGACTGCGTGAGGCAATTTCCATCCTAATGGACAATGCCGTCAAATACTGTGATGAAAAGAGTACCATCACCGTTGTGCTAAAGGCTGGCCGACAGATTCATCTGCAAGTGACCAATGACTGTCATTCCGCTGCCGATTGTGATTTCGGGAAAGTTTTTGAACGCTTCTATCGTGCCGATAAGGCCAGAAGTTCCGACGGCAGCTTTGGTCTGGGGCTATCCATCGCAAAATCCATCGTAGAGCTCCATAAAGGAGAAATACATGCCAAACTATTGGAAAATAACAGGGTGATGTTTGAGATAACGCTGCCACGCTGAATTTCACGCTAGAGCGTGTTTTATTATGAAAGTCCGGAATCCTGCCTGCGGAAACCGCGAGGTATTTCGTGCGCCCTTGCACGAAATCCTGAGAAAGCCGTGCGCCAAAACAGGCTGCATTTTCCCCTTTTATGTGCAGCTTCACAGGAAACCCTAAAGAAAAAACGGGGCGGAAATCCCACCCCGTTATACATATGTTATGAAACAATATGATATATTTACTCTGCCAATTTGAACTGCCCTACCAGCTCGTCCAAAATAATTGCCTGCGCAGACAATTCTTCACTGGTAGCGGAAGCCTCCTCAGCTGTCGCCGCATTACTCTGTACTACTTCGGAAATCTGGTTAACACCTATTTCAGCCTGACGCATTGCTTCTGACTGATCCTGAACCATAATCTTCAGGTCTTTGGAGAATTCCGCAATTTCTTTGATTCCGGCTACTACGGCTGCTATGGAATTGGATGCACGCTCAGCCGCACAATTGCCCTCTGCCACTTCTTTGATAGAACCTTCAATCAATTCTCTCGTATCCACCGCTGCCTTGGCGCTTTGATCCGCCAATTCTCTGATCTGATCGGCCACAACCGCAAAACCGCGTCCCGCTTCACCTGCTCTTGCCGCCTCAATAGACGCGTTCAAGGATAAGAGATTGGTCTGTGCCGCAATGGATTCGATTTCGGAAATAATATTTCCGATCTTGGTGGAAGCTTCGTTGATGCGTCCCATGGCCGCCATCATGGTATTCATTTCTTCTCTGCTGCCGTCCGCATCATCTGCATAGCGCTGTGCCTTCATATAGGATTCGTCCGAACTCTCCGCACTCTTCTCCATAGCCACAGTAATATCGGAAATGGTTGCATGAAGCTCCTGTACTGCCAGTGCCTGATCCGTAGCGCCTTCCGCAAGACTCTGTGACGCCGTCGCCAGATCGCCGGACCCGGAATTTACCTGACTGGAAGCTTCGCCGATTGCTATCAAGGTCTTCTGCATCTGATCACGCAGTCCCCGCATTGACTGATATAATTTCGAAAAGTCTCCTGTATATTTATCAGGAACTTTAGACTTCACCGCATAATTTCCGGAAGCCATCTCTCCCAGCACATCGCCTATATCTTTAATAATGATGTTTAGATTATCTGCCATGTTTGTGGCATCCTTCGCCATATCCTCCACCTCGTCACCGGTGCTAATAACGGGAAAAGGTGAGGAAAGATCGCCGGTGGCAAAGATCTCAAGACGTGCACCTAATTTCTTCAAAGGATTCGCAATTTTCTTGGAAATTCCTTTTCCCATCTTAACCGACAGTACCATGGCGATGATAATCACGGAAATAATCGCTGCCACAAGAATCGCACTGAGGATCAATAACGTTCTCGACAAATCATTTCCTTCATTGACTTTCACCTCTAACAGCTCGTCCAGTTTGCTATAGATACTGTTATACATCGGCGCCAGATCATTCAACGCTAACTCCTGCGCCTGTTTGCACAGCTCCCTGTCCGTGGTGGCGCCCATATCCATGATCTCTCCGTCCAGCTTCCAGTATGCGTCCAGCTCCGCACTGATGGCATCGTATGTCTCCCTGCCTGCTTCCGATACAATGGTCTTCTCTATTTCTGCAAAATACTGCGCAAACAATACTTTTCCTTCATCATGCTGCCTTACCACGGTGTCAATAGCATCCGCATCATCATAACCGATTGCCGCCCGGAGGGAAGATCTCAGATCCGCAAATTCAAACATCGCCTTTCCGATATCCCCTTGTGCAAAGCCGAAATTCTTTAAAGCATACGAATATCTGCCGGCAATTACAATCAATGCAATAACACCCAGCACCGCTGCAGCCGCAGCCATAGTGGATACTTTAAAGATGGATTTTGTAAGTGACTTTTCAATACTTTCTCTGTTTTGATTCTCATTCATAGATAAGTTCTCCTTCTACTGCATCACAGCTTTTTGTTTGACACATTTACAAATATTAGAATCCTTTTCACTGCTTTCATAATATCGACACATCTATATTTCCCTTATTCTTACTACCCTCAATGCAATAACAATAGCGATGCCTTGCTCGCTTTCCATGAAAATATTGTGTCTTTAGCTACTGTGAAAATTGTATCAGGATTGTTTAAATAAACATCGGTTTGTCGATATATCAGAGCCATATGTATAATATTATTATGTTGTCATTTCAGGTTGGCTCCGTACCATAAAAAAATCTTCCAAAGTGGTAAATTGTATCTAACAATAAATTATAAACTATTTTTCTAAAAATTCAATACTATCCCATAAAGTTTTTCATCAATCCTTTGTATTTTTTTCACAATTTGTTTACAATTATTATGCTTTTTTAATATTTTACGACTCGGTTGTTTGACTAATTTTGCCAAAAATCCCCCGGAAATAGCTCTCCGGGGGATTTGTCCAAATCCTTATAATGTCTCAAACTTTATCTTATTTCTGTTCTGCCGCAAGCGGCATCCGGGAAAAATTTCTCTCGTTTTTCCCGGCAAATGCAGACTTTCCAATATTAAAAATGGAAGATTTCCATAACTATGCCAAAGGCCTGCCTGTCAGAAGCTCATACCCCTGAAGGTATTTGGCAATGGTCTTTTCCACGATGTCCTGAGGCAGAGTCCAGTCATTATCGGGATTGGCCTTCAGCCAGTCTCTTGCAAACTGTTTATCGAAAGAAGGCTGGCTGTGGCCGGACTCATAGCCGTCCGCAGGCCAGAAGCGGGAGCTGTCGGGAGTCAGCATTTCATCGCCGACCACAATATTCCCCTCTTCATCCAAACCGAATTCAAACTTTGTGTCCGCAATAATAATTCCTTTACTTAAGGCATATTCCGCGCATTTCTTATACAATGCAATGGTGTAATCCCGAAGCTTGGATGCGTATTCCTCTCCTTTTCCGGGATAACGCTTCTCCAAGTACTCCACACTTTGCTCATAGGAAATATTTTCGTCATGATCGCCGATTTCCGCTTTGGTGGACGGGGTATAAATGGGCTCCGGCAGTTTATCGGATTCCTTTAATCCCTCCGGCAGCCGAATGCCGCATACCGTGCCGTTTTCTTGATAACTCGCCCAGCCGCTTCCGGTGATATAGCCGCGGACAATGCATTCTATGGGAAGCATATCCAGCTTACGGCACATCATACTGTTTCCGTCGAATTTCTCCTGCCGGAAAAATTCGGGCATTTCCTTTACATCCACGGTAATCATATGATTCGGAACGATATTCTCCGTCATATCAAACCAAAACTTGGACATTTGGGTCAGTACCGCCCCTTTTTTGCTCACAACATTATGGAGAATCACATCAAAGCAGCTGATTCTGTCGGTGGCAACCATAATCAGGCTGTCACCGTTGTCATAGATCTCACGTACCTTGCCTTCTTTGATCGGCTTAAGTTCCTGAACACTCATTCTTATACCTCCTCGCGTGCTTCATAAGAGAGTGTGTAATACCCCTCTTTGCGCACATTAAAATATTTAAAAGTTTACCTTCACACTTCCAAACATGCCGCCAACGGCGGCACAAACAATTTACGAATTGGTGCAAATCCGGAAGAACGCTGTTCTTGCGTTCTTAAAGGAATGGCAAAGCCATTCCTTGGGAATGACTTAGATTTTCTTAGATTGGATACAAAGAGGGAGTGTTTACACACCCTCTTTACAACCTTAGAAAATCTTCATTCCGTTCACACTTCCCGTCATGCCGACGCAGTCGGCACAAACAATTTATGAACTGGTGCAAGTCTGGAAGAACGCTGCTCTTGCGTTCTTCCGTGTGAAGAAGCTCTGCTCCGCAGAGCGTGAAATCACTTAGCGAGGTCTTTTCGAGCTTAGTGATTTCCTTCACACTTCACCGCTTTCCGTTTTTTTAGCTGCATGTCCATTGTCTCCGATATCCTTGATTTCACCAGCTCCGCAATCTCATGGGTGGTAAGCTGGGCGTATTCCTCAAAAAAAATGGGAGCCAGAAAATGCACCTGTGTTTTTACCCTTCGCAGAGAATTCATTCCGAAAGGTTTATAAGAATCAATAATAGCTACCGGTACAATGGGTGCCTGAGACTTTGTGGCACATTTGAAAGAACCGGGCAGAAATTCCTGAAGATCGTTCCTGTTATGGTCGTACCCGCCCTCAGGAAATATAATATATCTGCGCCCGCTCTTCACTTCCTCTGCAATATTTAAAATCGTCTTCATCTGGCTCTTCATATTTGTCTTGTCCAAGCGCTGTCCCTGAACCAAATCAATAAAAGAATCCACGATGGGAAGGGTGGAACGATCGGCATCCATGACAATGGTACAGGGCTTGGGATGGGAAATCATGATTCCCAATGTATCATACTTTCCCTGATGGTTGGAATACATGATATAACCGCCCTCCCGGGGCAGATATTCCTGCCCGAAGCTTTCCGTCCGAATCCTGCCGTTCCGCATCATAATGGCAATGCATCTGCGTGCCATCTTATACCGCCGTTCCTCGGAAAAGTTTTCATCATGTCTCTCTATATAACTTGCCTTACATAAATAGTACATCACAAAAGGCAGTGAAACCACCACCACATAGCATAACCTCAACATGAATCTTCACCTCTCAATGAAATATTACGATTATACTATTTTCTTTATATTTTGTCAAAAACCGCTCTCGTTTCCTTTCATACTCCCCTCCATGATCTGTTTTGCGAAACAGCCTTTGCTGTGAGCAGTTAGAAACTCTTCTCACACTATTCCCGTCCGTCCCAGCAGTATGTGCAGAGCTTTTCCCTGTCAATCCCCACGGAAGCAATCATATCATCCAGCCTGTGATAGCGCAAGGAGGTAAAATTTAACTGTTTTTCGATACGCTGTATCATTTCCGCATATTCCGGAGTGTCGGGATCCACATAGCGTTTTAGATCAATCTCCCGGCCTTCCCGCTCCATGTCCTTTAACACTCTTCTGGTAATCAGATCCATATCCGAAGTGGAACGGGAAAAGTTCAAGTATTTACAGCCAAACAGCAAGGGCGGACAGGCCGGGCGTATATGCACCTCTTTTGCACCGCTTTGATATAGAAATTCCGTAGTCTCCCTGAGCTGCGTACCTCGGACAATGGAATCGTCAATCAGCAGCAGACTCTTATCCTGAATCAAATCATGCACGGGAATCAGTTTCATCTTCGCAATCAGATTTCTCTGTGTCTGGATGGTGGGCATAAAGGATCTGGGCCATGTGGGAGTGTATTTGATAAAAGGTCTGGAAAAAGGAATTCCGGACTCATTTGCATAGCCTATGGCATGTGCCGTACCGGAATCCGGTACTCCCGCCACAATATCCGGTTCCACATTATCCCTTTTCGCCAGCATGGCGCCGCAGTTATACCGCATCTTCTCCACACTGATGCCCTCATAAGAAGAGGAGGGATACCCGTAGTATATCCAGAGAAAGGTGCAGATCTTCATATCTTTTCCGGGCTGTGCCAAGGTTTTTACACCTTCCGGCGTCACCACCACAATCTCTCCGGGACCCAATTCCCTTTCTGCCGTATATCCTAAATTCAAATAGGCAAAGCTTTCAAAGGACACACAGGTAGCGCCGTTTTTCTTTCCCACAGCCACCGGGGTTCTGCCCATACGGTCTCTGGCCGCGTAAATTCCTTTTGGAGTCATAATCAATATGGTCATGGAGCCTTCAATGACTTCCTGTGCATACCGTATGCCCTCCACCAGATTATCCTTCTGGTTCACGATGGACGCCACCAGCTCTGTGGCATTGATATCTCCGCCGCTCATCTCCAGAAAATGGGAATGTCCTTTCCGGAACAACTCCTGTATCAGCTGGCCGGAATTATTGATCTTCCCCACGGTTGCAATGGCGTATGTGCCGTGATGAGAACGAACCATCAACGGCTGGGGCTCATAGTCGGAGATACATCCGATACCCACATTTCCCTTCATGGTATTTACATCTTTATCGAATTTGGTGCGGAAAGGGGCATTCTCGATATTGTGTATCGCCCTGTCATACCCGTACTCCTCACTGTATACCGCCATTCCGGCACGTCTGGTTCCCAAGTGGGAATGATAATCCGTTCCAAAAAACAAATCAAACACGCAATCTTCCTTGGCTGCTACTCCAAAAAATCCACCCATTCTAATTCTCCTATTCAATTGCCGCTTGCGGCAATTTGTTCCGTCTCTTCACTACAGTGCCCTTGTAAGGGGAGCACAAGCCCTTTTGTGAGGGAAGTGCCGGCCCCTTAGCTTTAAGGTTATACCGTAATTTCTGCTTTGATGCCTAAAAGTTCCTTATTCCGCTCCAATACGGGACCGATCACATTGGTCAGGAAAGCGTCCACCTGCTCCCTGGAGCGGCCCACATATCTGGAGGGATCCATAGTTTTCTGCAGTTCTTCCAGCGTCATATTGAAGGCGGGATCCGCCGCAATCAACTCCAGAAGATTGTTTTCCTTTCCTTCCACCTTTACATTCCTGCCCGCTTCCATGGAAAGCTCGCGGATGCGTTCGTGCAGTTCCTGACGGTTGCCGCCTGCTTTCACCGCATCCATCATAATATTCTCCGTAGCCATAAAGGGCAGTTCGCTCATAAGGCGCTTCTCAATTACCTTCGGATATACCACCAAACCGTCCACCACATTCAGGCATAAATCCAATATTCCGTCAACCGCCAAGAAGCCTTCCGGAATGGACAGACGTTTGTTGGCGGAGTCGTCAAGCGTTCTCTCAAACCACTGAGTGGCGGAAGTAATGGCGGGATTTAATGCATCTATCATAACATATCTGGAGAGGGATGCGATTCTCTCGCTTCTCATGGGATTTCTCTTGTATGCCATGGCGGAAGAACCGATCTGACTCTTCTCGAAAGGCTCCTCCACCTCTTTTAAATGCTGCAGCAGACGGATGTCGTTGCTCATTTTGTGGGCGGAAGCCGCAATGCCTGCCAGCACATTAGCCACCCGGGTATCAACCTTGCGGGAATAAGTCTGTCCGGAAACGGGAAAGCACTCCTGAAATCCCATCTTTTTCGCAATCATGGGATCAATCTTGTCAATGGTCTCCTGATCTCCGTTAAACAGTTCCAAGAAGGAAGCCTGTGTGCCGGTAGTACCCTTAGAACCAAGCAGCTTCATGCCGCCCAGCACATAATCAATATCTTCCAGATCCAAAAAGAACTCCTGCATCCAGAGCGTGGCTCTCTTTCCCACCGTGGTAGGCTGTGCCGGCTGGAAATGGGTGAACGCCAGAGTGGGCTGCGCCTTATATTTTTCCGCAAAGTCCGCCAGCTCGGCAATCACGTTTACCAGCTTTTTCTTCACCAGCTTTAACGCTTCCGTCATAACTATAATATCCGTATTGTCACCGACATAACAGGAAGTGGCGCCCAAATGGATGATCCCCGCCGCCTTGGGGCACTGCTGCCCGTATGCGTAAACGTGGCTCATAACATCATGGCGGACTTCCTTTTCTCTTGCCTTTGCCACATCATAATTAATGTCCTCGGCATGGGCTTTCAGCTCGTCAATCTGTTCTTCCGTGATCACCGGCCTGCCGTTTTGGCTCAATCCTAACTCTTTCTCCGTCTCGGCAAGGGCAATCCAGAGCTTTCTCCATGTGCGGAATTTCATGTCAGGGGAAAAAATATACTGCATTTCCTTGCTGGCATAACGCTCTGACAGGGGACTTTGGTATCTGTCTGTACTCATTTGGTTTCTCCTTCTGCTTTTATTATCTTAAATTTCATGCCGACTCCTATGCCGCAGCTTCGCTGCGACTCACAATCCCACAAAGCTAAAGCTTCGATGAAAATGCCATGTAATATTTTATCACATTTTGCAGGCATTTCTCCGACTGCCTTCACAGTCCGGGAGAGCGATAGACTCCGTCACGCAAAGGGGCGCACGAACCCCTCCGGATCCGGCGCCTTTGCCAAAGCCAACAAAATCATTCTTCTCTATAAACTTTACTCCAGATTCGGGACACTGTCAACCCGTTAGAAAAATGCCTCTCTACTCCGGCCGCAGAATCCGTTACTGTTCACTTCGTTCACAGCAACCTATGCACAGAAATCGCAAAACAGCGATTTCGCGCATGTCTGTCTCGGGTTTATCACGCAGAAACAGCATGAAAACACCTCGCGGCGGCAGCGAGTGAACCGTAACCAGAATCCCGCCTGCCAAGGGCAGATTGCACAAACGGTTTCAGATTCCGTAAACAGGCTGCCGACACATCAGTTCTGCCTGTCGTAGCGGTCAACCATCTCCAAAATCTCGGCGGTATACATGGGAAACTGCTTTGCCACGGCCTTGACCTCCTGTCTCGCGTTCTCACCGATATTGTTGTTATAATCCATCTGCTTCCGCAAGGACTGTCTGCGCAGTATCAGATCATGCCGGATTTCCACCATCTCCCTCTTATCCAGCAAAGCTCCCGGCTGCCCCACCCATCTTTCGGGGTCGTTAATCTTAAATTTAGAGAGCTTGGACACCAGCTGATTCTGAAAATACTCCATCTTAGACTCCGCCTCCGCGTATTGTCTCCGCTCCTCTTTTTCCTGCTGATACTTGACCCATTTTTTCTCCAGTTTTGCCGCACTGTCCGTATTATATTTCAAATAATAATAATCCACCAGATTACGGTTATTCACATACCGTATTTTCACCTTATTTTGAAGCTGGATCAGCCTGTTAATACCGGACGCCACACTGTCTCTTTCCTTGTCGGCATCAATAAAACGCACACAGAGCGCCGTCAGTGCAATGGCGGCGGCAGCCACCGCCAAAAGCATTCCCAGCTTCGTATCATATTCAAAGCCAAACTGCAAAATCAGAAGCATCACAATACATACGGCAAATGCGGTCATGAAAATCACCGCCATCCCCCGGAAATTCTGCATGGCCACCTCCAGCTCCGCCCGCCGGAATTCATAGGCTTGTCTTTCCCTTTCCAGTTTCCGCATATCCTGCTTAATCAGCTCCCCGTATTCCTCCGCCTGCTTCAGCTTGGACAATCCTTCCTCCAACTCATTCTCCTGCTTGCGCATCTGATAGTAATCCCCGTCGTTCATCCGGTTCTTCCGCCCCAGATAACGCTCTCTTTCCTGTTCCAGCGAAAGCAAGGAACGGGCATACGTATTGATTTCATTCCGATCCTGTTTTGGAAGCGCTTCGATCTCTTCCATATCCGTCAGATACGAAGTCACTCTGGTGTATTCGCCGGTCAACAGTTCAATCTCCTGAGACGCTTCCGCCATCTGCTCCAAACAGTTGGTAATGTATCTGCTGCGCTGCTCCTCATCCCGGAAATCCACCCTGTCTCTGGAATAGACTACCTGATCCCATTCCTCTTCATATTCCTCTTTTACGGCTTTCCTTCTAAATAAATTTTTCCAAAATCCCATTACATTACTCCTATGTCATACTTTTGCGGTAACTGCTTTTTAATACCTGAAGCAGACCGTCATTTTCCTCAAGATACTTCTGCCGATCCCTTCCCCGCAGCTCCCGCCTGTTATACAGGGTCAAATACTCCGGCTGCACCTCCCAGTCCTGTGTCAATTGTTCCAGTCTTTTCTCCAAGTCCAGCGCATACTGGTAATTTTTCGGATGTTCCGCCGCAAATGCCACGTAATCGCTTTCCGGCAGCTCCATCCTTTTTGCCGCCAAATATTCCGTATAGTCGTCTCCCGATCCGCTGAGTTCGTAGGCGGCCAGAAAGCACTCCGCCGCAGAGTCGTACAGCATTAGCCCCGCATATGCCACGCCCTTGTTATGAAAAATTGCCGCACGGGTAGAGGTTGCCGCCTGCCGTTCCTGATCCTTCTCAAGCTCGCCCCAGTTTTTCAGCAGCTTGTCATACCCCCGCAGCGCAGGCAGAAATTTCTTCTTCCGCACCAGATAATCCACTTGGCTTTTACGCTTCTCCATGGTGCTTAAACCGGCGCCCTTTTTCAGCACCTGCTCGGTCTCCCCGATGACACTCTCGTCATAAAGGCCGGTATACACAAGAATGGCCGACGCAAATGCACTGAGAGAACCGCTTTTATGAGCCAGATGGTAAAGTTCCTTGGCCAAATCCTTCAATCCGCACTGCCGCTCGATCCAATCGATCAATTCGTCATTCATCAGTGAGAAATCCAGCAGAAAAGCATTCTCTTTTATACAATAACACAATTCCTCCATGGAGAAAACATTTAGTTCCAGTCCCGGAATACAGTATGGAACCGCCGCATAATCCCCCACACAGACACTGACACGCATAATCGTCCCTCTCTTTTCCAGTAAAATCGTTCACTGCTCAAATTTTCCGTCCCAATATCCCTCACAGTATAAATCCGCCGTTCTCTGACAGGATGCCTGCTGTATCAGCACAATTCCTTTCAAAAACCGCTCTTTCCGCCTTACCGCCAAGACCCGGACAGCCCCCTTGGAGAAACCGTCCGCAAATCGGGCAGTCCTTCTGCAATGCCCGTCCTGCCGTAGGAAGGACAGCTATATTATTCGTATAATTCTATCATCTCCCGCCAGATTTTCCCGGTGGATGGCCGGATCTCGCCGAACCCCAGATCCTCCACTTCCACCGCCAGACGACTCTCCGTCTCCAGATAAAGCCTCATCTGCAGGCGACTGACGCCTCCGGGCAAATCCTCCAAAGTGATCTGCGCAACGCGGAATTCCTTTCCCACCAGCGGCATTATTTTCAGGCTGATCTGATTTCCCTCCTGAAGGTAAAGCTCCGTAATCTGATCCGCCTCATACCAATTAATGCCGGCATCCAGAATGGCCAGATAAGAAGCCTGTCCTTGGTTAAAAATATCCATGCCTATATTGGCTTTCAGCTTATCGTCTCCGAGGAAAATATATTCTTTTCCGGCCTGACTGACCACCAGACGTTCCTGAACTCCGTGGCAGGCTCCTTTACTGAAAAGATTATTTCCCTGAAAAACCCGCCTGCCCCTGCAAAGGAAGCGCAAAGAGTCCTTCATCCAATCTTCCGAAAAACCGTCCCCGATCAGGAATACCGAGCTTACCGCCCTGTCGTGGAAAACCGTATCCGCCAGCTTCAGGAAGGCTCTGTCCAGATTATGCTTTTCCCCTTCCGTCAGCGCCTCTCCGTCTATATCCCGGTATCTCTCCGGAAGCTCTGCCTCGTTCTCCTCAATAAAAGTTACTATGGGCGTAGTGTGCCGGTTGTAATCCATGGCATAAATTTTGATTCTGTCCCATCGGTAGTCAAACAGCACGGAACGAGCCTTCCAAAGCTCTCTCGGCTGATGAAGCATATAATAATAAAAGCTTTCCGTATGACTCTGAAAATATATTTTTTCCGTTTTCAGGCGGAGTCGGTTCACCACTTCGTTCAGCAGCTCAACCATCCCCTGATCCAGCCGTTCACAGGTAATCATCAATGCACCCAGCTTTTCCGAAGTGCCCGCTTGAGACAAAAGTCCCAGACTTCTCTTGAAAAACAGCGTTAAAAGCGATACGGGGTCATAACTGTCCTCCTCCACCAGAATCGGTTCGCCGTCCAAAGCCAGTTCCACCAGATTTTCCACCAGTATCCCTTGCTGCTCTGCGGCATTGCGGAGCGCTTCTTTCCCGTAAAACCACTGGTTGACCCCCGTCCTCTTGCACAGCGCCGTAGGAATATTATAATTTTGCGCGCCTGCCACCTGAGACAGAGTCTCCGCCTCTCCGTCGGCAGATACGGCATAGCTGATCTGTGAAAAATGATTGCCCAAATCATAGCCGACGATCAATTTATCGTTTTTCAGTATTCCCATGCCGCACCTCCCTCTGCTTCTAATATAGTAAACTCTTATAATAGACTCTCGAAATCACTTTGCGGCTTTTTATCGGATGGGCACATATAACCTTCTTCGCAATTTACGAAACACTTTCTATTTTATCGTAAACAACTGCCCGTTCAAAAATTCCTTTCTGTGATACTCCTCCAACAGATTGTCCATTGTGTCATAATCTTCCAATGCCTTACTCAGCGCAATATCGTTGAGAAGCTGATAGCGGCCTCCCCCCGCGCTTCTCCCTGTGTCGGCATTCTGGAGAGTACCGCTCTCCGTGAGCTGCTCCTCGCCTCCCCGTTCCTCGGTGATATAATATTGAAGGTTTTCACCGAAAAACAAAATAAATTCCTTAAAACAGACGCCGCCGTATACATCTCTCATATATTCTGCCTTATACTCGTCGGACTCCCCGCTCTCATAAATCATCACATAATGGATACAGGCCCGGCTGTCCGGCGCCGCCCGGTATTCGATAATGGTCTTATCCGCCAGCTCCTGCTGCAGATCGGGGAATTCCTCATACTCACGGAAAAGTTTTAAGTGAATCCCTTCTTCCATCAGCTCCCTCAGGAAGCTCTCGGCCAGCTCCAGCTGCTCCTGCCGCTCGCTTTTATTTTCCGCATAATATTTCAAAAACGCCAGCTTGCAGATTTTCTGTACCGGCTCGTTTCTTCTGCTCATCTGGCCGATTTCCTGATAGACATAGCTTTCGGTGACTCGGTCCCGCACAAAATACTCGTAAGCGCACTGTGCCAGAAAAGCCTCCTCCACCTCCGGCTTTGCCCCCTGAGACACATAGTAACGGAAAATCTCCATTTTCTCACCCACAAAGGCTCCGGAGTAAAGCATTTGCAGCAGCATTCTCTCGGAAAGCTTATAACAATCCAAGTCGAAGGATTTCGCCGCCTTCCAGACATCCCGCATATTCTTCGTCATACCTTCATAATATCTTGCAAGGTACTCCAATATAGTGCTGTCATATTTGCCCTTATGAAAAGCAAAGCAGGCTGCTGCCGTCAGCACTGGCTCCGCCTCCATGCCATGCCGTTCCATCAGCGGCCCGAGCAGCCGCACAAGTATTTTCACATCCATAAAATAAGGACCATATTCCTCCAGCCATTGTCCCGCCAGATCAATATTGCCTCTATACACCAGATACTTTACCACAATGCCCCGCTCTTCCATATTCAGTTCACCGCCGGGAATACGTGTTAAATACCGATCCAGAGCATCCATATTGTCCTGCTCATAGTAATATTGGAGCACCTTCAGATAGTATTCCCGTTTTATGGAAGTATCAACATCCGGCGAGTCCAGCATCCTCAGAATCCTGTCCAGACTTTCCGCCGAATCCGGCATACCTTCTCTTTCGTTTTCACATAGATACAGATCCAGCTCCGTACAGTCATGTACATAAGGAATGATGAGCCTCAGAAATTTACCCGGAAGCATCAGCTTTTCCATCGTATATTCCACGCTGCGGATAAAACGGTTTTTCCATGCATCCTCGAACACAATGGTGTATTCGTTGCCGTACAGAGCCGCCCATGTACGTCCTCCGCTGAGAACATATTCCGCAGGCTGCCGGTTATGGGGCTGATAGACATAAACCTTCCGTATCCTGTCGTCCTCCACCCATATCTGATGCGCAAATAACAGTCTGGAGAGAGGTTTTGCTGTCTGTTCATTGATCGTCTCCGGACTCAGCATCCGGTTATAGAGATTGGCCAAATGTCTGTTAATATGTTCCTTCTTAATCTGCTCCAGCACAAAGCGCTCAATACGGGGCAGATAAGTGAAATAAAGATCCCCCAGCCTGTCCTTATTCTGGAGAACAAAATCGTAAAGATACGCCGCCTGTTCATAATTCATGCTGTTCTGGTATGAAAAGTACAGCAGAACCTGCTTCGGTATCTTACAGGGAAGATTCATGTCCAATGACATCATATAATGTTCGTATAAATTCGTGATGCGGAGCTGTGCCTCCACACCTTCTTTATACCACCGGAAATATTTTTTTCCCGTTTTGCCGCCCTTAATCAGAAGAGTGCATATCTCCTGTAAAACCCTTGAATCCTGTTTCTTTTGATATAAACGCTTTAATGTTTCGAACAGCACAGGGGAAAACTCTTTGATCCGTCCGATCAAATACAGTAGCTGTTCCACCACCTCCGAATTCAGGAATTCTCTCTTTGCCCCGTAATAGAGAAGCTGCTGCTCAAAGCCGCCCAATCTGCGCAATAAAGCAGGATTATTGTTCAAAAGAATCAATGCTTCTATGTAAATGACGGGACTTCTGCTGCCAAAGTGAAACTGCTTTTCCAAAAAAGCCCACTTCACCGCCGCCGATTTATTGTATTCTTCGGACAGATACAGCAAAAGCCATGCCACACGCCAATTTGTATTATCTTTTTTATAGATACGCTCCACATCGGCTGTCACTTTATTGATATATTTTGTCTCATGATGAATCAATGTGGTCAAATACAGGTAATAAGCAAGCAGCGTTTCTTCGGACGTATCCTCCAAAAGCTCCGCAACATGATCCAGTATCCACCCGGCCTCATTGTACTTCTCCTCGGTAATCCTAAGCTGCGCCTGAAACAGTCTTGTGGTAATGTCGCTTTCATTCTGGATCGCCAGATTTTCCACCAGTCTTCCGGTCTCCTTCAGCCACGCCGACGTGCCGATTTTCCTCAGCCGTAAAGCTTGATAAAGCTCCATTATCCGGACGGTGCTCCGCTTTTTTGACAAGTCAACCGCCTGTCCGGGCAGCCTGCTTCCCGAGATTACCGTCACCGGGACGGTCAGGGACACATGAGAATTATACAAAAATATCTCCCCGTAATTCTTCCCGTTACGGCACAGCTTCCCGTCAATAAACACGGGCAGCCTGCACCGGTTGCCCAGAAAGTCATCCTCCGTCAGCATGGCCTTCTCCGTAA
The DNA here is from genome assembly GCA_910589655.1 of uncultured Acetatifactor sp. Lineage (GTDB taxonomy): Bacteria > Bacillota > Clostridia > Lachnospirales > Lachnospiraceae > Acetatifactor. Next base: position 6,055 of record CAJUTJ010000005.1, on the reverse strand, counting down.
ACAGGAAATCGCCGCCGCACTCCACATAGAGACAGGTATAGCCCCAGCCGTTCCGTACAATGTTCACTCCGCTCTCCGTCACACTGTAAGCATGTTCGCCGGATACATAATCCAAAGTAAGCTGCTTCTCTTCCACAAGGAACTCTATATGCTGCTTTTTATTAATCCGGATCAGAAACTCATCCATATTCTGCTCCCTTCCGGGATATGCGGACAAGCTCCTGTATACATCTACATACTGGGCGTCGCTTCCTGAGAGCACACAGGTAAAATCCGGTGAATAAAACAGTTTGACGGCTTCTCTCCAGCTGCATTTCGCCAAATTAGCAAAGTGAAATAAATTTCTCACAGGGCCTATGGAGGATTCCAGTACCGTATACTCCATGGATACTACAAAGGGCAGATAATACTCGCCCTGATTGCTGACAATATAAAAATTGCCCTTTACCACTTCTCCCTCTTCCATGTATTTTCCATGGAAACAAAAAGCGATCTCCTCATTCGTCCCCACAAATTCCTCGGTGAGGCACTCCATCCGCAGGTCGGAGGACGTCACATGGCCTGCGGTAAATTTTCCGGGCGCTGCATACACCCGGAAGCTTCCCTCGTAATCTTCGCCACGATGTAAAGATATTTCTATTTTTAAGCATGAAAAATCAAGAGAACCATTCTCGTAATCGAAGTTTCCCTCTAAAATCTGATTGATTATCTTCTGCATTTCATACTCACCCACTCTTTGCATCCGCCTGCAGCTGCGGGACATTACCGCTGCTGCAGGCGCGGTATCGGTCAGAGCGTGTCTGAAAAATCTTTCTCCGTTTTACACGCCCCGTAGAAAGCATTTTTCAAACGCGCTCTAGGAAATTACCAACTGTAAAAAATTACCCTATGACTGATTATATCAAATAAACCGTCATAGGGCAATTGCTTTTGCTCATGATATGGCGCTCCATTCGCAAATCGTGCCTTCGGCACTTTTCGCCGCTTCGCTGCTCCTTTTGCTCATGACATGGCGCTCCCTCCGCCCATGCTCTCAGAAGAAAATTCGTGCAGGCACGATTTTCTTCTGTTGCATCGGCGGGCTGAACTGTTCAGCACGCGCCATTCGCAAATCGTGCCTTCGGCACTTTCCGCCGCTTCGCTGCTCCTTTTGCTCATGACATGGCGCTCCCTCCGCCTATGCTCTCAGAAGAAAATTCGTGCAGGCACGATTTTCTTCTGTTGCATCGGCGGGCTGAACTGTTACTCCATATTTAATTTTTTGGTGGTTATTTGGTGGGAGACGATGTATAGGATTATGGCTTCCACTATAGATAAGAATACGGAGAAGTACAGGGAAACATTCATGTATCTGCCCAGCAGCACATTGTCGTCTAAGCTTCTTGCCATCTGATTTATGGAGAACACACCTTGTACCATGGAAGAAAGCATATTGGCTACAATCATGATTCCCACATAGCTTACAATAGCCATCAGCACTCTATGCTTTGTGAACAGCTGGCCGATGGAGATTGCGCCAAAGAGAATGGTGATGGTGCAAAAGGGTTGAACCACAGACATCACGGCAAGCAAAATGAAATAGCTCGTTATGCTCATTCCGAATGTATCCTTAAACATATCGTCCATGTAACCCATGTAAGGCTGCATCTCGTCCCAAAGTTCTCTCCAGCTATAGCCCTCCGGCATTACGGCCCCGAACATAGAAGACACCAGACCCATCACAGACAGGAAAACTCCTATGGTTACCAATAACATCCACAGACCGCCGATAAGGATTTTGCTCACCAGAATCTCATGCTTGGAAACGGGCAGGGTATGTGTCAGATACCCCTCGTCGGTATACATCGTTTTATAAAAATGCACTCCGATATAAATCATGATTCCGTAATTCAAACCGATTAACATAATTACATACAAAAGCAGGACACCTACACTCATAAGATCCCACAGTGTGAACCCGTTATAGTATCCGTTGTCCGACATAGACTGCCACACAGGCGCTTGAAAAGAAAACCAGCCGAAAAAGCTTACCAGCAATAGTCCCAACAGCATCATGCCGCCGACCTTCCATGTACTTTTCCACTCATGTTTCAACAATTTTCCTAACATGCGAATACCTCCCTGAAATAAGCATCTACGGATTTACCGTGCTGCTCCCTGATATTACCCACCGAAGTGTAGAGAACCAAGTGGCCATACCGCATAAAAATAACTTCGTCCAATATCTGCTCGATATCCCCGATCAGATGGGTGGATATAATCACAGTGGCATCCGGATTATAATTGTTAATAATGGTTCTGAGAATATAATCCCTTGCGGCAGGATCCACACCTGCAATGGGCTCATCCAAAACATAGAGACAGGCGTTGCGGCTCATCACTAAGATCAGCTGTACCTTTTCCTTATTGCCTTTCGAGAGCGTCTTTAATTTGGTGGAAGGATCAATATTCAGGCTTCTCAACATTTCTTCCGCTTTCTCTCTGGAAAAGTCCGCATAAAAATCCACAAAACAATCCAATATTTCACTGATTTTCTGATTGCCCGACAGATAGGTGCGGTCAGGCAGGTATGCTACCTGTGCCTTGCTGTCCACCCCTACGTATTTTCCGTTAATTATAATGCTGCCCTGTGTAGGAGTCAGCAAACCGTTCAACATCTTAATCAATGTGGTCTTGCCGCTTCCGTTTGGTCCCAAAAGCCCGATAATCTTACCTCTGGGAAGCGTCAGCGTAATATTATTCACTGCAACATGCTTCGCATCATAAGCCTTCGTAAGACCTACAATTTCTACCAATTCATTCATAATCCTTTCCCCTCCTCCTGTACATTCTGCATAATCTCTCCGTCAACCAATGCCCTGATTTCCTCTTTTGTAAAGCCCAGTTCTTTCATTTTCGAGAAAAAAACTTCCATATGCTCCCGCGCCATTCCCTGTTTTACTCCGGCAATCAGCTCCTCGTCCTCGGTGACATTTCTGCCGTTTGTGCGCTGGGTAATAATCAATCCGGTTCTCTCCAGCTCCACAAAAGCCTTTTGCATTGTATTCGGATTTACTGCCGCGGTGGCAGCCAGTTCCCTGACACTTGGAAGCTTTCCGCCCGGCTGATAATAACCGGAAACAATCTGCATCCTGATACGCTCCACCAACTGCGCATAAATCGGTCTGTCAGCATCCAATTCCCATGCCATCTGCATCATCCTTTCTGTAAAAGTAGTTTTCTGTTCCGCTGTATTAAGTTTATAATACAATAGTACACCTCTTGAACCAATCCGTCAATACCTTTTTGGAAAACAATACATTCTTTTTGTATGCTGCACCTTCCAAGTTGATATTACGGCTCCGGATCTTCACGGCTCAAGACGCTGCAGAATCGAACACGCCGCAAAACGATTCTAAATCAGAAACTAAATTAGGAACTCATTCTTTTTTCCTGCATATTATGGTCTTAACGAACCTATAAGGTATGGTCAACATATGCCTGAAAACAACTTAACAGCTGCGCAGGAGTCTATGCCCGCAGATTCCTCCTACACCGGTTCCATACAAGTCAATGTCGTTTCCGCAATCGGCCTGACTCCGGTGGAAAATGCCACCGTCACCATTTCCTATACGGGGGATCCCGAAAATCCTCTTCAAGTACTTACCACCGACGATTCCGGACAGACCCCCGAAGTACAGCTTCCGGCTCCTCCGCTGGAGCTTTCCCTTGACCCCGAAGCGACCCAGCAGCCCTATTCGGAGTACAATATTTTTGTTACTGCCGACGGATATGAGCCGGTTCTGGTATCCGGTTCCGAAATTTTTGCGGACGAATTTTCCCTTCAGCCTATTCGCATGAATCCTCTGGCTACGACGGAGGAGGAAGAAAAAAGAGTCTTCATTCCGGTGCACACGCTCTTCGGTGAATATCCGCCAAAGATACCGGAAGATGAGATAAAACCTATGGACGAAACCGGGGAAATTGTATTAAGCCGTGTGGTGATTCCCGAATATGTCATTGTCCACGACGGCGCCCCCAGCGACCCCACAGCCCCCAATTATTGGGTGCGCTATCGGGATTATATCAAAAATGTGGCCTCCTGCGAAATCTATTCCACTTGGCCGGAAAACGCAATCTATGCCAATATTTTGGTAATTCAGTCTTTTACTTTAAACAGAGTATATACGGAATGGTCTCCGAGCCAATAGTATCGAGTATTTTTTTATCACTGGAATCCTTCAAAAAATCCTCAATCCTAATCCTAAATTTGATGCTGATATCCTCGTCCTTTACGTCAATCCTTTCTATCAGTGATGCCAGCAACATTCTCTTTGTGGGTATGTCTGACTCTTTAAATACCTGTTTCCAGTTAGGCGCAATATCAATAAATTTTGAAAACTCGTCATAGGTAATATTGGTCTGCTCTATCTGCTTTTGCAGTCTTACCCTGTCTTGCCTTAACTCTGTCAATTCCTTTTCCTTTTCGTCTATCAGCCGTGTCAGCCTGTCTATAGGGATTCCGCTTTCCCCTCTAAGCGCCTCCGGCAAAGCATCTTCAAACGTTTTGATATCCTTTACCGTCTTATCTATTTTTTTAGATATTCTCTTTTGCTCCTTATCAACGCTTGACATCTTCTGTCTTTTCATTTCGTCCAGTTCTTTTGCAATGTCTACTTCTTTTAGGTTTTCCAAATAGTCCTCGACCACTTCAAACACCACACTCTCTAAAAAATCCTGTGAATAATAACTTCTTTCGGCGCATTTTTTCTGACAGCCGTATCTGCCTATGCATGAAACTTTTTCTGTTCCGTCCTTTGTAGTCCAGTGATTGTTATATCCGGCACTTTTTAACCGCTTCCCACAATAGCCGCAATATGCTATTCCCAGCAGTGAAAGCCTGCCTCTTGGATTGAACGGCGCAGAATATTGTTGTTCGTATAGAGCAAGCGAATGGTTCTTCCTTTCTTCTAAATGCGACTTCCTTGATTCCCTGATTTCCTGTGCCTTCTCCCAGTCAGCTTGTGAGACAATCACGATGTCCTTGACCTGTTCTTTTGACAATATCCACTCTTTACGGTCGAGCCTCTTAAAGTTTTTCCCCCTCTCTCTGCGGTGTATGGAATAATATCCCATATAGATAGGATTTTTTAATATGCTGCATACCGTACCGTTTTTCCATTTACCCGCCGAAACGGCCGGTATCCCTGACCTGTTCAGCTCTTTTGCTATCTTCTCATATCCATATCCTTGGTGTATGTACAGGTCATATATCTTTCGCACGACTTCTGCCTGTTCCTCTATAATCTCCATTTTATGCCTGTTCCTTTTATGCGAATCCTTTTCAGCTATCTCCACAAGCCGGTATCCGTAAGGAGCCTTGCCTCCTATAAAGTTCCCGTTCTCTACCTCTCTAATCAAGGCATCTTTTACCCTTTTGCCCAGCTTACGGCTCTCTTCCTCATTCTGCCAGAACCGGATGAATGTTATCAGACTGTCCGTATGCTCGTCATTTTTTATCTTACCGTCCTTGACAGTCCAGACCTCTATTCCGGCTTCATATAAAGCGTTGATGTAAAAAATGTATTCTTCCCTTCGTCCTATCCTGTCGGTCATATATGTCAGAAGGATGTCAAATTCCTTGTTTTCGGCATCCTCCTTAATCTGCATGAGGACTTCCCTGTCCTCGACACCGTTCTTATATGCCGATACAGCCTTCTCAAGATATTCCTTATCGAACACCCAGTCTTGGTGTCTGGCTATATAGCTTCTTGTTTCCTCTCTCTGCAACGGGATATCATCTTCATGCAGCTGTTGCCTTGAAGATACTCTTAATAATGTCCTTACTCTTTTGACTTCCATACCTTTGTCCTCCTTAAACATCGTGCCCATGGTTTCTATATCCCATGGGCACATCCTTATCATGTATTGACAGTTTCTAGTACAACGAATAATTAATTTCTGATACATTGGCGCAGAATGATTATTTCATATGCAAGGCGGAGGAATGAGGCGTAGCGGTGGCTACGTCGATTGACGACAACGAAGCAGATGAAAAATCAGACAAGCCAAGGTG
>CAJUTJ010000004.1 GCA_910589655.1 uncultured Acetatifactor sp. | reverse complement strand
TCCCTGTTTGTAGATATAGCATCAATGGTGTCAGCCGATATCACAGAAATACTGAAAAGTAAAGTTAACGACTGGATAGCATCCCAGCCAATATTTATTCAGGCAATGTTCGGTAATTTGTGCTGGGAAAGTTGAGTAATTAACTACCCTGCGTGAAACATAGTGGGAATTAGGGGTAACAGTTCAGACAGCCCCTTCCGCGAAGTCAAAATCGCGTCTCTATGCGATTTTGCGAGTGCGGGTGTGTTGCATTAGAATCCTTCTTGCAAGACGGGAAAAATGAGAGTATAATACCCAAAGAAAAAACGGCACTCCGCAGAACGGATCAGCCGGTTCGGTAACGAAATTTCCGCATAATGCGCAGGATGCCTTGGGAGGAAGGGTGTTATGAATAAGGATTTGACCGTAGGGGAGCCGGAGAAGGTACTCTGGCAATTTTGCCTGCCGCTATTTGGCAGCATTATTTTCCAACAGCTCTACAACATAGCGGACAGCTTTGTAGTGGGAAAATTCGTTGGGGAAAATGCGCTGGCAGCGGTAGGCAATAGTTATGAAATCACACTTATTTTTATTGCTTTTGCTTTCGGATGCAATATCGGCTGTTCGGTTATCGTGTCCCGGCTGTTCGGCACGAAGGAGTACGGGGAGATGAAGACGGCAGTCTATACATCCCTGATTGCTACGGCGGTGCTTTGCGGAGTATTAATGCTGTTCGGCATCTTGTGCGGCGACAGCCTTTTGCTGCTGATCAATACACCGGAGGAGGTCTTCGGAGATTCAAAACTGTATCTGGATATTTATATCTGGGGGCTGCCGTTTCTGTTTTTTTACAATGTCTGTACCGGTATCTTTTCGGCTTTGGGGGATTCCAAGACGCCCTTTATTTTTCTGGCCATCTCATCTCTATCCAATATTGCGGTGGATATCCTGTTTGTGCAAGGCTTCCGTATGGGAGTGGCGGGTGTTGCATGGGCGACTTTTCTATGTCAGGGCGTCAGCTGTGTGCTGGCAGTGATTTTTGTCCTCAGGAGGTTGGCATTGATCAAGTCGGAGAAGAGGGCGGCGGTTTTCTCTTGGCGGCTCTTGGGTAAAATTGCGGTGATAGCGGTTCCCAGTATTTTCCAGCAAAGTTTTATCTCCGTCGGGAATATTATTCTGCAAGGCGTTATTAACGGCTTCGGACCCAGTGTTATGGCAGGATACTCGGCGGCGGTAAAGCTGAATAATCTGGTGATCACTTCTCTCACCACTCTCGGTAACGGCATCTCTAATTATACCTCCCAGAACATCGGGGCAGGTAAGATGCAGCGTATCAAACAAGGATTTCAGGCAGGCCGGAAGATCGTGTGGATGCTCTGTGTGCCTCTGGTACTGCTTTATTTACTTGCGGGCCGATATCTGGTATACTTGTTCATGGAAGATATCACGGGGAAAGCAATAGACACCGGAGTCCGGTTTTTGCGGATTGTGTCCCCCTTCTACTTTATCATTTCCATTAAGCTTGTGGGAGACGGCATTCTCAGAGGGGCGGGATTGATGGGCAGATTTATGGCATCTACTTTTACCGATCTGATACTGAGGGTTGTGCTGGCTTTTCTTTTGTCCATACCGTTCCAAGAAACGGGTATATGGTACGCATGGCCCGTGGGCTGGATCTTGGGAACTTGTTTGACCTTATTCTTTTATCGAAGCGGGCCGTGGATGGAACCGCCGAAAAATGCAGTGGAGGGAAATTAGTATATGCAGTCAAATAAAAAAATTTTTTCAGGCAGATATGGCAGAGCGGTCTCTTTTCTGCTGTCCTGTATCGTGGTGTTTACCTTACACTGCAAGTTTGAAATCAGCGGGGGAGGTTTTCCGGAATCGACTCTGCTCAACACATTGAACAAGCTGTATAACAGCTTTACCCCTGTCTATTATGCCGATCTGGTGGTACTGTTTGCAATCTGGAAGCTTTTTGACCATGTTTTCAAAAAGGAGGATAGGATTGACATAAAGACGGCAGTCTTATCGCTGCTGATGTCCGTGCTCTTGGTCACATGTATCAGCTTCCATAAATTTAACAGCTCGGTCTTTATATTGGGCAGCGGATTTCAATTTATACTGTCGGTTTTCTGCATGGCCGGTTTTTGGATTCTAATTTATCTGACTTTAAAAAGCCTTTTCTTCCTATTGGAAAAAGAGAGGGTTATAAAAAAGCCGGAGGGAAAACAATCTGTCTATGTGAAGCATTTTCAGCTGTTTGGCTTTTTGATTATTTTGGCGGGCTGGCTGCCGTGGATTTTGATGAATTATCCCGGGACAAGCTGTCCTGACGGCAATTTGCAGCTGCGGCAGTTTTTAGGGGATGCGGAATGGGCGGCAGGGCATCCTCCGCTGTCTTCCGTGATTATGGGCGCGCTCTTTACCTTCGGACGGTGGATTGGTGATGCGAATTTCGGTTTTTTCCTATATTGCTTTTTCCAGACCTGTGTGGGAGCATGGATATTCACATACAGCTTGAAAAAGCTGCTGGATATGGGGATTCCCTCAGGGTGGTGTACGGTGGGCATCCTGTTCTTCGCCTTTACGCCTTTTTGGGGGACATATGCGCAGTGGTTTGAAAAGGATTTGCTGTATGCGGAAATTGCCGCACTGCAGGTAGTGTTTCTCATGGAAGTAATCCGGAAAAAAAGCTGCAGCATAAAGGATGGCATGCTGCTGGCGGTTTCCGGCATCTTGGCATCGCTGCTAAGGAATAACGGAATTTATGCCGTCGTGCCGAGCTTGGCTGTCTTGGCGGTGTGGCTGAAAAAGAAGGACAGAAAAAGGGTGCTGCTGGCGCTTTTGTCCACGTTAGCGGCGTATACTCTTGTAGTACACGGATTATATTACGGCATTGTAGATATGGCAAGGCCTTCTGTGGGAGAAGCTATGGGTATCCCTTTTCTGCAGACGGCAAGGTATGTGGTATATTATGAGGATGAGCTTACAGAATACGAGAGAGAGGTAATTGACCGCGTGCTCAGCGTGGACGGCATGAACAGCTATAACCCTGTGGATTCCAACCCGATTAAGGGGTGGTACCGGGGAGCGGAGCTTGGGGAATATTTCAAGGTTTGGTTCCAGATGCTCTGGAAGCATCCCGGCTGTTATGTGTCTGCTTTTATCAATAAGGGATTCGGCTATTTGGCGCCGGTGTCCCAGAATATAGAGGCATGGATCGGATTGGACTATTATGAATATGACAAGGAGCTGGGGATTCACCATGTATTCGGATCGGAGCCTTCCGAGGCGCTGGCACAGATCTGGCATTTGAGCATGACTCTGCCGCTGGTGAAATACCTGTGTTCTCCGGGGCTGTATACATGGATCATGCTGGTGCTGGCATTGGCGCTTCGAAAGCATCGGAAATTTGGCGGTTTGGTTTTGTTTGTGCCAAGTTTCATGAATTTTCTGGTGTGTCTGGCGTCTCCCCTTGCCGATGCCATGCGTTTTGCCATGCCCATGGTGGCAACGGTACCTATGATGATCGGGTGGACATTCTACTGCCTCCATAGAGAAGAAGCGGATAAAGTTTAAAAAACAGTCTTGCAATTTGTGCGAAACTATGCTACAATTTCACATTGTCAGGGTATGATGTTTTCGACATCATACCTACATGGATGGATTCCCGAGTGGCCAAAGGGGACAGACTGTAAATCTGCTGCAAATTGCTTCGGTGGTTCGAATCCACCTCCATCCAGTGCATACCGTCGGAATGTTGGCATATTCCGAAGTGTATGCGGGTTCGTAATGCGGACTCTATACTGCGTCGGCTGGTGTGGCGGAATAGGCAGACGCAAGGGACTTAAAATCCCTCGGTGGCAACACCGTGCCGGTTCAAGTCCGGCCACCAGCATTGTGATGAATTGGAATCCACAAATTCAGTTGGTCGCTGTTGTGGGTTCTTTTTCTTTGTCCAAAATACCTATAATCGCATTGGCTGAAGTGCTGTGTCACAAAGTCAGGGCGGATCAGCTTTCCAGCTGGATCGAGGTAAATATATTCCAGATGTTTTTCTGGATTCGTACCGATTGCATACCGTTTCTTTTTTAGGCTTAAAGAATTGCTTGTAAAACACATTCATGCGTTTGTCGTGCATAATTATCTGGTTATAGTTGACATTTAACCGGTTTCTGCATATAATGTATACAGAAAGAAGCACTGCGACAAGCGGTTGGCTTTGGTTTGGGTTATATAGAAATCTTTAAACAACCGTTCACTTGGCCGAGTGGCGGTTGTTGCTCTTTACAATAATAGTAACGGTGTATTTACCGATATGTAATGTAATTCGCATAAGCGTCACTCCCTTTCAGGAGGGATTAGCCAAACGCCTGCCGCTATGCAGTGCTTCCTGTCCAATAGTGGACTTTTTCATTGTATCAATGCATCTGTATTCTATCAATATCTTAATATATTTTTGTATATTTTTGAATCTTTCTTCTTCGAAACTGGCAAATGTTTTCCGGCTATGTGATGATCCTGAGACAGGTTTCCTGAATCGTGTCGCAGACGGGATTTCGTTCTGCTACACGGAGGGAAAGAGCCGCCATTGGCTGTCTGAAGTCAGGAAATGTGATAATATCCTTTATTATGAGATACTGATTTTTTGCCCATCACGCATATGGGAGCCGTCTGCCCCTGAGCCATACAACCTACGGCGTCCCGCCCGTTCCCCCTTATTGATAAAACAATTCTGCAAAATAGAAAGAATCTCATGCGGCTGGACACAGTTTAGAAAAGAAATTCCGGAACTGTTAAGAATAAGATGCTACGGAAATATCGGCATTTTCCTTAAATTGCTTTAGCGCGTGTTTGAAAAATGCTTTCTCCGGAACGAGCAGACCGGAGAATGATTTTTCAAACACGCTCAAGAATTAAATTTTATGTTCCCTTAAGTAGAAATACATTCCCCAATCCTGATCATTGGCGTAAGCGTCATAACGGTCTGCCGCCTCCCCGTTGACGCTGGCCGGGAACACATATGCGCAGGAAGCGCCGCCGTCGGAGAAGAACAGGCTTAACACACCACGGAAGGCAGCTTCGGCCTTTTCCCTGTAGGCCGCATCTCCGGAGATTTCTCCGAAGGACAGATAGGCGTTTCCTGTCAGTGCGCTCCAATAATGGGGGTAGGTGTCCCCATACTGGCGTTTTTTACCGAACCAGTAGCCGTCCCAATGTCGGACAGCCACCTCATATTGGCGGTAGTCCGGCTGCAATCCGTTAAAGAGCTCCAAAACTTTAAGCTGCCGTCCGGCACCTTTGCCGATGAATTCCTCCCCTGTAATTTGATACATTTGCAACAGAAGATTTGCCGCAGGAGCTACGATGCTTTGCTCATAGTTTACTTCGTGGGCGGGGTACAGGATATCCTTTTGAAGTACATAATTACAATGTTCCGCAAAACATGCTTTCAGTTCATCATATTCCTTGTCCATGGAAGAGTCCTTTAACAGCAGCAGTATCTGCCGCAGAGGAATTTCTATGGCATAAAAGCGGCTTCCGCCTTGGGTATAAAAAGATTTCATAATCTTATATGCCTTTCGGAGAGAAGCTTTGTCTCCCCAGAGGGTGTAAAGCTCCAGATAGAGCAGGCTGACCCATGGGTAGTTGTAAAGCCGTTTGTAGGAGTCGTTATAGCCGATATCGTTGGTGACAAGGTTGTTTTCCTCGTCATAAAGCTCCCGCTCCACATAAGCCACATATTTTCGAAGGCTTTTCTCCAGTGCTTCATCCGGACAGCTTTGCAGATAACGGGCAATCAAAACCCCCATGCCCACACGTTCCCGGCCTCCGTTAAAATCATTTTCGGGACGGTAGACGCAATGTCCCTCTTCTCTGTCGTAGATCAGATAAGCCCCGTCGAGAGGGCTGCCCGGTTTGTGGAACTGCTGTTTTTCTACAATAGAATGGCACCTTCTTTTGACCAGCTCCTTGAACTCAGGAAGCACATATATTCTACAGAAGGTTTTCACACCGCCGACCTCAATCTCATACCGATGTTCGCCGTACCGGGAGGCTTCGGAGATCCGTTCCGGAGATGCCGGCAGGTTATGATCCGCGTTTTCGAAGAAAAACAAATTGTCCCATGGCTCTCCGTATATGGACAGTTTATCCTGCAATATATTGCACGCAGAAGTGGGCTCCTGAACATGGATAATTCCGTCAGCCATAGTATATTTCACGGTTTTTCCGGCTCTTGTAATATGGATGTCCTCCTGTGAAATATCAAAAGCGGGAGTCACCGTAAGGGAAATGTCTTCCCCGGCGAAGACAACATACTGTTTTGCCTCTACCCGGAGAAATTTATGGTTCAGCAAGGGCAGCTGACGGTAAAAGTCATCTTTTCCCTCATGCCAGAAAAGTTTCCATTGGATGTCAAAGCTCTCACCCGGCTCCAATTCTGTTGGAGAGGGATGTAAAAGAAAATCACCTCTGTCGTTGCTCCCTTTCGCTAAGTCCCGCTCTATGCTGTAACCTGCGAGGCTGCCTTTTGTCAGCACAAGCCCCAGATGGGGCGCTTCTCCGCCCATGCGCAAGGCCATCACATAGGAAACTTCCCCGCCGCACCAGATGTGGGTGTGGCAGCGTTTTTTTGTGCAGACTTCCGAACTGCAGTAGTCATCCGCAAAGGTGGTATAGATGGAGATATCCCTTAGCGAAGTGAAAACCGGCACATCGCTGATATTTGTAAACCGGTAGCTTTCCGTGAGGATACCCTTCTCTTCCTGTGAGGAATGTTCCACTTTCAGTGTTTTAGGGGCTTTTACCGTCCCCCATTCCATGAAGCCTTCCACCCAGTTCATTTGATGCTTGTCCTTCGGTGCTATGAGTGATTTCATTTTACCCTCCGTTCTGCCGGATTGCGGCGGTCTATGATGTTAGTATATTTTACAAAAACCGCCCTGTAAGACAGGACGGTAAGATTAACGGGTCAAGGATTCACTTTGGGAAGTTTAGCAATGGCTTCTGCCAGCTCCGCATCCGTGGGAATATAATCACTCATATCTCCGTCATTGTATTTCTGATAAGCCACCATATCAAAGTAACCGGTTCCGGTCAGACCGAATACAATATTTTTTTCTTCTCCGGTTTCTTTGCATTTCATTGCTTCGTCAATGGCCGCTTTGATGGCATGGCTGCTCTCCGGCGCGGGAAGGATACCCTCCACTCTGGCAAAGGTTTCGGCAGCCTTAAATACTTCGGTCTGCTCTACGCTTCTGGCCTCCAGCAGTCCCTGATCATACAATTCGGAAACCGTGGAGCTCATGCCATGGTAACGGAGTCCGCCTGCGTGGTTTGCGGAAGGCATAAATCCGCTTCCCAGAGTATACATCTTCGAAAGGGGGCATACCTTTCCTGTATCGCAGAAATCATAAGCATATACACCTCTCGTCAGACTGGGGCAGGAAGCCGGTTCCACGGCAATTATCTGATATTGCGCTTCTCCCCGTAAGATTTCTCCTGCAAAAGGAGAGATTAATCCGCCTAAGTTAGAGCCGCCTCCGGCACATCCGATAATGATATCCGCCTGAATACCGTATTTATCCAAAGCCGCTTTTGTCTCCAGACCGATAATGGACTGATGCAGCAATACCTGAGAAAGCACGGAGCCTAAGACATAGCGGTATCCGTCCTGACTGGTTGCCGCTTCTACCGCTTCGGAAATGGCACATCCGAGGCTTCCCGTGGTTCCCGGAAATTCTTCGTTTATCTTGCGCCCTACACTTGTATTCATGGAGGGAGAGGGAGTCACCTTTGCGCCGTAGGTACGCATTACTTCACGCCGGAAAGGCTTCTGCTCGTAAGAGCATTTCACCATGTAGACCTGACAGTCCAGATCAAAATAAGAACAGGCCATGGAAAGGGCCGTTCCCCATTGTCCGGCGCCGGTTTCTGTGGTAACGCCCTTCAAGCCTTGCTCCTTTGCGTAATAGGCTTGGGCGATGGCGGAATTTAACTTATGGCTTCCCGACGTATTATTTCCTTCGAATTTGTAATAAATATGGGCGGGTGTTTTCAGCTTTTCTTCCAGACAATATGCCCGTACAAGGGGGGAGGGACGGTACATTTTGTAAAAGTCTCTAATTTCCTGCGGAATATCGAAATAAGCCGTGGTATCGTCCAGCTCTTGCTTTGCCAATTCCGTACAGAAGATACCGGAAAGCTCTTCCACCGTAATGGGCTGCAGTGTGCCGGGATTTAAGATCGGCGCCGGTTTCTTTTTCATATCTGCCCGGACATTGTACCATTGTCTCGGCATTTCCTGTTCTTCCAAATAAATTTTATAAGGTATTTTCTTATCCATGTCTTCTCCTTTTTGCTTCCTCAATTTACCGAATACAATGAAAAATGTTCAGGTGCAGTGTTACTTTATCGTTATCCCGTCTCTGCATTCGGCACATGTTGTCATTATACAATGATTTCCATTACATATCAATTTAAATTCATTATTTCGCTGTTTTTGCGATTTCTGTGTTACTGTTGCTGTGAACGGAGGGAACAGTAACAAGTTGAGGCGAGGAAAGCAGTGATTGCAATAGGCTATTTCATAGATTTGGGAGCCACACCGTATACCTCATGGAACGCTCTGTAAAAGGTTCGCAGGCTGCTGAAGCCGCTGGCAAAGCATATGTCCGTGGCGGTCATTTCCGAGTGCGTCAAAAGGCCCATAGCATGTTCGGAACGGAGCCGCTTGAGGTAATCGCTGAAAGAACAGCCGAATTTATCTTTAAAAATATGGGAAATGTGATATTTACTGTAACCCAGCGATGCGGCCAGCTGTGTCAGGTTGAGATCTTCCGTAAAATGCAGATTCAGGTAGTCGGAAATCATTTGGCAGATATCATCGGAAATCTTCTGCTGCTTTGCCAGAGACAGCCGGGATAATATCATAGACACAATGACATACAGATATCCCTTGGAAATGCGGATATCCGCATCTCCTTGGACATTGTCCAAGAGACCGGACACAAGGAAGGAAAATTGTTCGGAATTTTGTATGCTGTCAATAAAGGGACATTTCGGTTTTTGGAAAGTGAACTCATAATGAAAATCCGGCAGAAAGTCATGGCTGAAGATCATCATGACGGCGGTGGACGCTTGGGGAGTGTAAGTCTCGTGAGCTGCATTGGGAAAAACAATGGATGCCATTCCTTTTTCCAAACGCTTTTTCTGACCGGAAATGGTAACTTCAATGGCGCCGTCAAGGACATAGAAAATTTCTACCTGCCGGTGGATGTGAGAGAGGTAGTTGTTGTTTTTTGTCGTTTTAACGGAGAGATATTCCGCTCTGTCTTGATAAATCATAAAAAGACTCCTTTGGAAATGGACGCATTGCGCTCTGCGGCGCTGCAAGCTTGGTGCCCGTTGCTTACAGCGGGGGTGTTGACTGACAAGCCATGGACTTACATGGATTTAGGTACAATGCATCACGAAGTGACAGAAAGTCAGCGTAAGCCGGCTTTGATTCTGCATCAGCAGAATCAGTATACCATACCCCCTTTCAAACCGCAATATTTGGCACAGGAAAGTGCGGACATGGCATTGAAGAATTCCCGCACAATCAGTTACAATAAGAAAAGAGTTTTGTAAGTACAGAACAAAGTTCGGCATAAAATTTATGCGGCCGGAAGCGGCTGCCGTCACAGAAAGGCAGGTAATGGTATGGTGTCAGGTAATATTTGGAATGCAGATTTAGGCAACGGGAACTATCGTAATCCCATTCTTTATGCGGATTATTCGGATCCCGATGCGATTCGTGTGGGGGACGATTATTTTATGACTGCCTCCAGCTTTTCCAATGCTCCGGGGCTTCCCCTTCTTCATTCAAAGGATCTGGTAAACTGGAAGGTAGTGAATTATGTTATAGACAAAATTCCGGACGAGCGTTATAAGGCAGCGATACATGGCTGCGGCGTATGGGCGCCTTCTATCCGGTATCATGAAGGGACATATTATGTTTGTTTCCCCATGCCGGATGAGGGAATTTATATGAGCACTGCAAAAGATCCCTTCGGGAAATGGTCGGAGCCTGTAAATATCAGGCCCGGTGCGGGCTGGATCGATCCTTGTCCGTTTTGGGACGATGACGGAAAGGCATACCTTGTGGCCGGAGTGGCGAAGAGCCGCATCGGATACAAAAGCGTCCTCCACATGGTGGAAATGCAGCCTGACGGCATGGGATTGATCGGTGAGGAAGTCAAAATATTTGACGGGAATGAAAATGATCAAGTGACTATAGAAGGCCCCAAAATGTATAAGAGAAACGGCTGGTATTATGTCTTTGCTCCCGCAGGGGGCGTAAAGACGGGCTGGCAGACGGTGCTGCGTTCCAGAAATGTCTTCGGCCCTTATGAATATAAGGTGGTAATGCGGCAGGGGGACAGCATTGTAAACGGCCCTCACCAAGGTGCGTGGGTGGATACCGTCACTGGCGAGGATTGGTTTCTTCACTTTCAGGATGTCTATGCGGCGGGACGTATTACCCATCTTCAGCCTATGAGCTGGAAGGAGGACTGGCCTGTTATCGGGGTTGCCAAAGAGGGAAATGATTACGGTGAGCCTGTTATGGAATACCGCAAGCCGACGGTGGGCGCCGGCAGTAACGAAATATGCGAACCCGAGACATCCGATGGATTTACCGGAAATAAATTGGGATTACAATGGCAATGGAATGCAAATCCCGAAAAGAATTGGTATGAGCTGACCGGAAACAGTTTGAAATTAAATGCGGTTTTTAAGGAAACCGTTTATGGAGATATGCCTAATCTGCTTCTGCAGAAATGGCCTGCTCCGGAATTTAGCTGTGTGACAAAGCTGGATCTTTCGAATCTGGAGGATCGGGAGGAGGCAGGCGTCATTTCCATGGGCACAAGCTATGGCCTGCTCACCTTCAGGAGGGAGGGGGACAGCCTTGTTCCGTATTACGTTGACGGAGTGCAGAAGTACGG
Source organism: uncultured Acetatifactor sp. (assembly GCA_910589655.1). Classification (GTDB taxonomy): domain Bacteria; phylum Bacillota; class Clostridia; order Lachnospirales; family Lachnospiraceae; genus Acetatifactor. Next base: position 74,256 of record CAJUTJ010000004.1, on the reverse strand, counting down.
GAAAATCCTTCCGGATACCACAGAGGAAACGGAAAAGCTTCTTCCGGCAGTCTCCTTTGACAAGGCAAAGGAACTCTACATAAAGTATACCGTAAAGCAGAACGGTACAAGAGACTTAAATGCAAACGAAAAGGGATTTCCCTTGGAGCTTGTGACTTTGGAGTATGGCACGGACGGCAGCAGTTATCAGAAGGCCGGTGAGATGACCGCTATGCCCGGACGCTGGGTGGGTGTTAAAAACGGTGTGTTCTGCGCTTCCCCGGAAAAAGAAAGCAGAGGATACGCAATTGTAGAATTTGTTACCTATGAAAAGTGTGAAGGAAATCACTAAGCTCGAAAAGACCTCGCTAAGTGATTTCACGCTCTGCGGAGCAGAGCTTCTTCCCAAACTGCTAAAGCAGTTGGAAGAATCGCTGGCGCGATTCTTCCAGACTTGCACCGATTCATTGATTGTTTGTGCCCGCCGAAGCGGGCGTATGGAGGTTAGTGTGAGAAGAAGTTCTAATTGCTTTAGCAATTTTTGCTCACAGCAGAGGCTGTTTCGCAAAGAACTTCTAAGTCTCACACCGAGAAATGCCCGAAAACACAGCATTTCTCATCGGAGCTTTAGCTCCATGGGATTGTGGGTCGCAGCAAAGCTGCGACATGGAGGTTAGTATGGAAAAAATTTATGAAAATCCGATTCAGAGGGGCTTTTTTCCCGATCCTTCGGTAATACGTGTGGGTGAAGATTATTATATGGTAAATTCCACATTCCAGTATTTTCCCGCCATTCCTGTGAGTCATTCCAAAGACATGGTACATTGGAAGATCATAGGACATGCCGTGACGGATCCGGATTATTTGGATCTGCAGAACATTAAGGATTCCCACGGCATATGGGCGCCGGACATTTCTTACCACAACGGGAAATTTATTATTATGGCCACGCTCCGGCTGAACGGAGACGGAACCAGAGGAAACGATGTGCTGCGCAGGCAGCTTGTAGTTACATCGGATAAGCCGGAAGGGCCTTACAGCAAACCCAGCTGGCTGGAGGTAGACAGTATTGATCCTTCTCATTTTGTGGATGACGACGGGAAACATTATATGGTAATCAGCCCCGGCATTAATTTGGTGCCTCTCAGTGACGATTGTACCAAGGTAATCGGTGACAAAATTCCTGTGTGGCCGGGAACGGGCGAGAGATGCTGCGAAGGACCTCATTTGATGAAACATGGGGATTACTATTATGCCATAGTGGCAGAGGGCGGCACCGGATACGGCCACGGTATCAATGTGGGCCGTTCGAAGGAGCTGACGGGGAATTACGAGTCCTCTCCTTACAATCCGGTAATGCGTCAATTTGATCCTGATGCACTGATTCAACGCACGGGTCACGGCAAGCTGGTACAGACCCAGAACGGTGACTGGTGGGTATATTACCTCATGGGAAGAGCCAATCAAGGGCACTACACCACCATCGGAAGAGAGACGGGAATGGATCCCGTTACATGGCTTGATGACGGCTGGTTTATCGTCAATGACAGAAAGGGCCCCAGCTCGCGGCAGGACGTTCCCCGGCTTCCGGAATATAAGTTTGAAAAGTGGACCAGAGATGATTTTGACGATGAGAAGCTGAACTTAAACTGGGAGTTTGTCAGAAATCCGGCAAGGGGAAGTTACTCTCTGACGGAAAGGCCGGGATATTTCCGCATCTGGACAGGTGACGGACAGCTCTGGGAAATACGGGCGAAAAATACCTTGGTGAGACGGGAGCAGGAGCTGAGCTATACCGCTTCCACAAAACTGGACTTTTATCCTTCCAGAGACGGGGAACAGGCGGGGCTGACCTGCTACTACAGCACGGCCACTTATGCACGGTTTTCCATCTGCTATGAGGGGGGCAGAAAACTTCAGCTGGTAATCAACCGGAACCACGGGGAGGAACTGATGGCTTCCGTGGACAATATTAAGGAGCAGAGCGTGTACCTGAAGGTGGAAGTGGATAAGCTCACCAGAAGCTTCTATTACAGCTACGACGGGACGGATTGGAAGCAGGCAGGCGTGCTCGAGAACTGCATCTATCTCTGTGACGAGGGAGTGCCCGACGACCGGAAACGTCATACAGGCACTTTGGTGGGAATCTACGCCAACAACGGCGGATGCGGCACACGCATTCCTGCGGATTTTGATTATTTTGAATATAACGATTAAAGTGTTTTAACGAATGAAAATGCGGCGCTGAAAACAGTGCCGCATTTTTCTTTTTGTATCAGAAAGGACATAAAATCTTAATTTGTGTATGCAAGAAGTATGCAAATTATTCATAAAAAATTAAAACACATTTAGGATAAAATAGACTAAAATGAGCATAGAACCATTTTGTATGGGTGCAAGAAAGGTCATACGAAAAAATCAACGGTATTTTTAATAATTTATTGATTTATGTGAAATAAGCATGGACTTATTCAATATATTAGTATACAGATAGATAAGACAGGTGCCTGATTTCTTCCGAAAAGCATGAGCCGGACAGAGACTTATGCGGGCATTGTACATGCATAAAGTATGAATGATGGGAGATGTAAATATTCGGCACCGGGGAGAGGGTAATGAATCGTTTATATTTAACTTTAGTCCTCACACTGGCATATATGGAGGCCGTTTATCATGTGGGGATTGCGGGACTGCAGGGGATGAATCCGCTGCTGACAATTCCGCTGATCTTAGTGCTGGCAGGAATCGAGTTTTTGCCGGTTTCCACAGGAAGACACACCGTGAACAGGGAATTACTGTGGATTGTCCAAGGGATTAATTTTCTCTTTTTTGCGAGCCAGTTGATCTATATGCGCATTTTTACCCAGCCTCTTATGCTGGCGGCTGTTGTAAATGCCGGCGGGGATGCCATGAAAAACTATTGGCGGGAGCTGTTATATGCAATCGGAGAAAATGTACTTTATCTGCTGTTTTTGGCAATGCCCCTTGTGGGTACGGGGGTGGTGCTGTATAAGAAGAGAAATTTCTACCGCTCACAAAAGAAAAAGACCGTATTTAGAGCACATGTGAAAATCCGTGTATTAAGCACAGCATCTATCGGTTCGGGAATGTTACTGCTGTCTGTAGTATTATTTGCGGGCTATCAGGGCGGGTTTGCTTATTATCAGGATTATCAAAGCTTTTATGATCCGGGTTATGTGGCGGAACGCTTCGGTATTTTGGCATCCGCCCAAAGGGACTGCATGGGAGATTTCCTTCCGGAGGCAGAAATAGATACTGACTTGGCAGTGGAATTGAATCCTATTCCTGTCACAAAGGAAACCGGAGAGACGGGAACACAGATATCCTGCGGGAGTGGTGAAGTAATACAGGCCGCCGGAAAAGGGATGCCGGAAGTTCCGGAGATACTGGATACATCGCCCCAAACGCTGGATATAGATTTTGAACTTTTGAACGGATTGACGGAGGATGAGGGCGTAAGAGGGCTCATATCTATTTTGGAGGGGAGGACTCCCACAAATAGAAACGAATATACGGGAATGTTTCAAGGGTATAACTTAATCTACCTGACCGCGGAGGGGTTTTCGCCTTATGCGGTTTCGCAGGAATTGACGCCGACTTTGTATCAATTAATTCATTCGGGTTTTGTGGCCTCAAATTATTATGTGCCCTTGTGGCAGACAAGTACCAGCGACGGCGAGTACGTGAATCTGACGGGACAGATTCCGTACAGACAATTCAGCATGAGGAAATCATCACAAAATAAACAGCCTTATTCTCTGCCGGCATATTTCGCTGCGGAAGGCGTGAAAAGCTTTGCCTACCATAATAATACTTTGGACTACTATGACAGGCATTTGAGCCATCCCAATTTGGGATATGACTTTAAAGCGATTAAATTAGGGGAATTGTCGGGTCCGGAATGGGAAAGCCAGATTTTTCAGATGGAAAACGCGGATCGCTGGCCGGCTTCCGATTTGGACATGATAAAAGCTACTTTACCGGAGTATATCGGGGAGGACAGGTTCCATGTGTATTATATGACGGTATCCGGACATATGAATTACAATTTTACCGGAAATGCCATGTCTGCTAAAAATAAAGACGCGGTAATGGAGCTTCCCTTCAGCGAGGAAGGCAAGGCGTACATTGCCTGCAATATAGAACTGGATAAGGCATTGGAATATTTGATTGCCCAATTGGATCAGGCGGGTAAGCTGGACAATACGGTGATTGTCCTGAGTGCGGATCATTATCCTTACGGGATGGACTTGGGGCATTACGAAGAACTGGCGGGAGCGGAACTTAAAGATTCACTGGAAATATACAGAAATTCTTTAATTCTTTGGAATTCCCAAATGGAAGAGCCGGTAGTCATAGAGAAACCTTGCGGGGCTATGGATCTGCTGCCCACACTTTATAATCTGTTCGGATTTCCCTATGACTCAAGGCTTTTTGCGGGGACGGATATGCTGTCGGACAGTGAGGGGCTGGTGATATTTGCCGACAGAAGCTTTATTGCGGAGGATATGTCCTATAATAAAGTAACGGGCGAGGCAGTCGGCAGTGCGGGAGAGGCCGTGGATGAAGAGAGTGTTAAGCTGATGAAACAGAAGGTAAAACAGCTGTATGAGTATTCCAACGGGATATTGGATTTGAATTTCTTTTATTATGTGGAGCAGGCTGTGAAATAAAGCGCTTTTGGAGCAGCGTGCCGGCGGCCGCTGCCTTCCGGTTATGCATGACGGCCGAAGCGGTTGAGGGGCTGTAAGAGTATATATGGAAGACGGAGCTAAAGGGTAGATTTTATGTCGAAAATATTAATTGTAGAAGACGATTCAGCATTAAGCATGGGTTTGTGCTTTGAATTGGATGCCGGAGGCTGTTTGACGGTTCCGGCTTACAACTGCCAAAAGGCACGACAACTTATAGAATACGAAAATTATGATTTGGTGATATTAGACGTAAATCTTCCGGACGGGAACGGATTTGACCTTTGCAGGGAGATAAAGGCGGTCAGGCCCAAGCTGCCGGTCATATTTCTGACAGCCAACGATCTGGAACAGGACGAGCTCAACGGTTTTGAGCTTGGAGCCGATGACTATATCACCAAGCCGTTCAGTATTCAAATCTTGAAGCGCCGGGTGGAGGTAGCTTTGCGTCGTACCTTGGAAATGGGTGCGGAGAAGAAAGACTGTTATGACGACGGATTTCTGCACGTGGATTTTGCGGCGCTGATTGCCTGGCGCGGCGGCGAAAAGCTTGTAATCACCCCGAATGAATATAAGCTTCTGCGGATTCTCACAGCCAATGCCGGAGATCTGGTAACAAGGCAGCTTTTGCTGGAAAAGCTCTGGGACTGTGACGGAAATTATGTGGATGACCATACTTTGACCGTGACCATGAACCGTTTGCGCGCAAAGGTGGAAGAGGAAGGACATTACTATATCCGCACGGTGCGGGGGATGGGGTATATATGGAAATCGGAAAATGCAAGCAAATAAAACACATCTTAATCCTTTCCGCCGCCGCCCTTATACTGACGGGAGTATTGTGGGAATATATTCCTTCCGCAGGAATCCGGGTGATACTGCCGGTGTCAGGCGCTCTGATTCTGCTGCTGGTATTGCTGTGGGATAGAATAATCCGGCGGCAGCAGGCTGACTTTGCCAACGATATCTGTGAGACGGTGGATGATTTGATGGCCGGACGTGTGCCGGAAAAATACCGGCCCTACGAGGATTCCTCTTTATCCAAGGTTCAGGGAAAGCTGCTGCAGTATTACGACAGACTGCGGGAAGGGCAATGGCAGAGTGAGCAGGATAAACAGACGATTCAGGAGCTGGTCAGCGATATTTCCCATCAGGTGAAGACTCCCGTTGCAAATTTGCGGATGTTTACAGGCATCTTAAAGCAGCATCGGCTTACCGAGGAAAAGCAGGCGGAATTTTTGGAGACTATTTCGTTACAGGTTGACAAACTGGATTTTCTGATGCAGTCCCTGATTAAAATGTCCCGTTTGGAGACGGGAACCTTCACCCTTCACATGAAGCAAAACAGCTTGTACAATACCATTGCGCAGGCGGTTAACGGTATCTGGGCCAAGGCGGAAGAAAAAAGTATTTCTATTGAAGTATGCTGTGACATTGATACAACCGTAAGGCATGATCCCAAATGGACGGCGGAGGCATTGGGAAATCTATTGGATAACGGGATAAAATATACGCCCAAGGGAGGCTCCATACAGATAAGTGTCCGCCCATGGCAGTTTTACACCCGCATAGACGTTTCCGACACGGGCATGGGAATTGCTCCGGAACATTATAATGATGTGTTTAAACGTTTTTACCGGGCGGAGGAGGCGGCCGGAGAGGAAGGGGTCGGTTTGGGGCTGTACCTTACCCGGAGCATCATCACCAGACAAAAGGGCTATATCAGTGTGAAGTCGGAAGCAGGGAAGGGAACCGTCTTCTCCGTGTTTCTGTTGGCGGAGTAAAGTGAAAAGAGTATCGGGCAGTTGGAGCTTTCATTGATTTTGTAACAGTTCAGACAGGGCACTGAACCGTTACGAAAATGCACACAAAACGCGGAAAGAATGCGTTTTGGCGCCCGCATATCTCGCAAAATCGCATAGGGACGCGATTTTGACTTCGCGGGAGGGGCTGGCTGAACTGTTACTTGATTTTTCCAAGAATGCAGAGGATCCAAAATGGATATTGTTATAATTGAAAGTTTAAAAAAGTATTTTGAGGAAGATTCCGGGCAGGTCAAAGCGCTGGACGGCATTGACCTCACTGTGGAGAAAGGCAGGATCACGGCAATTATCGGTGCCTCCGGAATGGGAAAGACAACACTTTTTAACATCATCGGAGGGTTGTACAGACCTACCGACGGCAAGATTATTGTGGACGGAGTGAATCTGGCGGATTTGACGGAGGATCAGCTGACTGTATACCGCCGCCGCAAGGTGGGGTTTATTTTTCAGGACTATCGCTTGCTACCGGAGTTAACCATAGGGGAAAACATTCTGCTTCCCCTGTGGCTGGATGATTCCCGTCCGGACAAAGAATTTTTCAAAGAACTGACATCGGCTGTAGGACTGGCTCATGAACTGGAGAAATATCCCGCTATGCTTTCCGACGGGGGACGGCAGTGCGTGGCTATTGCCAGAGCCTTGATCACAAAGCCGTCCATAGTTCTGGCAGACGAACCCACCGGAAATCTGGATGCAAAGTCTGCCCGGAATATAGCGGGACTTCTGAAAATGACGGTGGAAAGATTTCGGCAGACACTGATTTTAATTACACACAATTTAGAGCTTGCCCAGCTTGCCGACCGTGTCGTGCGTCTACGGGACGGACGGGTGGTCTGAACGGTGAAGTCCGAACATTAAAATGCCGCAAGCACTTCCCGGTCTTTCTTGACAAAGGCAACAAATTCATTTATCTCCGCAGTTATTGTATAGAATTGATTTCCTTTATATAAGGTTTTATTTTTGGTCAGTATCCATTCTCCTTCCGGCAGATATACCTCCTTTGCCGTCATGCCTTGCTCCGTGATCGGTGCAAAGATAATATCATCGCCAAACATATATTGGCCGTCAAGTGTATAACACTTCGGATCCTCGGGATAATCAAAGAACATAGGACGCATGACGGGATACCCTTTTTCGGATGCGATGGTCATATGCTTTTTAATATATTTCTTTAGCCGTTCCCGTAACAGGATTAAATCTTTTAGAATTTCGAAATTGCGTTCTCCGAAACTCCATATTTCATTGTCCCCGCCGGTGGGCTCAATAATATCGCGGGATCTGTCGTGGCCGTTTCGGCTTCCGTGGAGGCGTAATACAGGGCAGAATACTCCGTATTGAAACCAACGGACAATAAGTTCACGGAAAGAATCGGATTCGATATCGCCGCCGTAAAAGCCGCCGATATCCGTCGTCCACCAAGGAATGGAGCACATACTTATGTTAAGGCCGGATTTCACCTGCATTCTGAGGCTTTCAAAGGTTGAGGGAATATCGCCGGACCACACCAGCGCGCCGAATCTCTGGGCGCCGGTATACGCACATCGGGACAATGTTACAATATCTTCCCTTCCCATAGCTTTCATCCCGTCATACACCAGCTTAGCATAATAATACGGGTACAAAAGCCCGACTTCATCACCGCCGCCTAAATGAAGAATCAGCTGATCAAATCGTTCCGGATGAATTTCCGGCTCGGCCTCGTCAAACCAAAGTGCGTCAACGCCCTGATCGATGTAATTGTCTTTCAGCTTTTTCCATACAAATTCACGTGTCAGAGGATTGGTGGGATCAATTTCTGCCTGAGGGCCGTAGAAATCAAATACCCTGTCGGAGCCTGATTTTGTCCGTATCAGCATATTATTATCGCGCATTTCTCTGTAATTTTCACTTTTTTCGTTTATGGTAGGCCACATGGAAACCATCAGCTTGATTCCCATATCGTGGAGCTTATCTGCCATTTCCCTTGGATTAGGCCAATATTTGGGATCAAATTTATAATCACCTTGCTCCGTCCAGTGAAAATAGTCTATCACGATAACCGACAGAGGAATACCGTGCTCATAATATTTTGATGCCGTTTCAAGCACTTGCTCCTGTGTTTCGTAACGAAGCCTGCTTTGCCAGAATCCCAGCGCCCAATCGGGCAGTTGGGGCGCATGGCCGGTTAAATCCGCAAGAGTTTCACATGCCTGTCTGGGAGAGCCGCCGATGATGACATAATCAATCTGGCGTGTGGAGTCGCTTGTCCACCGGGTACGGTTGCCGGCAAGCTCACAGGTGCCCGTTGACGGCAGATTCCAGAGAAAGCCATAGCCAAGGGAGGAATATATATAGGGGATGGTGCATTTCGCGTTTACATGGCGGAGGTCAATGGTGCAGCCCTTTAAATCAAAGCAATCCGTCGCCTCGTGTCCTAAACCGTAAAAATGTTCGCCTTGATTCGCTTCAAAGGTTACTCTTACGCGCCATAATTGGCCGCAGTTATTGATATAATTGCGTATACCTGCATCAAAGGCCAATTCGCTTTTTTCCCGTAATATTTTTTGGCCTCGGTAAAAGTATTCGACTCTTCCGTTACCGTATATGTCCGCACGCAAAGCTCCGTTTTGAATGGACGCCTGATTTTCGCTGATAGTTATTTCCGCTGTTGTATTTTGCGGCATCAAAGTGAAATCCTGTTCCGAAATGGTGCAATTAGGGGATGCCTGAAAACGCAGGCTGTCCTTCCCGCAGGCCGATAAACGTACAATTTCTCCTTCTCTGGTGAAATACAGCATATTATCCTTTTCGTATATTTTCATAAATTCACCTCACCTAATGTTTTTCTATTGAAATTATATCATTATACGCAGATAATGCAAAGGGAGAATGGCTCTGCTGTTCACTCCGTGACCAGTAACGCATGCACAGAAAACGTCCCGCGGTGGCGTGGGTGTGAAAAGTAACGTAACAAGTTACAAAAACGTACCTTTATCGTACCTGTATTGTAACAGAAAGGGGATATAATTATTGATAATAGGAAGAGGCCCGATTGACAACGGCAAAATGATTTCGCCAATACGGACGGACGAAAATCTGGGCGGAAGTATTCGGAGACGATTCCAATGTATTCAGGAGGCAGTACTTATGAAGGATATTCTAAAAACACTGATTCGCCGTAGTTTTGCCGCCAGCCGGCTGCGAAACGTGATTGCCGTGCTGGCCATTGCCCTGACAGCCGTTCTCTTTACATCGGTTACTACTATGGCGGCGGGGACTTTGCAGTCGGTGACACTCACGCTGCAGATACAGAAGATGAGTAAGTCGGACGGTGAGTTCCGCTATATGTCGAAAGAGCAGTATGAGGCCATGAGACAGGCCGATTTTATCAGGGAAGCCGGGCTTCGTATGCCGGTGGGGTATCTAAGCAACAGTGTCCGTCATAATATTGAGTTCGATGTGGAGGACGAGATACAGGCGGAACTGACCTTTTGTATGCCCGGTTACGGGAGCGTTCCGCAGGCGGCAAACGAGATTGTGGCGTCCGACAGGGCACTGCGTGATCTGGGGGTGGAGCCGGAAGCGGGAGCCGAAGTTATAATTGAATTCACTGCCCACGGCCGGAAGTATTCTTTGCCCATGGTGGTATCCGGCTGGTATGAGGCGCTTAACGATCAGTTGAGTGTCATGTGGACATCAAAGGCGTTTTGCGATGCCTATCCCGAGATTTTTGAAGATACGTATCGGCAGGACGGGGAAATGGCGGGAACTTATTTTTTCGACTTTGTGGCGGCGGATTCCGTTGCCGGAGCCGGAGCGCTGCGGGAAAAAATGTTTGATTTGGTTCGCAGTCAGGGAGGCGATCCGGAGGATATGTCGGCGCCGAACTATCTGCCGGTTTCCGTAAACGCTGTGACAAATCCCGTGCCGGATCCGAGAATGACGGCTATGGCCGGTTTTCTTTTGACTTTGTTTTTCTTCTGCGGTTATCTTCTGATTTATAATGTTTTTGACATTGCCGTTATGCAGGAGATCCGCCGATACGGATTGTATCGCACCATAGGAATGAGCCGGAAACAGGTGCGGAAGCTGATCAACGGGCAGGCGGTGAGGCTGTCCGGTTTGGGAATCCCTCTTGGAATGCTTGTCGGCTTTTACATTGGCAAGGCTGCGCTGCCTGCCATTATGAATAATTTATCCAACAGCTATACAAATATTGCGGTAGAGGTATCTCTTTCTCCGGCAATATTTATAGGTGCGGCGGCACTGACGGCGCTGACCGTATTTCTAAGTACCCGCAAGCCGGTCAGGGTGGCAGCGAATATTCCGCCTATTGAGGCGTTCCATTATGCGGATAGGGCTGTGAGCAGCCGAAAATCCAAGAAAAGCGCTCTTGGGGCAGATATTCCAAGGCTGGCATGGTCGAATCTGGGGCGGAACAGACGGCGAAGCGCTTTTATCATGGTGTCTCTGATGCTGTGCATAGTATTGCTTAATTGCAGCGGAACGGTAGCGGACAGTATCGACATTCAAAAACAGGTGGCTATGACAACAAGGACGGATTTTTCCGTTGTCAATGTAGTCAGCACCAGTGTAAGGAAAGGCTTTCTTTTTCGGAGCCATGAGATAAAGGAGCAGACCATTGCGGATATTTCCGCTCGTCCGGGGCTCTATGATGAAACATTGATTTATAAGAATACCGCAGAGGACGCGGACATTACTTTTGGGTTTGAACATGTATTTTCCGAGAATGTCTTTTTTAACGAGGAAAGCGGGCTGCAATTTCTGTTTGATGACAATGGAATCGCGTTCGGGCTGGGCGAGGACGGGCGTCCGATCTGCAATGTTTACGGCATGGAAGAAGTCGGTTTTGCCCGAATGGATCTTCGGGAAGGAGAGGTGGATGCACATACTCTCTACGCACGAATGGTAAATGGAGAGGGGGTTCTTGTAGGGGTAGATATTAAGCGGACCGATCAGTCCCTCAATAAGGTATTTGACCTTGTAGAGATAGGGGATATAATCACCGTATATAAGGAAGGAATTCCGGTGATGGAGCTGCCTGTTTTAGCCAAAGCGGGGATAATATCCGATGACAAAGAGGTAGGCTTTACCGCTAACGGGCCTGCGGAGGTTGGAGGCGACGGTTTATTTTTATACCTGCCATCCCCTGTATTTGAGGATCTGTATGATTACCCTGTGGTGTATAAATATTCATTTAATGTGGAGGAGGAAATGCAGGCGGAAATGACATCCTTTTTGGAGGACTATATGAAAAATACGGATACTTCCATGAATTATCTCTCTGCGGAGTCTGCCAGAGAAGATGCCATGGCAACACGGTCCACAGTCAATTATGTGGGAGGGCTGGTAGGGGGCATATTCGGTATTTGCGGAGTGCTGAATCTGATTAATACCATTATTACCACCATATTAACCCGGCGGAAGGAATTTGCTACCATGCGGAGTATCGGCATGACGGAGCGTCAACTCACAAAAATGATGATTTTTGAAGGGGTATACTATGCGGCCGGGGCATGTGTTTTGGGTCTGGGACTGTCTGCGCTGCTGAGTATGACGGTTATAAAAAGCATCCTCGATTCTCCCTCTTGGTGGTTTTGCCGCTTTCACTTTACATTGCTTCCTGCCTTATCCTCGTGTGTCGTGCTGCTTGCGGTATCTGCTGTCATTCCTGTTTTGGCGTTGAAGCTGTTTTATAAAGGGAGTATTGTCGAAGAACTGCATAGGGAATAAAGGTTGCTCGTCATAATGATTTTCCGATAATAATGCAGGATTATATAGAATACAGAAAACAGGAGGATGGATACCATATGGAAAGCATTTTAAAGGTAGCAGGGTTGAAAAAGTATTACGGAAAAGGAGATACCATTGTAAAGGCTCTGGACGATGTCGCTCTGGAGATTGAGAGAGGGAAATTTACCGCTATTATTGGAACTTCCGGCAGTGGAAAGACTACGCTGTTAAATATGCTGGGGGGACTGGATACACCTACGGCGGGCAGCATTCAAATCGGGAACACGGATCTGACAAAGCTAAACAGCGAGCAGGCTACCGTTTTTCGTCGAAAGCAAATCGGATTTGTCTTTCAAAATTATAATTTGGTGCCGGTGCTTACCGTATGGGAAAATATTGTTTTCCCTATTTCATTGGACGGACGAAAGCCCGACAAATCGTTCATCATGCAGGTGGTAAAGCTGCTTGGACTGGAGGGCAAGCTGGACAGTCTGCCGAATCATCTTTCCGGCGGGCAGCAGCAGCGTGTTGCCATTGCAAGAGCACTGGCCTCTAAGCCGTCCATTATATTAGCAGATGAGCCTACCGGAAACTTAGATTCCAAAACCAGCGATGATGTGATCGGATTGCTGAAAAGAACCAGCCGTGAGTTCTGCCAGACGATTGTAATGATAACCCACAATCTGGAGATTGCCCGGATGGCGGACAGGGTTGTGCGGATTGAAGACGGGCATATTGTGGCATAAAAAATTTTAAACAGAAAGACACCAGCCATTTTACATTTTTCCAATGGCTGGTGTTTTATAGATTAACCGAAACCGGAACATATTAAAGAATAACGTTAATTGTGATGAGAATGGCATTCCCCGTGGTGCCGGGAGCCGTCCTGATCCTGAGTGTCCTCTTGATTTTGCGTTACGCCATGGTGCTGGCAGTTTTCGACTCTGTTGTGAAGTTCACTAATGGTCATATTGTGGCAGTCCTCTATGGTAACGCTGTCATCATACTGCAATAATTCCTGATATGCCCTATATCTGCCGAAGGACATCTCGTAATTGTGGGCCTCCGCCATGCAGAATGCATCGCTGGAATACATTAAGGTATCATAATTCTGAGAAAACTCATTGGCGCTTAACTCTTCTATCATTGAGTAGGAATGATCGGAAACAATGGTAAATATCAACAGTGAATCCTCTTTTAAGAAATGGTAGCTGCTTTCGCTTTCCAACACTTTGTTAATCGCCTGAATATAGGGGACATTATGCAAAGTCACATGACTTAAAATGTCCTGTCCGTCTTCATTATAAGCTTCTGCGGATACTACTCTGTCAAAACGATTGATGCCCAGTTCAATGGAAGGGTTTACATCAATACTGATGTAGGAAACAGGTTTCCTGTAAACGGCGTAGCCGCCTGTCCCGAACAGGAGGAACAAGCATATTGCAGCCAAAGCATACCGAAAAACGGGGAAGACCCTGTCTGTGGCACGTTTTGCCGTTTTTTGGTGTTCTTTCAGATATCGCAGAGTATTTTGTTTTAGTTCTTCCGATGCACGTATATCACTCATGCTTTTTCGAATCGCATTCATGCCCATTCACCTCCCAATCTATCCCGCAATATACCTTTTGCTCTGGAAAGCCACGTATATACGGTATTTTTTCTTTTTCCAAGTATGTCGGCTATCTCTACTGCAGAATATTCCTCATAGTAGTACAGGTATATGACATTTCGGTACTTTTCGGGAAGCTGTAAGACAATTTCTAAAATTCCTCTGGACGTATGGTCAAGCACCTCTTTTTCTTCGTCAATTACATCAAGTGGCACCCATTTCCTGTGCGAAAGATACCGCAGCCAGTCCGTGCAGGCATTGATTGTCACCCGCGCAAACCATGATTTTTCATGTTCGGCACTCTCAAAGGAACCTTCGTGGAGCAGATATTTCATGTATACATTTTGAAAAACATCCTCTGTATCATGCATGTTTTTCAGATGTACAAAACAAATTCTCCGCACCAGATCCGAGTAGGCCTCCATGACACGGTTTAAGTCTTCCGCACTTTTCAAAGAAATTCCCCCTTTGATGCTACGGCTTAATGATGAGAGCCGTGTCCTCTTCCGGAATGATGGCCTGACCAGCCGTTGTCATTACCTTCCGGATGATGTGTATAATCATTATAATCCGTTCCGTTCCAACAGGAACCGGGTGTATCACAGTAGCCGTCCTGATCACAAGGAACATTAGGGCAGTAGCCGTTGCTATAATTATTGTCCGGATAAACGACAGGATCGGGGGAGATAACCGTTTCCTGTGGAGGAGCTACAGGGGAAACTTCTTCTACAGGATAGACATCCTCGGAATTATTGTCGTCCGCCTGAGGGGGAGCCACGGGAGCCGTGTCCGCAGCCGGAGCGTTGTCGGCACTGTTACCTGTCTGTGGGGAAGCCACAGGAGCCGTGTCAACAGCCGGAGCGTTATTTGCATTGTTGTCTTCCTGAGGGGTAACGGAGGGGGAGACGGTGCCGGATGCCGTACCGCTTACATTGTAATTACCGCCCAAATAATTGGGACAATCGGTTCCCAAAGGACAGTTAGTCTGATCACAGATTCCGTTCTGGCTGCAATGTGCCCCGAAACAGTATCCTCCGTTCTGGCATACGCCGTTAACGTCGCAGCTTCCGTTTAAATTGCAGTAACCGTTCTGATAACAGGATGCATGGCGCACCGTTACCATTTTTCTCTTGCAATGATGCCTGTTGGCCTGTGCATTGACGCCTTGCGGAACGGTGCCTGCGAGAACGATTGCCGCCGCTGTTAATACGAAGACCTTCGTTAATATTTTTTTCATAATACTACCTCCATTTTGTCCGGTTTATTTTACCTTATATAAGTAATACGCTCGGTGAGATAAAATCCTTTCATTTTTTTACATTTTATTTGAGTATTCAAATATTATTGTCTCGACAGGCTGTTCCGGGCATATTCACGCTCCTTGCACTACAATGCTTATTCCCGCGGCAATGAGCCGGAGTTCAGGATACCTGCTGCGGGTTTTACTCTTAAAAAGGTTCGTTAACCTTGATTCGACATGGAGCATAATTCTGCAAGCATTTCCGGAAGCTTAGTCTCCATTTCTTCATCCGAGAACTGGCAGGTTCCCACTTTTTTATGTCCGCCGCCGTTGTATTTCAGCATAAGCTTTCCTACGTCTACGTTGGAAGTACGGTTTAAAATGCTGTATCCCACTGCGGCAGAGCACCCCATGCCTCCGCGTCCGCTGACAATCCATGCGGAGATATTCTGCTCCGGATACATGCTGTAGATCATAAAACGGTTGCCCGTATAGATGGGATCCACTCCTCTTAAGTCAGAGATAATTACGTTTCCGTCCACCCGCGTATGCTGCAGCACCATCTCCTTAAACTTTTCCGTCTGTTCATTATAAACTTCGATCCTTTCCTTCACATCGGGAAGGTCGAGAATTTCCTCCGTGGTCATAACACGGCATGCTTCCAACAATTTTTCCATGAGCTGATAGTTGGAAATGGAGAACTGCCGCCATCTTCCCAGACCCGTTCTGGGATCCATCAAAAAGCCTACCAAGATCCAGCCCTTGGGATTCATAACTTCATCCACGGTCAGATTGCCGGAATCCACCTTATCCACGGCCTCCATAATTTCGGTAAACTGGGGGAAACGTTCTTCTCCGCCGTAGTACTCATATATGATTCTGGCGCAGGAGGGAGTAATCCGGCTTTCTCCCTTATATTTTCCCGCAAGCTGCAGTCTTTCGTGTTCGCTGGAATGATGGTCGAACCAAAGGCCGCAGCCCTCTACATAGGGTACATTGGCAAGGCAGTCGTCCTCGTTTACCTCCACAAGGCCGTCCTGCAAATCCTTCGGATGTGCGAACTTCCAATGATCGATAATTCCGGCCTCCAACAATAATGCGCCGCACACCAAACCGTCAAAATCAGAGCGTGTTACTAATCTCACGTAAACTTCCTCCTTACACATTCTATGCTGTCCTGTATTCTCTCAACCAGAGATAAAGCTATTATATCACCTTTTTCCGTAATTTTCCATTTCTTCCTCTTTTTTTAATTTCCTATAAAGGGAAAAATACATAGTTATAAAACATGCCAGCCCTCCAATGGCGTTAGAGACCGGTTCTGCCAAAAACACACCGTCCACGCCAAAGCCAAGCTTTGGCAGCAGTATTGTCAAAGGAGCTACAATCACTGCTTTACGCAGTAAGGAGAAAAAGATTGCATGACGGGAATAGCCCAGTGCGGTAAAAGCGGATTGGCCCGTAAACTGAAAGGCCATGAAGAAAAAGCCGAAAAAGTACAACCGCATTGCATTGACTCCCGCCGCAATCATAGCCGTGTCTTTTGTGAAAACGGACAACAGCAGGTGCGGGCTCATTATAACCAGCAGCCATGCCAAAAGAGTATAAAGGATTCCCAAGACGGCAGTAAAACGAATTCCTTGACGGACTTTATGATAATTTTTGGCACCGTAATTATAGCCCAATACGGGTTGGGCGCCGTTGGTAATGCCGCTTACCGGCAGAGACAAAATTTCTCTGGCGGAGTTAATCACCGTCATGATGCCCACATAGAGATCACCGCCGTAAATTTTCAGGGTAGCGTTGCAGACTACTTGAACCAAACAGTTGGTGCCTTGCATAATGAAACCGGACATTCCCAGAGCGATAATTTCGCGAGTCAGCTTACCGCTCACCCGAAGATGTTTCTTTTGTATGCGATACAACGCCTTCTTTCCGGTCAGAAACCGAACCACCCATGCACAGGAGACTAACTGGCTTAACACCGTTGCCAGCGCCGCACCGCTGACTCCCATATGCAGGCCGAAAATGAACACCGGATCCAGCGCCAGATTTAATACGGCTCCCAGCAAGGTAGTCAACATGCCTATGCGGGGAAATCCTTGGGCGTTAATGAAACCGTTCAGTCCAGTGGCCAGCATGGTAAAAGAAGTCCCCAGCAGGTAAATTTTTAAATATGCATCAGCATATAAATAAGAAGCGTCACTGGCGCCGAACAGATAAAGTATGGGGCGGCGCAGGAGATAACAGAATAGAAACAGTACAATGGATGTGCCCAGAAGCAGGGAGAAGGTATTCCCCAATATTTTTTCCGCCCGCTTTTCTTCTCCGGCGCCTCTGGCGATAGAAAAGAGCGGAGTGCCTCCGGTGCCGAATAGAAAAGTAAAAGCCGCGATCAGAGTGGTCAGCGGGAACACAAGTCCGATGCCTGTCAATGCCATACTGTCGGCTCCCGGTATATGCCCGATGTAGATACGATCCACCACATTATAAAAAAGCTGTACCAGTTGTGCCAGTATCAGAGGGATGGATTGGGACATAATATTCTGCCAGACCGTTCCCTTGGAAAAATCGGTTGTCTGCATTTGTTAATTCATCTCCGTTTCGGTTCTTGCTTATTAGAGCGCAGGAATTTTATAGTATCACAAAAGTTTGTTTCATGCCAGTCTTCATGGCTTTCACGCCGTGGATGCATGGGATCAGGTAAGATTATCAGAGAAAATATAGTAATAAATTTAAGAAATTTACAGTGGGATGGTTCACGTACTTGTGATAGAATCAATATATAAAATAATTTGACAGATTAAGGAACATACTACCCACAATAGAGTGCAGGCATATGTTTTTCTGTTTATCCTATATAAACGACCATTCCGCTGCTAAAAACATTGTTTAATATAAAACAGAGGAGGGGAAGATGACAATAGAGGAAATTGTTCGCGGTGAATCGAAAAATGTTGAATTTAAGGTTGTTCTGCCGGAGAAATCAGAGAAATACACAAAGACAATTGTGGCTTTTGCCAATACTCAGGGAGGACGGCTGGTCATAGGCATTGATGACAGAACGAGGGAAGTGATCGGTGTGGATGAGGAATCTGTTTTTAAAATGATGGACAGTATTTCAAATGCAGTATCCGATTCCTGTGTGCCTCAGATTGTTCCTAATATTGAATTGCAGACAGTGGGCGGTAAAACAGTCATTGTAGTTACCACGGCACCGGGGCCAAACAGACCCTATTATTTGAAAGCCAAGGGGAAAGAAAAAGGAACATTTATAAGAGTTGCAGGAACTTCCAGATTAGCGTACGCAGATAAAATAAGGGAGTTAGAACTGGAAGGCTCCCGCATTTCATGGGATGAACTAACATGTGTGGGGTTTGAAGTCACAGAGCAGCAAACAGAGAAACTGTGTAGGGATATTATGGAATTTCGTAGGGTGGCAGGTTTACCTAAACGAGAGATGACGGAAGCACAGCTTATTAATTGGAAATTATTGAAAAAAGCGGATGATTCTCTGATAGCATCCAATGCGTTTGTTTTATTGACTTCGGATTATTTCCCGTTTTCGAAAACACAATGTGCTGTGTTTAAGGGAAGGGAACGGACGGTTTTTCTTGATAAGAGGGAATTCATTGGTCCAATATACGAACAGATAGAGGAAGCAACCGCTTTTGTATTGCGGAATATTAGATTGGGTGCAACGATTTCCGGGTTAATTCGAAGAGAGGCTTACGAGCTTCCGGTGGAGGCAGTGCGGGAAATGATCATTAATGCACATTGCCATCGAAACCTATCGGATTCTTCTTGTGTACAAGTGGCAGTATATGATGATCGTTTGGAAGTTACATCTCCGGGAGGGCTTTATAATGGACTTACTTATGAAGAGATCATGAACGGGCATTCCAAACTTAGAAACAGAACAATTGCTAATATTTTTAATCAAATGGGTCTTGTAGAAGCTTGGGGAACCGGTATAAAAAGAATTATGCAAGCGGCGGATCATTATAGGCTTCCGGCTCCGGAAATTCAGGCATTTGATGATATGTTCCGTGTGAATCTCTATCGCAATTCTTTGACGGAATTTGAGGAAGGAACCTTTGATTCGGTAATGGGGAAGCGTGCAAATAGAGTGGAATCTACAAGGAAGTTCGGAGAAAGTTCGGAGAAGGTTCGGAGAAGGTTCGGAGAAGGTTCGGAGAAAAATCAAATTACACTGTGGAATACGGAAATCAATGATATGCAGAGAAATATACTTAATTTGATTCGTAAAAATAACAGAATATCTGCAAAAGGAATGGCAGAGGTTCTTTCCGTTTCTTCAAGAGCCGTTGAGAAAAATATAAAACTGCTGAAGGATAGGGGGATTCTTATCCGGCATGGCTCGCCCAAAAGCGGGTATTGGGAAATCTGCTGATGTGCTATAACAGCAGGTGTTTGTATACGGATATGTTGATAATGAGACAGTGTACATCATTCTGCAAATAACGGAACCAATCACACTTATGTTTGACCCCGACGTAACAATAGCTACCGCAGGCCATCCCGTTTTACCCGAGCTGCGGGAGCGGTTATACCGGTATAATATGCCGGTACATATAGGAAGAAACTGCTGGATCGGGGCGGGAGCAATCATTTTGCCGGGGGTCACAATCGGGGATAATACGGTGATCGGTGCCGGAAGCGTTGTGACAAAGGATATCCCGTCCAATGTGGTGGCAGTGGGGAATCCCTGTAAAGTCATGCGGGAAATCGGTGAACAGGATAAAAAGTACTATTATAGGGATAGAGAAATTCCGGCTTACGATAAAGGACATTCCAGCTGGCAGTCATAAGGTTCTCTCTCCACATGTTCCTGATGATATACCGCGGCTTCCACACACCCCATTTTTTTATAAAAAGCCTGACTTTCCACGGCAGAGTGGGCGGAGATATACAGCTTTTTAGCACCGTGGTTCATGGCCAATGTCATTTAGTTAGATGTGTGAGCCGATAAGTTAAGGAAAATCCGTCATAACAGAATTTTTACATTTCTAAAACGCAAATTATTTCATTTAAGAAAAATTTCTTAAATTCACTGCTTGGCTTGGCGGACAGATGAATTATTTTATGTAAAAGCAGGGATTTTGACTTGGAAATCGACTGTTTTGAAAGAAGAATAGGACTACCCAGATTTCATGCGAAATCGGGGCAACCACTTAAGCGTGCTGTTTTCGCTGGTAGAGGGAAGTTAAGGAATCTTGAAGCACCTGAGAAAAGCTAATATGGTTATTTTCGGCAAATGTATTGAGGTCGGATGCGGCATCAGTACCCATAAGGATAGCTTCGGCTAATGTGCTGCCTTCACTGACACAGCCGGCTATAGCGAAGAACAACTTTGATTTTAACAACCTGACAAATCTTCGCAAGCCGGGAAATGTAATCATCTCAAATTGCTCCTATAATAGGCTTCAACAGGAGGAATAAAGTATGGAGTGGATAGCAGCAATGCAACAGGCAATTACTTATATGGAAGAACATCTTATGGAGGAAATAAACTATGAAGATGTAGCGAGGCATGTACACACTTCGAGCTATGAGTTCCATAGAGCATTTAGTTTTCTTGCAGGGATGACTGCCAATACTTATCTTCGCAACCGCAGGTTATCTTTAGCAGGTAGAGAAATTGTAGAAACCGATGCTAAAATAACAGATATCGCGCTGAAGTATGGTTATGAAACACCAGAGAGTTTTACAAAGGCATTTACAAGGTTTCATGGAATTGCGCCTAAATTTGCCAGACAGGAATCTGCGAAGCTCATGCTTTTCAATCCACTTGTTATTAAAATAACCGTGGAAGGTGGTAAAAGCATGGATTACAGAATCGTACAAACTAAAGAACAAAAATTTATTGCAGTGGTAAGAAGTTTTAAAAATGAAATCATTAATGACGAGGAAAATCATGATATTTCTGATTTTTGGGGAGAGTGTAATGACAAAAAACTTATAGGGCCGATTTGCAATCTGCGACCGGAAGGAAAACGAGACCTGTATGGGTTATGTTCTCCGACGAAGAAAGGTATGGATACGTTTGAATATGGAATTGGTGTCTTGATTGATGAAGATACATCGGAGTTTGATTTTTCAGAAATGCAAAAAGCAGGTTATAGCATCTGGGATGTGGAACCGGGAACTTATGTTGTATTTGACTGCATCGGTGGGGATGGTGATTGTATTGGTGACACTTGGGCTAAATTCTATAAAGAATTCTTGCCACAAATGGGGTATGAATCAGAAGCAGAAACAGATTATGAAATATATTTTGAAAAAGGAAGAAGTGGTCTATTCTGTGAACTGTGGATTCCGATAAGAAGAAAATATTGAAGTCAGGTATGTTAAGAATGCGAAAATTTCAGTTTGATGCAGATTGTTATCAAAAAAGAGTACCGCTCATTTTTGCGAAAGTGAACGGTATTTTTAAACCTTAACTTAATGCTTTTGGACTTAACTAAATGACATTGGGTCTCTGGCCCATTCTTTGGCGGCAAGGAACAGCACGGTTCCGATTCCTTTGTTTCTCATATCCTCGGAGATGTGGATACTGGACAGGTCAAGATAGCATTGGCTGCCGCCGAATAAGTCCGGTTCAACCGAAACAAATCCTTTTAAGGCGGTGTTGTCAAAAGCAGCATACACGAAACCGCCCGCTGCAATGGTATTTCTCAGGCAGGAAATCAGAGTCTTGTAATCTTCCTCCGACCAATCATCGATAAACGGGTCGTCTTTGATGCACCATTCGTTCTTTTCTCTTCTCCAGCATTTTGTCACAACTTGACGGCGGATAAAGCCGCCGAACAATTCCCGGTTCAACTCACCGGCTTGTACATTTCTGTATTCAATCATTTTTATTCCCATCTGCGCGCTGCGGGCGCGCACTCAAATCAAGAGTTGAATACACATTTTTATTCAACCTTATACCTCCATGCGCGCTTCGGCACGCACATTAATCAATATTTGAAAGTTTACTTCCAAACTTCCACCTAAATTATCCCTATGTTTCGCTGGTCTAAATTTCCACCTGACTGCGTTGGCTTCACTCGACGATGCCACCGCATCGACTCGTTCAGCCGCCTTGCAGACTGAAAATTTATCCTGCGCCAAACATACGGGCAATTAGGGCGGATTACACTGGCACGAACCATACAGCTCCAAAATCCGATTCCTGACTGGATGGAGCACTGGAGTGAATAAAACGTATTATAAAACCTATTTTGCCTTATAATTGACCATATCGGACAATTGCGTCGGGGAAAATATTTTGTGCGTTTTGCGGTAATGGAGATTTTTTGAAAAGCATAATAAGCAAAAAAAATAAAAAAATTCACAAAGAGATTAAGAAGTCAGGTATTATTAATGGTCATTATTGCTATGAAATCGAAGTGTAAGTCGTTGATAATAAAATAGCGGGTTGTTATACTTGTAATAAAATTAGGACAAAGAGCAGCCTTGCGCGTCTTTGGGGGAAAGCGCGCTTGTCGCAAAGGCTGAAGTGAAATCGTGCGTAGGGTTAAGATTTACTCTGCACTTTAAAGGAGGAGGTATCTATTATGAAGAGATGGACAAGACGTAAATCCATTTCTAGCAGAACCATGGCACTGGTTCTAAGTGCTGCCATGCTGGCCGGAAGTGTGCTGGACGGACAGCAGGTACACGCTGCGGAAGCAGGTTCGGTGCCTGTGGATCCTGCGATTACGGATTCGGTAAATACGGATCCTGAGACTGCGAATCCTGAGGTTTTGGATTCGACAAATACGAATCCTGCAATTACGGATTCAACAAATGCGGATCCTAATGTTACGGATTCAACAAATGCGGATCCTAATGTTACGGATTCAACAAATGCGGATCCTAATATTTCGGATTCGGCAAATACGGATCCTGTAACTATGGATCCGACAGTTCCCATGTCCGAACAGGTTGTTTCCGGATCGGACGGTTTTTTGCAAGTTGGGGGGGGTGTTTTGGGCCTCGGCGCCAGCTTTGCGCTGCTTGATATCGCAAGAGACGGCGACTATAACAGTTTTACTGCGGATCAGACAATAGCAAATTTGAATTTCGGTACGGATGTCACCGCTTCCCCGTTTGACGGGAATATGGGTTTCTATGACATCACATGGCCTGCGGAGGCAAGGGGCTGGGACGGAGGCGTGTATTATCCCAGAGAATCTACAAGAACTGTAGGGGCTTCCTTTGTACAGGCGGGAACCGGCTGTCTGACTGTGGGAAGTAAGGTCTGGACGGAAACGGAGTCCACAGGGTATGGCGTATATACCTATGAGGAGACATCCAGCTTTGACATGGCTGTGGCAAATGCGGATTACAGCGTATCGGTTACCTTGACTAATCCTACAGGCGACGAGTATACGGCGTATCTGGAGGCGGAAGATATTACCAAGGAAACCGGTATTTCGGTAGCGCCGGGAGCCAGCGTGACGAGAGAGCTGACTGCCGTGGTAGTGGACGGCGAACTGAGCCTTAAGTTTCTGGTTGACAGCGGGGCTACCACCAAGGACTCTGCAGCGCTGCAGAACGTTTACGTGTCCAACGTTACCGTTACAAGGCTTGCTACAAATGCTGCCGGCCAGAAGCCTACCGTATATCTGGCTTCCGACTCCACGGTACAGACATATGAGGATTATTATGAACCTCAGACAGGCTGGGGCGAGACTTTGGCTAATTTCTTCGGCGGCGAAGTGGAGGAGCGTAGTGCGGACGACTGTGATTACGGTCAGGCCCGGGTTTATGAGGCGGATAATGCAATCGTGGAAAACCGCGCCATCGGCGGGCGTTCTTCCAAATCCTTTGTGGAAGAGGGCAAGCTGGATGATTTGCTGGAAGATATCCGGCCCGGAGATTATCTGTTTGTGCAGTGGGGACATAACGATTCCACCAACAGCAGACCGAACAGATTTGTCTCCGTTTCGGAATTCGGGAAATGGATTCAGTATTATATAGACGGCGCATTGCAGCGTGGGGCTACTCCCGTGCTGGTGACGCCTGTTGCAAGATACAGTTATTCCGACAAGGACAATGCTTTTGTGGGCAATTTCGAAGCCTACGGCGACGTAATGCGGAGTATGGCAGCGGATCAGAATGTTCCTTTAATTGATCTGACCGCGAGATCCCTTGCCGTATGTAACGCTTTTGGAAAAGAGGGTGCAAAGTCTCTGTTTTTGATGGTGGAGGCAGGAGAGTATCCGGGAGCTTATGCAGGCGGCGCCAACGACTCCACCCATCTCCAGTGGTACGGCGCATATAAGTTCTCTCAGTGCGTGGCTCAGGGAATTCAGGAAAACGGTGCGCTGAGTGATCTGGCTTCCAAGGTGGTAATGAATGTCCCCAACAACGTGCCTCAGAAGGTCACGGGGTTGAAGAGTGTCACGGTAGGCGCTTCCAGCGTTACTTTGGCGTGGGATCCCGCAGAGGGAGCGGAGCTGTATTATATTTACCGTCAGGCGCTTGCAGACGGTCAGACGGCGGACAGCGTGGATTTCTCCAATGCAGAAAAGTATTCCGTTTCTTCCAAGGCAGGCTACACCGACAGCAGCTGTGCTTCCGGTGTGACTTATGTGTATGCAGTAAGGGGCTTTAACGAAAAGGGTCTGGGCGACTTTTCCGACAAGGTTACGGTAAAGACCAAGGCTGCAGGCTGGAAGTTCGACTTTAACTATAAAGGATCCCCCACTTTGGAGGGATGGACCGGCATCGGGGAGGATTTTAAGTACGATGAGGCGTTGGGATACGGCTTTACGGTTCCGCCCAACAACGGACGAGACAGAGGGACTCAGGTTCCGGATGCCGAAGGACCTTTGGGGGCAATGGGCAGGGACTTTATGCTGGGCGACAGCACCTTTGAAGTAAAGGTGCCCAACGGCGACTATGAGGTCACATGTTATGCCGGAGACTTGATAGCTGGCGGATCTACGATCAAAGCGAATTTTTCTGCGGAGGGCGGCTCCATAGGGTCTGTATCCGCAAGACAGTCCATCGGAAGCATGACCGCTACGGTACGTGTGACGGACGGCAAGCTGACCATCGGCAACAGCGGATATATGATGGGATTGACTGTGACTCAGGTATTGGCGGCTCCTTCCGGCCTGACTGTGACAGAGGGCAAGGTGGAAGGAACTTCCTATTCGTTCCTGCTTGGCTTTGTAGGCGTGGATGAAGCGGTAAGCTATAATGTTTACAGAAAAGGAACTACGGACAAAGAATTTACGCTGGTAAAGAGCTTTACCGTAGAAGAATATAGGGATAAGGAGCTTGACTGTAAAGCACAGTCGGTACGTCTGGGTGACGAGTACCAGTACTATATGACCTGCGTTACTTCCATCGGAGCAGAATCTGCGCCCAGCGCTATCTGCACGGTGAAGGCGGTACTGGAAGGTGTTCCTGCACCGGCAGCGCCTCAGAATGTTAGATGTACGGCTCCTGCGGAAGGAACTACGGATCTGCAGCGTTCCGTAACCATAGAGTGGGATCCTGTGGCGGCTACAACGGGAAAAGACGGCCAGCCTTACAATGTAATACTTTATAACGTATATCGTTCCGACAAGGCGGAAGGAGAAAAGGGATTTAAAGAATTTGTGAAGATAGGCACCGTGGAGAGCGGAACCAGCTTTACCGATGATACGGTAACTACGAATATTCCTTGGTATTATAAGGTAACGGCTGTAAATGCCGGCGGCGAAGGCGAAAAATCCGAGAGCTGCAAGACTCCCGTGACAGGCAGTCTGGTGGCCGGAGGCAGAGAAAGTTACAGCGACAGAGGTCTGGTGGCAGTAAATCTCTCGGGCGGTAAGGGTGCTCAGACATTGGTGTCCGCAACGGGGCCTGACGGCAGTCAGCTGACTCAGGGAGTGTATTTGAGCTGGAGAGCCTTTGAGGCGGATATGGACGGTAATCACCGGCTGAACACTACCTTTGACGTATATTGTAACGGTACGCCTATTGCAACGGGTATCAAGGAGACCAATCTGGTATATGAAGGGGGCACTGCAAGCGATACCTTTAAGGTTGTGGGAAGCAATGACGGCTCCATCGGCGTTCAGAGTGTGGATACTCAATGCTGGGCTAACCAGTATCTGGATCTGAATCTCTACTGTCCCGGAGACGAGACCATGCCCGACGGCAGTACCTGTTCCTTCAGTGCAAATGATATGACCGTTGGTGATTTGGACGGTGACGGACAGCTGGAGCTGATCGTAAAATGGTATCCCAGCAACGCGAAGGATAATTCCGGAAGCGGATATACGGGTAATACCTATTTGGACGGATATGACGTAAACTGGGCTACGGGGCAGGTATCCATGATGTGGAGAATCAATCTGGGTATCAACATCCGTTCCGGAGCGCATTATACCCAGTTCCAAGTTTGGGACTATGACGGTGACGGTAAAGCGGAGATCGCCGTTAAGACAGGTGACGGAACCACCTCTTACAAGAGTCTGGACGGTACGGCGAACAGTCTTGAGATGAACGATTATGTGGGAGAGGCCAGCGATCAGGTGCTGACAACCTCCGTGAACCATGGAGCCGGCAATTTCGATTATCGTGCATCCAACGGTTATGTCATCATTCCCGAAGGCCATGAATACTTCTCTATCTTTAACGGAGAAGACGGAACCAAGGCGGCGGCCGATGTTGCTTATGAGCCTTTTGGCGGCAATGCTACGACATGGGGAGACAGCTCCGACGGATACAGAAACCGTATCGACAGATTCCTGTCCGCAACGGCTTATCTGGACGGCGAGACACCTTTTGCAGTGTTCTGCCGCGGCTATTATACCAGAACCTGTCTGACCGCGTATTATATGAAAGATACCGACGGCGACGGTACAGGTGACACAATTGATATTTACTGGAAATTTGACACCAAAGATGCCGGATCACAGTATGAGGCTCAGGGAAATCACGGACTGAGTGTCAATGATGTGGATAACGACGGCAGAGACGAGATTATTTACGGAGCCCTTACCGTTGACCATGACGGCACGGTGAAATACAGTACAGGGCTTGGCCACGGTGACGCCATGCATGTATCCGACTGGATTCCCCAGAATCCCGGTCTGGAAATCATGGGTGTGCATGAGCACGATGATGCGGCTTATCATGTAGAGATTCATGATGCCGAAACCGGAGAGATTCTCATGGGATATTGGACGGGAAGAGATACCGGTCGAGGCGTGGCAGCGGATATTGATCCTACTTCGGTAGGCGGGGAATGGTGGGCTATCGCAGGCCCTAACTGGACTCCGGCGGAAGGGGAGGATGAGCCTTCATGGGATTCCACCAGAGGCGTGGTTTATTCTGCGGCATCCAGTTTAAATAACCTGATTGCACTTGCCGAGGCTTCTCCGGCATCCAACTTCTCTATTTTCTGGGACGGGGATTTGCTGAGTGAGGTACTGGATCACAAGTTTAACAATAAGAACGGCGCATATGATCCCATAGGCGTTATTATTTCCAAGTGGAATTATGAGACGGAGAAGCAGGACACTATGCTGTACTCCGAGGAGATATGGTCTAACAACGGAACTAAGGGAAATGTGGGTCTGGCGGCGGATATTCTGGGAGACTGGCGTGAAGAGATTATCACCAGAACTTCCGGGAACCCGAATGTAGTGCGCGTATATACTACAACCATCCAGACAGATTATGTAGTGCCTTGTCTGTTGGAAGATTTGGCATACAGGGAAGGTGTGGCATGGCAGAACGTAGGCTATAACCAGCCTGCAAACCTGAGCTATCTGCTTTCCGAAGGACTTGTGACTTCACAGCTGTCCGAGGGAGAGATCGGTTCGGAAGATGCCCAAGTGAACTTTACCAAAGCCAGCGACGGTACTTACGGCCATGAGATTACCGGATATCAGATTTACCGCAAACTGGCGGGAAGCGACGGTGCTTATGAGCTTGTCACAACGATTCCGCTGGACCAGCTGGTTGAGAGCACCGGAGGCGGAAGCACTACACCGGAAGTCCCGGAGCCTAAGATAGATATGATCTATGAGGACGATTTTGAGTCGGGAGCAGCTGCAATACCGTATAAGGTAGTGGGTGGCACCGTGGAATTTGGTGCGGATAAAGCTACCAAGAATCAAAATACATCCGATAATATTTTTGTATTCCATGGAAACAACGGCAGCGGCCCGAGGGGAGCTTATATCGGTGAGCTGACGAACTGTAATAAGGACGGGTTGACTGTGGAGACAGATATCCGTATTGATGGCGGATACCAAAATGGAACAGATGTTTTTGCTCTTCTGGGAGATGTCCGCTCTAAGGATAACAGTCTGGCAAGCACAATGCAGATTCTGACACTGACCGTCACTACCGGCGGAACGGCAGGAATGATAGATCAGATTACTGTCAACGGACAAGATATTAAGGATAAGGCGCTTGTCACTACCGGAAATAGAAATGTACCCAATGAGGAATCCAGTAATTGGCGTAATATGCGGAGAGACACAACCGGATGGATTCATTTAAGGGCAGAGATTGACTTCACGAATCAGAAGGTGAATGTCCTGCTGACCAGAGTCAGCGATGACAGTGAGATATTTAACCAGACGGTGGATTTTGTCAATAAGGATGCGGGAATTACCGAGCTGAAAAGTATGTATATGTCGGCATCAAGACAATGGGGCACTGTTTCGCTGGACAATGTAGAAATCTATACTAAGGAAGAGGTTAAGCCTCCTACAGGCGGCGGTGATACTTCCGATGTAACAACCTACGTCTATACCGACACCGGGCTGGCTGCCGCTACGGCGTACTCCTATAAGGTAGCAGCGGTAGTTAAAACGGCAGACGGTGAGAGATCCTCCTTTATGTCCAGAGCATTGGAGATCGAAACCGCGGACAAGATCAATTCGGTAGAAACACTGGATCCCGTAACCCTTTACGAGGATACCCCTATTGATAAGGGGGAGACGGTGGCAAGCCTGCTGCCTCAGACCGTTGAGATTACCACGGCGGACGGTGTGAAGAAGGATTACCAGATTAAATGGGATGTCACCGGACTGGATATTATGAAAGTTGGTGAATATGACGTTACCGGTACGATTAAGGGCTGGAAGGATCCTATCCCTCTTCATGTTACCGTGGCGCCAAATGCAGTGAAGGGATATGTGCCTTTCGAGGATATTAAGGTAGTAATCGGGCATGAAGCCGTGCTTCCCAAAGAGGTGGAGATTGAATGGCTGAACACCCGCAAGACTAAGAAAGACGTTACTTGGGACACTTCCACACTGGATACCAATAAGTACGGCGAGTACATAGTCACCGGTACCGTGGCAGGCACTACGGACACGGTAACCGTTAAGGTACTGGTAGTAGAAAATTATATTATCAGTGTCCCCAAGGCTTACGGCGAAGTGATTTACTGCTCGGATAATGTGAGTGCACAGCTTCCGTCTATGATTACGGCTAACTTTGCGGCAGGAGATTCCAAACAGGTAGCGGTGACATGGAATGCGGACAGCATCAGTGCCATTGACACAAGTACCGTGGGCACTTATACGATTGTGGGAACCGTGGAGGGCTTCGATGAGGAAGTAACCGCAGAGATCCGTGTAGAGTATAAGGCTGTATATAAGTTTGACTTCGGTATCAATGCCAAAGAAGAGGCAGAAGGCTGGACTGCGATTACCGTAAACGGCAAGGGCGGCACAAAGACGATGGAGCAGCTCGGCATCAACTATACTGATGCGAGAGGCTATGGGTTCTTAGATCCTGCAGCCGTTATAGAAGGAAGATCCGAAGATTATACTTTCAACGGGGTGCTTCCTAAGCTGGTTTACAAAGATTTTGTAATTCCTGACGGACAGACATTTGTAGTTGACCTGCCCAACGGTAAGTATATGGTAGAAGTAGTCAGCGGATCTCACTACAAGAGTGACATTAAGGGAACCGTGGAAGGCATTTCCGCAAATGTATCCAATACCGCTGATACCTATGCCATCAAGACCATCAATGTGGAAATGACGGACGGTCAGCTGACCTGCGAATTCCCTTCCGGCCATATCTGCAGAATGGATGCGATTATCGTGCGTTTGATTGAGGCGGATAAGACGGCGCTGAAGGCAGCTATCGACAATGCGGAAGTACTGGCGGACAGCGAACTGCTCTATACCGAGGAAACATGGGCGGCATTCCAAGCAGCTCTGGCGGAGGCAAAGAAGGTTTATGAAGACGTATATCCTGATTGCGAAGCAGTGGCAAACGCGGCAAAGGCTCTGACGGACGCACAGGCAGCACTGAAGCTGGATCCCAACGGACCTGACAAGGTAAGCATAGCCGCTTTGAAGAAGGCTATTGAAGCTGCAAAGGCATTGGAGGATAAGCAATCCCTCTATACGGAAGAGTCATGGGCAGTATTTGCCGAAAAGCTGAAGGAAGCTCAGGCCGTACTGGACAAATCCGATGCAACCAACGAAGAGAGAGAAGCGGCGAGAGCGGCATTACAGGCAGCACAGGCAGCGCTGGTGAAGAAATATACAGGAGAGATAGCCGGTGTGGTTACTCCTGTGATTACAGGACTGAACGTGGGCATGACTCTTGACGAGCTTCTTGCGAAGCTTCCCGCAGTGGTGGATGTGACATATAAGGACGGCACTACAGGCAAGGCAGGAGTAACATGGGATGTGAGCAAGGTTGACCTTGATCATGCCGGTGTGTACGACGCTTTCATGATAGTGGACGGCTGGAGCGAACCGATTCTGTGCAGATTGACTCTGACGAAGAAGGTTTCTATGGATGTGGAGGCATCGGGAAATATGCCTGCCATCAAGGTTCCGGCTATCTCCGAGGAGCAGCTGAAGAATATTCTCAGCGCAGAGGATCTGGAGAAGCTCATAAACGGCGCGGATATCAGATTGGCTATAGAAGCTTACGGAATGCAGGATGCGGACATTTCAGCACCGGTTCTGGCAGCGCTGAGCGCCAAGCTGGCACAAAACGGATTAAACGTAATTGCAAAAATGAACATTGATCTGGTGAAGTACATTGACGCCGAGGCTCCTCAGCTGATTACGGAAGCTAATATAGAAATACCTCTGGTAATTACGATCCCTGAGGAATTCCGGAACACAGAATCCGGATATGAGAGAGAATTCTTTGTTGTGAGAACTCATGTGGCAGGAGACGGCAGTGTACAGACGGATGTTTTGGAAGACCAAGATCAGGAAAGCAGTACCATTACCATAATGACAAATAAGTTCTCCGTATATGCGCTGGCATATAAGGATGCTCCTGTGGAAGATGAGGAGGACGATGATGACGACGACGGACAGGAACCCGTTGTTACGACTCCCACTAAAACAGGGGACGAAATGAACGTTTGGGTTTGGATCGTTCTGCTGGCAGCGTGCATAATAGGTGCAGCGTCCGTATTCGGAGTGAAGATTTATCGTAAAAAGCACCATGATTAATGTATGGTGAACGGTAACAAACAGGATCTATTTTGTATCAAATAGCAAAAACGCTATTGATTTACAAGATGACATATTAAAAAAGAACACCGGGACAGCCTTTGATCAGGCGTCCCGGTGTTTTATGTGAATTTATTGAATATCTTTGCTGCAGTATTTCCAATAGGCAGTACAAATTCCGATTAAAGTATACAGTATTCCGGGAAGCAGCAATTTGCCCTCCAAACTGCCCGCTGCCAGAATATCGGCGCCCTCGGCATAAGCAAAGGGAGTGATGTATTTCAGGAACTCCGCACTTTTCGATAGATTGGCAGTAATATTCAGAAAATACATTACGGCGGCGATACCCAAACCGATACCGATACCGCTTCGGCGCAGAAAGGAGGAGATTCCAAAGCAGATACCCGCCAGTTCAATCTGAACCAAAAAGTGTGCAAGGTGCAGAAGACAGAGCTGATTCCAAGGGATGTCCTCTCCGATTATCAAAATCGATGATACCGACAATGCAAAAACAACCGCGTTCATTATGAAGATTTGGAGCATCACTGCCAGAAGCTTTTGTGTGACCAGCCAAGGTCTGCCCACAGGGTGGCTCAGCAAAAATTCTGCCGTGCGTTCCTTTTCTTCCTTTGCCAATGAGGCGACTGCGATGAACGCTGCAAAAAAGGAGCCGCCTATCCCCAGAATGTTACCGCATTCAATGGCATAAAAGCCGGATAAGGTGCCGAAATTAAGCCTGTCCATGCCAAAGGCGGATGTAAACGCACCCATGGAGGAAAAAATTTCGTTTACGCCTTCCATTTCCTCGCCCATTTCCGGATACATCAGCACACAGATCACAATAAAGAATCCAATGGAAACAGTCCAAACGGCAAGGGTTTTCCATCCTTGCCTCATTTCATGTTTTAATAATGTCATATGATACCTCCCCATGCCCATGGCATGTTTACACTTCGCCGAGAGTTTTAATATATTTCGGCGAATGCGTTTTCATCGGTTAACAGTGCTGCCGTGTTACTTTTTATAGTAATGTAGAAAGATTTCTTCCAAATCCGGTTCCGCCACAGAGAGATCGGCAATATCTTCCTCCGAAAGCCGCTGCAGCAAATGTTTTAGATCACCGCTGTAAAGGAAGCTGCAGGAGTCGGCCGTCTCTTTCAAATCCCGGACACCGTTTAAGTCTTGCAGAGACAGCTTCCCGTGGACTGTGACACGTTTTGCATTTGTCTGCGCCAAGGCTTCCACGCTGTCGCAGGCAATGATGCGGCCCTCCCGGATAATCGCGGCTCTGGAGCAGTTTCTCTGGACTTCCGACAACACATGGCTGGAAAAGAATATAGTAGTACCTTTAGCGTTTCTCTCTCTGAGGATTTGGAAAAATTCATGCTGCATCAGCGGATCCAGACCTCCGGTGGGTTCGTCTAAAATCAATAGTCTGGGATTATGCTGCAGTGCGGCCACAATGGCAGCCTTTTTTCGGTTGCCGAAGGATAGTTCGTCGGCCTTGCGGGAGAGATCCAGCCGAAGCCTTTCGCAGAGCCGTCCGGCTTCCTCGGAACAATCCTTTTTTCGCAGACCGGCCGACAGGTTTAGGATATCCTTTACCTTCATTCCGGAGTAAAATACGGCTTCGGAAGGCAGATATCCCACATTGGCTAAAATGTCCTGCATCCCTTTTTGTATGTCTAGCCCTAAGACCTTTGCCTGTCCTGATGTAGCGTTGATAAGTCCCAGCAGAGTACGTATTGTGGTGGACTTTCCTGCGCCGTTCGGGCCGATAAAGCCGAAAA
Source organism: uncultured Acetatifactor sp. (assembly GCA_910589655.1). Taxonomy (GTDB): domain Bacteria; phylum Bacillota; class Clostridia; order Lachnospirales; family Lachnospiraceae; genus Acetatifactor. The sequence continues at coordinate 40,904 of CAJUTJ010000004.1, read as the reverse complement.
ATTCCCCCTCCTTTACGGTAAGATTTAAAGCGACGATTCCCCGTGCTTTTCCATAATATTTTGTTAAATCGGTAATCTCAATAGCGTTCATGTTATCCTCCTGTTTCATTGGAGCTTGTGGAAATTTGCTTTGTTTTCCTGTTTTGGTGTGTATAAGTAACTGTTACGGAACAAGAAGGTATCAACTCAGCTTGTGGGAGTCTCCTTTCTCATATAAACGAATTTCCAGAAGTCCAAAAGTCTGGAAAAATCTCGTTCTATTTCATCCACATCTATAATGCCGAGCTGTATTTTCTCCCAAATATAACCTTCTGCCGCCCAATACATATCTAAATACATCATTTCCAGATCCAGTCCGGGAATAAACTGCTCCGGATTCATATTCAGCTGCCTTCCGTAAGATCTGTAGGAGACGTATTTGGCGAGACTTTTTTGAATATCGGCAGAGACTTCCGGATCCGTCTCATAGTAGCCCTTTAATGAGAATGCGCCTAAGTCAGGATATCTCCGCATAATATTAATTTTGGCACGGAATCCCTTGGCCATTGTGTCGAACAAGTCCTTCTGTTCATAGCAGCCGCTTTTTTCCAGTTCCGTTAAAGAAATTTCCTCCATTTTATCCCAGAGGAAAAGGTAAAGCTCCTTTTTATTACGGAAATAATGAAATAAAAGCGATTTACTGATCCCGGCCTCACTTGCAATTTCACTCATAGGGCTCTTTTTATAGGAGTTCTGTGAAAATACACGAAAACCGGCATTGATAATTTTCTCCTGTTTGTCCAAAGGTAAGGAAAAGAACTTCTCATTCATAATATTATCCCTTTCGTGGTGCTGTCTGCAGCGATTTCGCGCATGTCTGTCTCGGTTTTATCACGCAGAAACAGCGTGATAAAACCTCGCGGCGACAGCGAGTGCACAGTAATAATTATACGCCGTTGACCGTTTTTGAGAAGACTATAAATATTTATGTGTAGAAAATAATGTTGTATAATAAATACGATATACCAAAAAAGCAGGTTGCAATCCCGAGATATATGTCTTCTCAAGCGGATGTACCGTGAAGCTGCCGGGAACGGCCCTGACACTGCTCCGCACAGGATGTCAGGAAACGGGATTCTGACACTGCTATAATAAGGTCATACGGAAGGGAGAGTACCTATGGATTGGATTGCCGGAATACAGCGCGCGATTAACTATGCCGAGACGCATTTGACAGAAGAAATTGATTATGAAGCCGTGGCAAGGGAGGCCGCCTCGTCATCCTTTCATTTTCAGAGAATGTTCAGCATGCTCTGTGGTTATACTTTGGGCGATTACATTCGTATGCGCAGGTTGTCCATTGCCGCCGATGAGTTGTCCCGGAAAGGCAGTAAGGTAATCGACGTTGCGGTGAAATATGGGTATGACACGCCGGAAAGCTTTAGCCGTGCCTTCACCCGGTTTCACGGCATCACACCGACGGAAGCCCGCAAAGGCGGCCAAATTAAATCCTTTTCCCGACTTTCCGTGAAACTAATTATAGACGGAGGTAATCTGATGGACTACAGAATCGAAAAAAGAGAAGCATTTCAGGTAATTTGCAGGAAAAAACAGGTTAACAAACCACAGGGTGAGACTGCCACTGCCGATATATCAGCGTTTTGGGGCGAGATGAATCGGGACAATACCATGGAAGCACTTTGCAAATACGCGAATTTCGATCATTTGCACGGCGTGCTGGGCATCTGCTTTTCCGGAGAAATGGCGGATTCCGGATTCCCCTATGGAATCGGCGCGGAGTACAACGGCCAGCCGGTTGCGGAAGAGGGTTTTGAAATCGTGGAGATCCCCGCGTACACCTATGCGGTATTCCAATGCAAGGGCCGTATGCCGGATGCATTTCGGGAGACCTACAAGAAAATATGCACGGAGTTCTTCCCTCAGAGCAGCGTTTACGAATACGGCAGCGGCATTGAGCTTGAGGTTTATCCTTCGGCCGATGTGCAGAACCCCGACTATAGCTGTGAGATATGGATTGCCGTAAACGAGAAGAAGGCATAATCAACCTTACCAAAAGCGAAATAATTCTCTGTTCTATCTGAATACAACTGCTGTTATTTCCGATATACTTTGGTATATTGAAACATAGAAGCATCTCGTTTAAAACGGAAGGATTTGCAGAGGGGCAAAGAATTAAATATTGTAGAATAGAATTAGGATGTAACGGAATCGCTGTACTTTTGATTTCGTCACATCCTATTTTGGTCTTGCGCCGTGCGGGAGCTTATGCGGAATATTTAAGATCCGTTAAGCCGTTAAGGCAGATAAGCCGCCATTGGCCCGTAGTACATATTGGCATGAAGGGTGAAGGAACAGGATACCTGCAGCCAGCATAAAAGGATACCTGCTATGATGCCGGGAATATAAGGGTTATTACACCGTTTAAACAACCGCCGGATTAAAATGACAGCTACCGGGAAGACAGGGATGGCATTGATTGTATATGTATAGGTATAAGTAGAACCAAATACAAAAGGTTTCACCCCGCTCTTTGCATAGAGATAATAGCCCACGAAGGTGATTACGAGAGCCGGCAGCATATTCATTACAGCGAAGAACAAATCATTTACCCATTCCGGTTCTTTGCCTATTTTACAGTGATATGCGCTGTTCAATGCAATGGATACGGTGATACCGAAAATCAGGTATGCGGGAAGATATGCAAAGAACACACCTAGATTTTTGACGGGAATATTTTTTAACCCCCAAAAGTAATAATGATAATCCACGTCAAATATACGGTTTGCCGCCGCCACGATAAGGAATACCGCCGCACAGGCGGCCAAAGCAGCCAGTATGCTTTTCAGAAGCTGTGCGGGCGAAATTTTCAGCCCCCAGTCTTCCGGAGAAGCCCCGTTTTTCCTTCCGTATAATGCATAAGAGACAAAAGACGTAATCAGCATAAATATTCCGTTAAGCAGCGCCCAAAGTGCGTAAATGTTTGAAGGCTGCTGAGAAAAAACAGTAGAACAGCAATAACCGAACCCTAGAAAGAATATTCCGCTGATACTGCAGAAGGCAAAAACACAGTTCAAAACCGTCAGTATCCAGAACCATTTTTTTCCTTTTTTGTCAGGTGCCGGACGCAGAGCAGCCGCTTCCCCTTTCTGCAGACATGCGAAGAATTTTGTCGGTATCATACAGCCCAAACAGGATACACAGCACATAAGGACTCCCAACAGCCCAAACAGATTGCTGACTGTCAAAAGGGCATAACGTTGGTTTTGGCCGACTATATAATTGGGCGCTTCAAAGCAGTCTTGGAAAAAGTCGCAGACAGCAGCAAGGGCATTAGACCCGCCCTGAGGCTTTGCGTGTATTTCCTTGGCGGAATTGACCCGGCGGAGAGCCTGCTGGCCTTCTATCTCAGCTATGTAGGTATGGCCGGGAACCACATGGCCGCCCTCAAAGGCAGAGGGATCCTGTCCGAAGGCAAACAGGGACTTTGCACTGTCTGAACTCAGCCATTGCTGTACGTTCATCGGCTGCCCTTCCGAATCGATTCCCTTGAAATAGACATGGTCGTAGATCGTATAATAAAGCCCGAAGTCTCTGGAGCCGTAAATATTTGTCCAAGCCCCCGTTTCATCCGTAAATGCTGGATCGGAAGAAATCAGATAAACCGCGGAAATGGCAGGAGCTTCCTCCAGATTATCCAGTCTGACGCAGTTATTTGCCGACTGTCCGCCGGCAGAATGTCCTGCAACGCCGATCTGGGACTGATCCACATAGTCCAGAGTTTTGGCATATCTCACCGCCGCATAGGAGCCATAAGCATCGTTTACTTCTGTGGGTGCAAAATAAATCTCCGGTCCGATAATGTCGGAATCCCCATGATTTAACATGTCGGGCAGAATCACTACGAACCCTCTGCGGGCAAGCTCCAGCCCATACTGGGAATAGCTCTCTTTGTTGACCGTCAGTCCATGGGTGAGAATAACCGTGGGAGCGGGACGCTCCGCCGTAGCGGAGTCCGGTTTGAAAATCCGCGCCGATATCCTGTTTCCGCTCACAGTGCTCAAGCTTACCGTAGAAATACTGATTTTTCCCCAGTCTCGGAGAATCCCTCCGGACAATGCAGTAAAGAGTAAGGTGAAGAGCAGCGAAAACACGAGCGCCTTTTGAGGAGTAACCCTCTTTTGTTCATTTGCTTTCATAATGAAATACCTCCTTGTAAAATCAATTATAAATAATTGATAAAAAGGATCATATACATATACGGACAAGATGCACGCAAAAAGTGACATCATGGCGGCGGTAATATTGATAATTGCCAATATAAAATATATAATGGCTGTAAATTTTTTAAGGAGGCTTTTCTCATACTAATTACTAAATGCCTGTTTGGCCGAATGCCGAATCCGGAGAAGAAATGTCATGTGACGCCAATACATTTTTCGGGCAATTCCCTAATTGCTTTAACAGTTTGGGAAATATAGGCTGTATACACCAAGCAGCGTTTGACGCAGGCAAAAAATTGTCTGCTCTAAGAAATCTTAAATCAAAATGGAAGGAGACAGACATGGAGAAGAATGGGTATCTGATCTCGGAAATAAGATGTGAAGGATCCGAAAAAATTTCGGTCTCTTCCGGAGGATACTATCGGTTTATTCTCGCAAAAACGGGAAGCTACTATTACAAATACGCAGAACGGCAATTTCGCTGCGGCATCCATGAGATTTTGATGATCAAGCCGGACGCTTCACTGACGCTGTCCGGTGCATCGGGTTCTTTTCCTCCGGAACTGCTCTCCATCCAATTTTCGGAAAAGCTTTTACAGGAGCTTTCCGGTGATGAGATGAATTTTATGGCGCATTTTGCGGCACTGCCTTCGAAATATATGTCGGTCACTGCCGAAAACAGTCTGATAATGATTACTAAAAATCTAATCAGGGATTTGTCGAAACAGGAAAAAACATCGGAGCTTGGCAATTCCGTCTATAGATTCGGACTGCTCTCTTTGGTTGCCGTTTTTCTGGCCCGGGCATTCCGGCAGACGGAAAAAGAAGCCCCGAAAGAACCGGAAATGAAGGAAATGCTTTTAGATTCCCTGATGTTCTATATCAAAGAGCACATTACGGAAGAAATTCCGCTGGAACGGCTGGAGCAGGAATTCAATATCAGCCGGAGACATATCCAAAGAGAATTTAAAAAAGGGACAGGCCAGACCGTACACAGTTATATTATAAAAACTAAGCTGGCTCTCTGCGCCAGATATATCGCGGAAGGGATGCCCGTAAGCCATGTATATGCAAAAGCAGGTTTTGCCGGATACAATCACTTTTTCCGAGCGTTTAAGAAAGAATTCCAGATGACGCCGGGAGAGTACTATCAGATCTGCTGCCGGACAAACGATTCGGATTAGAGGCTGCAGCAGCTTTCAGCCCCAAACGGTAGAAACGGAAAAAATTAAGGGGACGGATAACAAGACAGATAACAAAACAGATAACGGCTGCATTTGATGACACAGCCGCTACCCGCTGATCTGCTTATTGAAATTACGGAAATCCGAACCGCCGTTTTACATCATTGTATCATCTCTAAGAACCTCAGCGAGGCTGATATTGCGTACATTTCGCCATGCAAAATAGTATGCCAGCGCCACGGAACCTAAAATGGCCAGCATAAAAGCAGTGACGGAAAGTAAAGGCGCTTCCGCAAAAAACTCCCCGGCTTCCACATAACTGAGCTTCAGCATATACCCCACTGCGATGACTGCCGCCGGAAGGGTAATCGCAATGGGCCTGCCAGCCAGAACCAACGCTTCAATGCAGAACATTTTCCGGATTTTCCCGGGTGTCAGTCCCACGGACATATATCTGGCGAATTCTCTTTTTCTCTGCCGCACAAATCCTAATGTATTGGAAAACACATTTCCGATTCCGATCACTGCAAGCAGGATGCAGAAGCCTCCAAAGACAGCTTTCATGCCCGCGATTTGAGTGTGATTGGTTTCATATTCCCGAATACGGTTTTCACTTTCGAGGGTATATTTCCGACCCAGAAGCTCTTCGATCCGGCCTTGTAACACGTCCAATTCCTCCAAGGAAGCATTTTCTCCGCCGAGAACACAAATGCGGACATCCTCTTCGGCACCGCCGATTTGTCCTTTTATTTGTTTCCACAAAGATGCCGGAATAAAATGCACAAGTTCATAATAATCAAGTGATGCATACTGTTCTCTTAACATAGGCTCCTTTTCGGTATAAGACAGAACCGGAAGAACTGCCGTCCCGTCTTCGCTGCCGGACTGCCTCAATACACTGACCGCGTTTTCCGGAGTATCCGGAACTCTTAGATAGGGCATGTAGACAGGATGCCTGAAGTCAGGATTGGTCACATCCCGGATCCGGTTTAGGATCACTGCTCCGTCAAGCCGCGGCGGAATGCCGAGCTGCTCACAATAAGTGAAAAAGCTGTTATCGTCCAATATGACCAAGGGAGCATTTACCAGCCATCCGTCGTTGGTTTGCGTTACATAATTGCCGGACGCAAGGGAAAAACCGCCGAAAGACTTCATGTTTTCGCTCATTTCTTCTTCCGTGATGATTCTCTTTGCGGTCCCTTTCTGGTAAACAATGGCGCTTTCCGCTGCGGCAAGTCCCTGAAGGGCCTCTGTCTCTTCAAAAGCATCCACTTCTGTGTCCTTAACGGTAATCATAATATCCCATACATTTTGATACCTTTCAAAATAGGTTTCTTTTGTGCTGATTCCCGAAAGGGTGAAGAAGCACTGCATAATGGTAAATGCCATGCATGAAAAAATAAGGGACAAGGATGTGGTCCGCAAGGCTTTCCGCTGTGCTTTTAATGCATTGCCTGCCAGCTCCCCTTCCACACCGAACAGCAGCGTGAGTAAAGGAGAGCTTTTTTTGCGCTTTAACTGTAGTTCTCCTGTGTTCTTAATGGCTTCAAGGGGCGTCAGTCTGCTTAATTTTACCGCCGGAAGCCATGCGGAAATCCATAAGGTTATCACCGTAAGCAACAGTGTCAGTAACAAAACCAGAGGATGATAACCGGGAATTGCTTTGTGCCGTCCCGGAATATCGTCTCCCAGCAAAACATTTGTCATCAGCATCAGCCCCATACTGCCTGCAATGCCAAGCAGGTTCCCGGCCAATATGGGCACGGCGCAAAGAGCGGCGGCCTCCTGCAGGAGGCATGTCCGGATCTGCTTTGGCGTGGCTCCGATACTGGAAAAAATACCGAATTGATGAATTCTTGCATTCATGGACACCGCAAAGGCATTATGAATGATCACAATTAACGAAAAGGAAGCCATTGCCGTTATTACGATAAACAGCGGAAACACAAGTCTGGGCGCCGTATCCCGGGAATCACGGATCAAATACATGGCCAAAAGGGGATAGTTATAGACAATCTGTTCCGCAGGAACCCCCAACAACTCTGCAATGCGGGGAGTGTCCGGGAGCACGGCCCGCAGATCGTCGAAATAGATATCTATTACCGTTTCGCCCTCCTTATTATCGAAGGAGCCTGTCTGACGCAGGGTGGAGGTGTCTGCCGTTACCACATCCTTTACATTGACAAAGTAAGTTATATTCTCTATGTCTTCCTGACGGAATTCTCCCATGATACGGCTGTGCCAGCCGCCTTCTTCCAATACAATCCTCTCAATCTCGTATTTCCATGCATTATAAAATAATCCGCACAATAAGGATAAGAGCAGGGCCGAAACAAATGCGGAGAGCCTGACGGAGAAACCGGAGGAGCGGTTGTTTTTGATATAATCTGCTGAATAATCTTTCCACATAGCAATCTGCTGTCACAGGTTTTGCGGCAGCAGGCTCACCTCCCTCCGTTTATCACTGATGATTCGCCCGTCCTCAACGGTAATAATACGTTCCGCTTCCAAGGCAACCTTTTCATCGTGGGTAATCAATATAATTGTCTGCTCAAAATTGCGGTTGGACAGCTTTAGCAAATCTATAATTTCTTTGGAATTTTTCTGGTCCAGATTCCCTGTGGGCTCGTCCGCCAAAAGCAGGGCCGGACGGTAAATCAATGAGCGGGCAATGGCAACCCTTTGCTGCTGGCCGCCGGATAACTGGTTCGGCAAGGCGTCAAGCTTCTCGGAAATGCCAAGGGAACGTACCACTTTGTCGAAATATTCCTGATTCGGCTTTTTCTTGTCAAGAGCAAGGGGCATGAGTATATTTTTCCGCACCGTGAGGGTGGGAATCAGGTTATAAAACTGGTATACCAGCCCCACCTTTCTGCGGCGGAATATGGCGGCTTGTGTCTGGTTTAATTTGGATAGGTCGGTTCCGTCTATGGTGACTTTTCCGCCCGTGGGCTTGTCCACGCTGCCGAGAATATGCAGCAAGGTAGATTTGCCCGATCCGGATGCCCCGATAATGGCCACAAATTCCCCCTTGCTTACCGACAGGTTAATCCCGTCCAGCGCCACTGCTTGATTGCTGCGGTCGCCATATACTTTTCTGACGTCCTCACATTTTAGAATTTCCATTTTGTAGTCTCCTTTCAGCTGCATGTCAGAGGATTTTTTGAAACATACTCTGGAATTCCCGGATCTGCATTTGCGTTTTTCGTGGTATTTTCCAACACTCCTAAGAATTCTTTCAGCATTCATTAATAGGATAGCAAATGAAAATTACAACTCAGTGACTGTAGAAACGGATTTCAAAACAAGCTCCCCCTTCCGGCATATTTTTTGCCCGTATCGTCCCGTTTTGGCGTTCAATTATCTCCTTGGACAGAGCCAAGCCGATTCCTATGCCGCCGTCCTTCGCGTTACGCCCCCGATAGAACCGCTCGAAAAGGTGTGGGATATCTTCTTTCGGGAATCCTTCTCCATGATCCCGGATAAGAATTTCCGTGTATAAAGGATTCTGTGCATAGGTACAATGGATGGTTCCCCCCTTGCTATGCTCCATACAATTTTTCAACAGGTTCATAATCGCCTCCATTGTCCAGTCCAGATCGGCAGAGATCATCATCTCGCCCAGCTCCGGTATGTCAACGGAAGCGCCGGAGCCTGCAAATAATTTCTGCAGGTTGTCTGCCGCCAGAACAAGCAATGTGAAGACATCTACCTCATCTTTTTTCAATAGCAGCGTCCCGGCATCAATCCGGGATAATAGGAGCAAAGCTTCTTCTAAATGAGTCAGGCGCAAAAGCTGTTTTTCTATCTGTTCCAGCTGACTGTAGTGGAGGGGTATCCGGTCGGCGGACTTGAAATCCGGGCAGGGACAGGATGAAGACTGGCCGGAAATGTCCTGCTTCAGCATTTGGACGGATAGGGAAATGGCCGTTATGGGTGTTTTTACCTGATGTGCAATATTGGACAGATTTTCCGCAAAATGATTTCTGGCCTGCATGGCCGTATCCTTTGTCTGATAGAGAAATGTCACCGTCTTGTATATTTCATCTTCCAGTTTGGAAAAATGATCCTCACCGGAAGCGGAGAGAATGACTGCCTGACCGGTGTTGACCTGTTCCAAATAATCTGCTAAAGCCTGAATCCGCATGGCTTCCGCCTTATTTCGATACATAAAAGTTAAGACAAAAAAGAAGGATTCCCGCCAAAAAACCTAATAGCACATATAAAATATTCTGTCCGTAAGCGGAACCCGAAAAATCAGAGATACGATATCCCAAGGCTGACAAAATATCCTCTTCTGCCGTACCGTCGGCATTTCCGCCGGTGTATTCCTTTAATGCGGCAGAAATCACTTTTTTTGCATCCGGATCCTGTTCCGCTATTTCCCCGCAGACAATGTTTATCAGGTCAAACGAAAGCCGGCTGTAATGACGGGAGACAAGCAGAACGGAGACCGCAGAGGCAATTAAGCTTACGGACAATACAAATCCCAGAGTGACGAAACTGTTTTTCCACCCGCTCATATCGTATCCTCCAGACGGTATCCCACACTTCTGACCGTTTTCAGGCATGGGGGCTGGGAAAGCTTATCCCGGAGCCGTTTTATGGTGACGGTAAGGGTGTTGTTGTTTACATAATTCCCGTTTACGTCCCATACCTGCGCTAAGATTTTTTCTCTGGTTACAGTCTTTCCTTTGTTCCGCATCAGATACAGCAGAAGTTCATATTCCGCCGCACTTAAGTCTATTTCCTCCGAATGACGGAAAACCGCCCTCCGGTTTAAGTCCATCCGGATTCCGTCACAGGAGAGATATTGCTCCGCCGCATTGCCGGATCTGCGCAGCAATGCCAATATCCGGGAATGCAATACATCTAACGCAAAGGGCTTAACTACATAGTCGTCCGCTCCGTTTTGGAAGCCCGATACGATATCTGCAGAATCCCCCCGGACGGTAAGGAAAATAATAGGCAGGTCCTTCCAGCGGCTGCGGATCCACCGGCACAGGCCGTCCCCATGCCCGTCCGGCATATTCCAGTCCAGCAGGACCAATGTAGGGACATGGGCCTCCAAGGCCTGTCTTGCCGTGGCAAGCGTGGCACATATGGTCACTCTGAAATTTTTCCGTTCCAGATATTCCTTTACGGCACCTGCAATATTGGGATCGTCTTCCATATAATATAAATCAACCATAATACGTTTTAACCTTTCTTTATATAAATTTTCCGCAATCTGTTCTCCTTAATTATATCAGAAAAAAGTTACAGCTTAATGACGAAATGGGCAAAATCCATATTACGGACGCGCGGCGGCAGAGGGGAGTTAGATGTTGTATTCTTGCCGGATTTTATATATACTATGTCATGAAAGAGGCAGGAACATCAGACAAGGAGGGCAGAACTATGCTTCCACAACAATTTTTAGACAGAATGAAAGGGATGCTGGGCGATGAATATGATTCCTTTTTGGCCGCGTATGGGCAGGAACCTTTTCAGGCGCTGAGGCTGAACGCATTGAAACAAAGGTCGGAGGGCCGCAATGCCGCGGAGCTGTCCGGAGGTGCGGAAACCATGGGCCATAGGGAGGGGACCAAGGTTCCTTGGGCGGAGAACTGCTATTATTATGAGCCGTCGGCCCAGCCCGGAAAGCACCCCTATCATCAGGCCGGGGTCTATTACATTCAGGAGCCCAGCGCTATGGCTCCGGCGGAGCTTCTGGAGGTACAGCCCGGCGAGCGAGTGCTGGATCTCTGTGCCGCCCCGGGTGGGAAAAGCACACAGATTGCGGCAAGGTTAAGAGGAGAGGGGTTTTTGCTTTGCAACGAAATCAATGCTTCCAGAGCCAAGATACTCTCCGAAAACGTGGAACGTATGGGGATTGTAAATGCTTATGTGACGAACGAGACTCCCGAACGTCTGGCAGAGGTTTTCCCGGAGTATTTTGATAAAATATTGGTGGATGCCCCTTGCTCCGGTGAGGGAATGTTCCGCAAGAACGAGCTGGCCTGTGAGGAATGGAGCCCGGAGAACGTGGACATGTGTGCCAAGCGGCAGGACGGGATCTTAGACTGCGCCGCAAGGATGCTTAGGCTCGGAGGGAGGATGGTCTATTCCACCTGTACCTTTGCTCCGGCGGAGAACGAGGGCAGCGTCAGCCGTTTCCTAGAGCGCTGGCCGGAGTTTGAGACGGTTCCCATTGAGAAGGAAGCCTTCGGGACAGGGAATTGCAGCGGCAGCAGAGAGTATTTGGAAAAAGGGATGCATTCCGGGGAGCCTTGTCCTGCGGCTGCCGCTTCACAGTCCAAGGGATTGGCGGATCATGATACTGCAAGGGACATGCTCTGTCTGGAAGACACGCTGCGGCTCTGGCCCCACAGAATAAAGGGTGAGGGGCATTTTGCGGCCTTGCTGGAGAAGCCCGGAGCACCGGAGGCAGGCTATAGGCGTTATGCTGCAAACGGTCTTGTGACAGGTGTGCCGGAAAAGGAACTAAGCGAATATAGAATGTTTTGTCAGGAGGTTTTCGGGAAAAAAGAGATTCCCTTCGGACAGAATCGGAAGATGTGTTATCTTAGATTCGGGGACAATCTTTACATGGTTTCCGATGAGATGCCCTCGGTGAAAGGGTTGAAGGTACTTCGTCCGGGGCTTCATGTGGGCACCCTGAAAAAGAATCGTTTTGAACCTTCCCACGGGCTGGCGCTGGCTCTTTCTCCCGATGAAGTATTGCGTGTTTGGAATCTTTGCTATGAGGAGAATTCTCATAGTAACGAAGAGGGAGCTTGCCGGAAAGACGGAAGCTTTGATAAGAGAGTGGTTTCGGCATATTTAAAAGGAGAAACATTCCCGGCGGAGGGGGAAAAGGGCTGGTATCTGATCTGCGTGGACGGATTCGGCATAGGCTGGGGAAAGCTGGCGGTAGGACTGATGAAGAATCATTACCCGAGGGGACTGCGGCACGGATGATTTATTGGAGGACAGGATGAAAACAGAGATTATTTATGAGGATAACGAACTGTTGGTGGTGCACAAACCTGCCGGCCTTGCAACACAGACGGCAAAGGCAGGGCAGGCGGATACCGTAAGTGAACTGAAAAATTATTTAAAGTCCTCTTATCTGGGGATTATTCACCGATTGGATCAGCCTGTGGAGGGGCTTCTGGTATTTGCCAAGACAAAAAAGTCTGCGGCGGCCTTGTCCCTGCAGCTAAAGGAAGGGGCGTTGAATAAACAATATTTTGCGGTAATCTGTGGAAAACCCATGGCGGAACAGGGGGAGCTTGTGGATTACTTGTATAAAGATACGTTAAAGACAGGCCGCGCCGTGGCGGTGGCTCCACAGGATATATCCCGTTATCCGGATGCGAAAAGGGCAGTCTTGCAATACCGTCTGCTGCAATATGCGGAGGAGGCGGACTTATCCCTTTTGGAAATACACATTGATACGGGGCGTTTCCATCAGATCCGCGTCCAAATGTCCCACGCGGGTATGGCTCTGTTGGGGGACGCTAAATATGCGGAGGAGGCGGTTCGGAAAAGAGGGGAGGAGCTGGGAATCCGAAATGTGGCTCTTTGCGCTTTTTGCATTTCGTTTCAACATCCTGTCAAGAAACGCAAAATGGATTTTCACATAAAGCCGCAGGGTAAAATATTTTCCGGTACATATTTTGAGCCATTTATATCATACTAGTACAACGAATAATTAATTTCTGATACATTGGCGCAGAATGATTATTTCATATGTACTGACCAGATTACTTTCAGCTAAATAGCGCAGAATGAATTTTCGGTCTGCAAGGCAGATTTCTGACGGCGTAGCGGTGGCTGCGTCTAGGTAAACTGACGCTGCAGGATCTCCCTTCACCGCCTGACAGGCGGAAAATTCATCCTGCGCCATTTAGCCGAAAGCGAATGAGACAGATTAGAAAAGTATGATAGGGCAGGAGACGGCATGGTAGGAAAAATATTAGAGAACAAATTAGGATTACTGCTCCTTTTGACGGGAGTAGTATTTTTTTTCTTAAAGGTGATTACGCCGCTGACGGCGCCGGTGCTGCTGGCATTGATTTTTGTCACCATATTCGGTCCCCTTCTGCAGAAGTGGCAAAGCCGGCTGCATCTCCATCGTCAGATCGGCGTCATAATTTTGCTTCTGCTGGCAGGCACCGTTTTAGTGCTGCTGGTCTGGATCTTGTTCTCTTGGATCGTGGGAAGTCTTCCCAACTGGGTCACAAGCCTTGATACCTTGGAGCAGGAGGCTTCCGATATTATCCACGAAGTCTGTAGGCTGGTGGAGCGGACAATGGGGATAGACGGAGAATATCTGGAGCAAATGATCCTCATCCGCCTTCAGGAGGGGATAAATTATTTTCAGCTGGAATTCCTGCCCGGAATGCTGTCACAATCCTTGGAATACGCCAAAATGTTTGCCTCGGTGGGGGGATTTTTGGTGACGTTTTTGATTGCCGCCATTTTGCTGGCAAAAGATTATGATGAATTTATGAATCAGTTACTAGACCGGGAGGAATGTCATGTATTTCTGGAGATTATCTGCGGTATTATCCGTTATCTCGCCACATTTGTGAAAGCACAGATGATTATTATGAGCGCTATAGGTATTTTGGCGGCGGCGGTGCTGGGAATCTGCGGGATCCGGCATGGTGTGTTGTGGGGGCTGCTGGCGGGGATATTGGATGCACTGCCTTTTATCGGTACAGGAATCGTGCTGATACCGCTGGGAATTCAGCAGTTGTTCTACGGTTATTACGGAAGGGCGGCCGTCTGCCTGCTGCTCTATATCGCCTGCATCTTCCTCAGAGAGCTGTTGGAGCCCAGACTCATCGGGCGGAAAGTGGGAGTGCCTGCCATCGCTATTCTGCTGTCCATTTATGCGGGAATCAAATTGTTCGGTTTTTGGGGAATCATCGGAGGCCCCCTTGGGTTTATTATGATTCAGCAGGCGTATATCAGTCTGGAACGGCGGAGAAATAAATTGACGAACCATCCACGGTAGACTATCATAAGAAGAGGAGCGCCGGTTTGTCCATAATGGAATCAAAGGCGCCTGAAGGAAAGGATGTATCATGAGCCGGAATTATAAGAAAAAGAAAAAACAAACGGAAGCCGTGGCTGTCACCTTCCGAAGATATATTCAAGTCGTTTTGGATGCCGTGGTTACGCTTTATATGCTGATGATTTTAGGAGTGATGCCATTTTACAATCAGGAAGGGTTTACCCATATCGGTACGGATAAGTCCGTATTTTTTCACAAGGTAAGCGTAAATATGGGAAAGGCCGGAATATTTCTGCTGCTGTTATACCTGATATTCACATTGGCGGTGTATAGGGGGACAAAAAAGTCATCGAGCTCATGGAAAACGTTTTTCAAAGAGAATTTTTCCGTGACGGACATATTTGCCTGTGCCTATGGCATCAGTTTATTGCTGTCATATCTCTTTTCCCGTTATCAAAGCAATGCCTTATGGGGAGCTTCGGGCTGGTACATGGGCTTGTATCTACAGCTTATGCTATTAGGGATTTACTTTTTTATCTCTAAGTTCTGGAAACCCAAAAAGTGGGTGTTTTATGTGGTTTTTCCTGTTTCGGCAGTGGTTTTTCTGCTGGGATACTTAAACAGGTTTCAAATATATCCGTTGAAAATGGGAGACTATGGTCCGCTGTTTATCTCCACAATCGGAAACATTAACTGGTACTGCGGCTATCAGGTGTCCGTATTTTTCGCAGGAGTGGTTTTGTTCTGGCAGGGCATGTCTTATAAGGCATGGCAAAGGTGCTTGCTGATGGTTTATGTGCTGCTGGGTTTTGCCAGTTTGGTGACTCAGGGCAGCAACAGCGGCATCATGGCAATGGCCGTTGTAATTCCTGTAATGTTCTGCCTGTCGGTTTCGGACAGCGGCAGGATGTACCGTTTCTGGCAGGAGATGGTGCTTTTTGGCGCTGCCTGCCTGATGACTTACGGCATACAGGCTGTTTTCGGCAGAACCATTGACTTTGAGGATGTTTTCCTGAATCTTTTGACCAAAAAAGAAATTGCTCTATTTATAACGGCACTGTCGTTTGCGCTGCTCGCCGTGGCGGCTGTGGATAGAAAAAAGAAAAGCCATTTAGATAAGGTATGGCGCACCTTGGCAAGAGTCTGTGTGGGGCTGCTGATCCTTTTGATCGTTACCTTTACCGCATTACTGACTGCTAACACCCTCCGTCCGGGCTGCATTGGGGAGCTTTCGGGAAATCCTCTGTTTACTTTTTCCAACACATGGGGCAGCAACAGGGGAGCTACATGGAAGGCGGGGGCGCTGTGCTTTTGGGAACAGGACATTCTGCATAAGCTGGTAGGCGTCGGCCCCGATGCTATGGAAGCATACATATATCATGGAGGAAGCTCGCGGCTGCGGGAAATAGTGACCTCTACCTTCCTTTCCGCGCGTCTGACCAACGCTCATAACGAATGGCTGACGGTATTGGTAAATACGGGGATTCTGGGGTTTGTCAGCTATGTGGGGATGATGCTGTCCGGCATGGTGCGGATGATAAGCCGAAAGGGCAGAAACATTATAGTCTGTGCCTGCGGGTTCTGTCTTCTCGGCTATACGGCCAATAATATGTTCAGCTTCCAGCAGTCCATGAATGTGGCCACTGTTTTTGTGATTTTCGGAATGGGAGAAGCTTTTTTATCCTCAAAGAGGGGGGAGTGATTGAAGCCTCTCCGCCTCTGCGATGTGCAAAATGCGTTCCCATGCATAGGAAAAAAATTCTCTGAAAGCCGGACAAAAATAATTATGAATATCCTGCATTCCGTGGCGGTCACGCTTGCATCCGCCACGGCAAATGCGAAACCATTGGCAGCAAACGCATTCGTCCGGTAATAATCTTCCTTCCCTTACAAATCTTGCAGTGGTTTCGCTTTTTTGCGCATCGGCCAGTGAGATTTCGCCCAACTTTCCAATCTTCCACTTGTCAAGGCAGTAAAAGTCGCAAGGGTAAAGTGAGCCGTCACTCTCTACCACAATATAGGAGCCGCAGCTGCCTAATGCGGCGCATGTTCCGGCAGGAAGCCCCATAGCCAGATGTACGTAGTCATCGAATATTCTTACGCTTGTATAATGTCCGGTTTCCCAGTCATGGTACCATTCATCAAAGAGATGACACAGGAATCGGGTATATAGTCCGGGTGTAAGAGAAAACTGCAGGCTTCCGCGTTCCTCTCCCAAGGGATCCAAACAAGGGATAAACTGGATATAGTTAAGTCCGAGACTCTTTAAATTCCGATATGCTTCCGTAGGATGCAGGACAGTCTTGCGGGTAACTACACAGAGGGCGTTTACATCGACACCTTTTTTCTGAAGAAGCCGCAGGCCGGCAATCGCCTGCTCCCATGTTCCTGCTCCTTTTACATCCCTCCTGTTGGCATCATGGAGCTCCCTTGTGCCGTCCAGACTGATACCCACCAGAAAACGGTTTTCCAAAAAGAAATCTGCCCAGAATTTATCCAGCAAGAGACCGTTTGTCTGGAAGGTATAGAATACATTCACATTATTTCTGTTGAATTGATTTACCTGTTGTACGAAATAGCGGTAAAAATCTAATCCTGTCAGGGTTGGCTCGCCGCCTTGAAAATTAAAATTTACCCATCCCCCCGGATTCAGGATATCAAAAGTTTGCTTGATCAGAAGGCTGGCAGTTCTATATTCCATATAAGAGTGTACAGCTTCCATGCGCTTTGACATTTCATCCCGGTAGAAACAGTAGCTGCAATGCATGTTGCAGAAACCCGAAGAGGGTTTTATGAGTAAGCTGACGTAATCCATGGTATACTCTCCTTGTGCGGTAGTGATCAAAGATTTTCTTCTCCTTCGAATACTTTGAGCTGTCCGATGCTGTATTTCGGTGCGGGATGTATGACAGGAACTTCTTCTCCGGCTTCTTTCATACACTTTTTCAATTTTTCGGCCAGAGTCAGGCAGACCTTTTCGTGGGCGGCGGAGTGGATCAGATTGTGGAGTTCGTAGGGATCGTGTTCCAGATCATAAAGGAAGGTTTCCGTGTATTCCTGACTGGAACTGTCCTTTACAGGATCTTTGTCAGGCGCCTCTACGGAGTACTTCCACCTATCCGTTCGAATGGCGCGTCCCACCTGACTTTCACTGATCTGAATGAAAATATCCCTGCTGCCGGCGGAGTATTTTTTTTCATGGCGCACATATGGCATAATACTTCGCCCTTGCATATCTTCCGGCACGGGCAGTCCGCATGCATCCAAGATGGTGGGAGCCAGATCGGTCAGGCTGACCTTCTCCCTTAGCTTTCCGCCTCCCGTAAAGGGACCGCCGTAGAATGACAGGGGTATGCGGATGGAACTCTCATGGCAGGATCGCTTGTATTCCGCATTTCTTGTTTTAAAGTGGCAGCCGTGGTCGGATGTAAACACCAGAATGGTGTTTTCTGTCATTCTAAGGCTTTTTAACGCATCTATTATCCTGCCCAGTGCTTCGTCCAAACGCTTGACCATGCCATAGTATCCACCGATATGCTGCCAAGCCGTTCCCTGCAGTGCGCTTAAATCCGGCGGCATATAAGCGGACGGAGTATTTTTGTAGACATCCGGAGCGGGAAAATCATCAAAGCAATTTTGAAAATGAGGCTCCAGAAACGAAAGGAACAGGAAAAAAGGTTTTCCGGAATTCTGCCTGTTGTCGATAAAGCGTATGGCCGCATCTGTAAGGGCATCCACCCTATAACCGGGAAGCTTTACCGGATTGTTGTCATTGTCATAAACGGTAGTGTCATAAGCGGTGGAGGTGTGCTCAAGAGAATTGGCTCCCAGCCACCATTGATAGCCGCCGCGCTGCTCTTTCGGCACGGCAGTTCGGCCTTCTGCCAAATGCCATTTCCCGATATACCCCGTGTCGTATCCCGCATCGTTAAAGTAGTCCGCCATGGTACGGTGTTCTTTTGGCAGAACCACCGCATTTTTATAATTTCCGGTAGTGGTGGCGTATTTGCCGGTTTGCAGTGCTGCTCTGGCAGGACCGCAGACCGGCTGGGGAGAAAAGGCATATTGGGCGTAGGTTCCGTCGGAAGCCATAGAGTCGAAAACAGGCGTTAGTCCGCAAGGATTGCCGGCGGCTCCGGTGGTGTCATATCGCTGCTGGTCGGTGAAGAAAAAGATAACGTTTGGTTTTTGGGTCATGGTTTATCCTCCTTTTTGGTTTCCTATTTATAAAAATGTTACAAAATAAGGCATGGCCGTAATAATTCTATACATTAGACTGCGCTTTGCGGCGGTAATCCGTTGCTGTAATTCCTGTTAAACTCTGGAAATTACGCCGAAATGACCGGGAATTCGAGAAGCCCGCCATAGCGGCAATTTCGTCTACATTTATGTTTGTGGACGCAAGCAGCTCCTTTGCATGTTTGATCCGCACTTGGTTTATGTATGTGAGCAAGCTCTGCCCTGTATGATTTTTAAATATTTTAGAGATATAATTAGGGGAGAGAGCCATTGCGTCAGCTACAGCCGTTACGTTCAGGCTCATGTCTGTGTGGAAACTGTCTATGTAATTTTTGGTTTTCTTAATCAGCAGAGACTCTCTGTCCGCCGCGTCCGACGGATGTGTCTCCCCGACATTGCACAGGCAGGCCAGCACCTGATTCATCCTGTCCTCACATTGTGCCACATTCTCCGGATAAAACGAATCGGAGAGGCAGACTTTAAGAGCCTCTTTAGTAGTTTGGCTGATATAATCTTCGGTATCCATAAGAATGGAGGAGATCATAGAACATATATTGTAGCAGACTATAATATCTGCGGCATGGGTCGCCTTTAGTTGCTCGGTATAGTCTCGAACGGCTTCCCTTGCCCTTGCCAAATCCCGTCGGAATATCGCCTGATGTATCGCGGCCACATATCTGCTGCGGCTAAACCGTTCCATGGGAAGATTCCGGGAGTGGCTGGATGCGGCAAGTATACCGGAACTGTTTTTCACACAGCAATCTTCTATGGAAGAGACTACATCCGCGTAGTGGTCGGGTGTGCTTTCAATGTCGTTATAAACAGAGCTCAGTATAATATATAACTGTAAGTGAAAATGGCAGAGGAAAAATTCATTCAGGCGGCGCAGATATTCTTCGCCGGAGCGTTCCCATTCCTTTCGCTGTTCCTCATTCATTATAAAGAAAAATACATGGAAAAATTCGTCCAGTATATGCTCATAGGGGAAATGGTCATCCAGAATATCTCTTGCCACATTGTCTATGCAGAAGTGCAGCAGTTCCTGATTCCTTAATGTATCGTCCGGTGAAAAGCTTTCGCTTCTAATATAGATGGACACAATGCAGAAATGCTTATCGGAAAAATCAAGGGACATAGTGCTTAAAATGTCCTGCTCTCTCGTATGCAGCCGAATGCCTTTCAGTTTGGCGTAAAAAAACATTTTCTGAATATTCTGGGACATGTCGTCCAAGCGGCTCTGTATGGAACGATTCAGCCTGTGCATCTCCTCCTGATAAGCTTCAAGCTGCATAAATTCGTTGTTCTTTTTCTCTTTGATGGTGGCAGGTATCGATTCTACAAGCCGTTTTACCGGTTTGTAATTGCGGTATTGGGTAAAAATAATCACTAAAACGCCCATTACCAGCGCGGCAAATGTACTGATAAAAGTTATTTTAAGCATAGTGGCGGAGTCTTTTAAGTACAAGGAGGACGGGGTACAGAGCACATAGTGCCAGTCCGTGACATTTGACGGGCTGCTGCTGCTGAAATAATTCCGGTTAGAGAGGTTTATAGTGGTATTCCCGCCCAAAGCATCGGGGGGAATGGTCATAACATCTTCAAGGGAATCTCCAAAACGGTAGAGCACATTTCCTTCGTGGTCACATATGAAAAAGGTATGCTGCGCCAGATCTTTCATGGATGTTTCTATAAAACGACTGCCGGTAGTGACTAATATATTATAGTTCAGTTCCTGCCTGTTTACAAATGGATTGGTACAGGCAAAGACAAAAGACGGGGAGCCGACAATATCGTAATTGCTGTAGTCGTCTATAAAATAGCGGGATTTTGTGTAGTCGCCCGCTATTACGGACATCCATTCCTCGTAGGAGGGCATATCACCGCGGTATGAGTAGAGCATGGACTTATATATGGAAACGGAGGAGTTGGACACACCTCCCGTAACGATGTAGTCTCTGGACGGATAGTAAAGCATAATTCCCATATCGTTATGGATATACCGATAGTTGCTCAACACGTCATAGCATGTTTGCGCCCGTTGGAAAAATTCGTGGTCGTTGGCGCTCTCAGGCAGCTTTAAAAAGTTATTGTCAAGTATAAGCAGATAACTTAAATTGTTTATGCTGCGCAGTTTGTCATCAATGTCTTCCTGAAGCGAAGACACGATTACCCCATGGCTGTCCTGAACATGTTTGTTGATGATCCTGCGGCTTATAAGAAAATTGATAATGATGCTTATGACGGGAATCAGCAGGATAATGATACAAGTCATGATCCACCGCACAAGGACTGTTCCGGCAGGTATGCTTTTTTCTGCTTCTTTCTTCATTATTGTCCCCATCTGCACGCTGCGGCGCGCACTCAGATTAATAGTTGAATACGCATTTTTATTCAACCTTTCAGATATTCCGTCAATGGCGGCACAAACAATCAATGAAGTGCTGCAAGTTTTTCGTGTGAAGAAGCTCTGCTTCGCAGAGTGTGAAATTTGGCGCAGACGCGCAATACCAAAGTCAGATTCGCGCACAAGCGTCATCTTGTGCTGAAAACGCAAGCCAGTCGGGCTTGCGTTTTATCTGTTAATTATTATAACAAAGGGGAAAATATAAGTCTAGGACAATAAAAAGGAAGAGAGGACAAAATCTATGTTAAATCTATATGTGCCGTTTTTTGTCCGTTTGGAAAGGATACTGTCACTTACCATGGCAGGTTTGGTTTTATATAATGGCATCAGACACAGCAAACTGCCGTACCGAACAAAAACCGGCGGCGCAAGGGATGCAGATTCCCGGAAACAGAATCCCGGAAAGCTTGCCGTAAAAACATGCCGGAAAGAATCCCGGGAGACTGTCATAACAAAAAGGAGGATATCATATGAAAAAGAGAATCAGGAAGTGCATGGCTTTAACTATTGTAACCGGAATGACAGCCGGACTTGCGGCTTGTGGGGGCGGTGGGAATATAACATCTTCAGAGCCTCAGGGAAGCACTGTTGCGGATAATAAGGAGAGCACTTTGCCTGCATCGTCAGAAGTGGCGCCGGCGTCGGCTGCCGACGCATCCGTTACTTATCCGATTGCAGGGGCGGAGAAGCTTACCTTTGGAATGGCGCTTGCCAATGAATGGTCGGACAGATTTGATTCTTGGACGGATCTCCCTATCGGTACGGCAGTTCAGGAAAAAACAGGTGTGGAGCTTGAGATGATACATGTAGCGGATAATAAAGCCATGAATCTGCTGCTTGCGTCTCCCGACCTGCCGGACATTATCCTGTTTAATTTTCAAAACAATTACAGCGGTGGAGAAATCAAGGCAATAGAGGATGGCGTAATTTTCCCTATGGATGCGGAATTTTTACAGCAAAATGCTCCTGACTACTGGGAAGTGCTTAACAGTGACGAAAATATTATGAAAGGAAGTACCAATCAACAAAATCAAGTATTTGGATTTACCTTTATAATGGGCGACGACAAGATTAAAACAGGGTATGGACTGACAGTGCGGGATGACTGGTGCGGGCAGTTAGGCCTTGATGTAGCTCAGATCGATACGGCGGAAGAATTCCATGATATGCTTTCAAGGTTCAAAAGTGAACTGAATGTGGAAATCCCTATGACATTTACCTCTAAAAACTTAGAGGAGCTTCTGGACTACGGTACGGTTACATCGCCCTTTGGACTTGTCACCAGAGATGTTTATCAAAAAGATGGGACGGTGCATATCGGTTATGCGGAAAAAGAGTATAAAGAGGTGCTTGCGTATTTGAACCAGTTATATAGGGAAGGGCTGCTTGATGCCAACTTTTCCACAAATGATGCGGCTACCGTTACGGCAAACATGCTTTCAGGCACTTCCGGCGTTTCCACAGGCGCACTTGGAGGAGGCATCGGGACTTGGCTGCAGACTAATCGGGACGTAGAGGGCTACAGTTTGGCAGGTCTCCACAATCTGGTAGAAAACGATGGGGACAAATCCCTTTACGGTTTCTATAAGACAGATGTCATCGGAAAGACGGCAGTTATTACAAACAGTTGTGAGAACAAAGAACTGGCAGCTCAATTCCTAAACTACGGTTATACAGATGAGGGGCATATGCTTTATGTTTTCGGAATAGAAGGCGAGAGCTATGAGATGGTAAACGGGGAACCACAGTATACGGAATATATTATGAACAATCCGGATGGACTGACCGTAAAGAAGGCAATGTCTGAATATACGCTTTCTTGGGACAACGGCCCCTTCGTGCAGGATTTGCGGCAGAAGCTCCAGTCGGCATCTATGCCGGAACAGCTTGTAGCATGGGACAGATGGGATGATACCACTGTGGAAGAGTATTTTCTGCCTAAAATTGCTATTGCGCAAGAGGATCTGTCGGAATACAGCAGCCTGAGGAGTGACATTAAGACATATGTCAACGAAATGACGATTAAATTTGTGCGCGGTACGGAGTCGCTTGATAATTTCGATGAATACCTTGCAACTTTGGAATCTATGGGCGTAAGCCGTCTGATTGAGATTATCCAGACAGCTACGGATGAATATTACGCTAGGTAGCATGCTGCCGGACGGCGGGGCGGGGATCCGACCGGGTGCCTGTCCGGCTATGGCCGGCGGTGGTTATAGCAGATATATTACAATGAATTGCAGAGAAAAATCATGTGTTAAAGCTCGTGGTATTCGGTATACAATAAATTCCGGAAATAGAAGTTTATTGTGAAGAATATTTATCGGTATGCACAAAGAGGGGTACATATATGAATAAAACTGAAAAAATACAACAGGCAGAAAAACAGCCGCTTAGAAAACAATCCTTCGGAATTCGTTTCAAAAAGGATTTCCGGAGAAACTACGGAGCCTATCTGCTGTTCCTTCCTGTGGCGCTGTACTATATTCTGTTTGCGTATAAACCTATGTACGGTATTCTTGTGGCATTTAAGGATTTTACGCCGGCAAGGGGAGTCTGGGAAAGCCCGTGGACTTCCGATTACGGTTTCGGGCATTTTATATCCTTTTTCGAGTCCTTTTATTTTATCCGTGTCCTGAAGAATACATTGGTAATCAGTTTCAGTACGCTGCTGGTGACGTTTCCGGCTCCGATAATATTAGCGCTTCTTCTCAACGAGGTCAGGAGTACGAAGTTCAAAAGAACCATACAAACACTTTCTTACATGCCGCATTTTATTTCTCTTGTGGTTATATGCAGCATGCTCCGTCTCTTTGTGGCCGACAAGGGGATTGTCACCAGCTTTTTGAAGACCTTTGGTATTGTGGATGGTACATATTCACTTTTGTCCATGGAGAGTTTTTTTGTACCCATCTATGTTTTTTCCGGCCTATGGCAGACTGTAGGATGGAATGCCATCATATATATGTCGGCCTTATCCGGTATTGATCAGGGATTATATGAAGCGGCCAGAATTGACGGGGCGGGGAAATGGAAGCAGATGTGGCATGTGACGCTTCCGGGACTCATGCCTACTATCATTATGCTCCTGATTTTGAGGATAGGGCAGATAATGAGCATAGGCCATGAAAAGATTATCCTTTTGTATAACGAGGAGATATATTCCACTGCAGATGTCATTTCTTCTTTTGTATATAGGAAAGGATTGTTGGAGTACAACTGGGGATTCAGCACGGCAGTAGGATTATTTAATTCTGTGATTAATTTCATGCTTGTGCTTATAGCAAATAAGATTTCCAGAAAGACCATTGATATGGGATTGTGGTAATATGCACAAAATGAGCTTTGGCATGGAGGAAGTGTGAACGGAATGAAGATTCATTGATTGTTTGTGCCGCCGATGGCGGCATGTTTGGAAGTGTGAAAAATACTTCTAAGGCAGCAAAAGACACTGCCTAAGAAGTATTAAGTTTCCCAAACTGCTGAAGCAGTTAGAAAAACGCGAAAGACAGCGTTTTTCACATCTATTTGAGCCGCTAAAGCGGCATGGGGGATTATTATGAGATATAAAAGCAAAGGTTATATATTTTTTACGGTATTTAATTATATTTTTCTGAGTCTGGCAGGGTTTGCCTGCCTGTATCCGTTATACTATGTGGTCATTGCATCATTTAGTGATCCGGTGAAACTGATTTCACATGACGGGATGCTTCTCTTTCCGCTTAAAGAATTCACGCTGGACGGTTATCGTATGGTTTTCAGTAATAAGCTTGTGCTGAGCGGCTATCGCAATACCCTTATCGTTTTGGCTGTAGGCTTGTGCTTTAACATGGTTTTGACCGTAATTGGAGCATATGTTATTTCATTGAGAAAACTTATGCTGAGAAAACCGTTCACCATTCTGATTATCATTACCATGTATTTTAATGGGGGTATGATTCCTTCCTACTTAAATGTTTCTGATCTGGGGATGATAGACTCGATCTGGTCGCTAATCATACCGGGCGCTGTCACCACCAGCAATCTGCTCATTATGAGAAGCGCTTTTATGGCCGTGCCGGAAAGCCTTTCGGAGGCGGCGGAGATGGACGGTGCGGGGCATAGGCAAATCCTTTTACAGGTTATGCTTCCGTTGGTCAAGGCAACGCTGGCCGTTATGGTTCTCTATTACGGCGTTGCTCACTGGAATGCATGGTTTAACGCCTCGATCTACCTGCGTTCCGCCGGTAAATTCCCATTGCAGCTTGTTTTGCGGAATATCTTGATAGAGGGGTTGAATAATGATATGCTTACAGATGTGGGCAGCGCTGACAATCCTCAGGCGGTACAGCTGTTAAAGTATTCCCTGATCGTAGTGAGCACGGTTCCCATTATGTGCATCTATCCCTTGCTGCAGAAATTTTTTGAAAAAGGTGTCATGCTGGGAGCCGTTAAGGGATAATTGTAAAAGCCGTATAAATTTTTGAAATTCCAACCGCCAGAGCGTGTTTGAAAATGTGTTTTGTCGGGCGTGCAAAACGGGGAATGACTTTTCATACATGTTCTAAAGCGGGTGCAGGGGAGATTTCGAGAGGCTGCCAAAATGCAAAGGGGGATGTGTCATGACAGAGAATGAGCTTAAGCTGGGTATGCAGCCGTTCTGGTTCTGGAACGGGGAAATGGACAAAGGAGAAATAGTTCGCCAGATTCTGGAGATGAAAGACAAAGGAGTGCCGGGATTCATGATCCATCCCCGTCAGGGAATGGAAATCCCGTATATGTCGAGAGAGTTCTTCGACAGGGTAAAACTTGCAGTACGTACTGCTCGGGATAATGGCATGGAGGTATGGATTTATGATGAATATCCATATCCCAGCGGCATTTGCGCCGGTGAAGTGGTGCTGGAGCATTCGGAATATTTATGCAGGAGACTGAGGAAAAGTGTCTGTCAGGTTATGAGCGGTGAAAGTATTAAGTTAAGCGCTCCTTGGGGCAGGCTGCTTCTTGCCAGAGCATATCGTATAGATAGAGGAAAAATTAATTTAAACGAATTCATTGACTTGCGGGAATATGTGGGAACATCCTATGAAGAGGAAGTATTCCAGTATAGTGGTTTGACTCATTATAACAAAAAACGCTATTTCACCGGACATCCGGCAAAGACGCTGGTCTGGAACGCTCCATCGGACGAGCCGGACAGCCAATGGAGGGTATATCTAGTCACGGAAGCAGTGTTAGACCACTTCAAATATTTCGGGAATTTTATAGACACCTTAAATCCGAAAGCCATAAAGTATTTTATAGAGATGACCCATGAACGATACAAGAAAGAAATCGGAGAAGAATTCGGAAAGACGGTTAAGGGTTTTTTTACAGACGAAACCACGGCTTTTCCGGACAGCCAGCCATGGTCGCCTCTTCTTCCGAACATGGTAAAAGACCGATTCGGGATAGATCTGGTGAGCTGTCTTCCGGCTCTTTGGGAGGATTTAGGCGATGTTTCGGCGAAGGTAAGGTACGCTTATTGGTGTACTGCCACGGATGCGTTTATAGATGCCTATGATAGGCAAATTTTTGAATGGTGCAGCCGTAACGGCCTGTTATATATAGGTGAAAAACCGATTATGCGAAGCAAACAATTAAAATATGTTCATGTACCGGGGATAGATGCCGGACATCAAAAGGCCGGGGACATTCCGCTTATGATACAGGGTAAGTATCGTGCCAACGGTAAAATCGCCGCGTCCGCCGCTCATTTCTACGGAAAACCTGCCGCGTTGTGTGAGATTGGTCACAGTATAGGCTGGGGCATGACGATGCAGGATATGAAATGGATATTCGATTGGCTGGGAATACTTGGTATAGACTGGTTTGTTATCCACGGATTCTTTTATACCGCTGACGGGCTTAAGAAACACGATGCCCCGCCATCTGCATTTTTTCAGATGCCGTGGTGGGAGGACGCCGGATGTATTACCGAATATGCGAAGCGATTGGGAAAGATTCTCCGATTCGTTAAAAGAGACGTAAGGCTTCTGGTGTTGGATCCGGTCACTTCCACATGGACTGCGGAGCCGCAGGAGGCAAAAAAGCTGAAAGATGCTTTTGCCGACCTTCAGACAAATCTTATGAGCGCGGGGCTGGACTATTATATTATAGATCCGGAACTCTTTGCCGAAGGAGAAGTAGCGGTAGAATCAGGTGGGACACGGTATATGGTAAACGGAGAATACTATGGGTGTGTTCTTCTGCCGCCCATGACGAATGTTGAGGAGGCTGCGTGTAAAAAACTGAAAGAGTATATGGAGCGGGGAGGGAATGTGTGCGCTGTCTCCTGCGTCCCCTATAAATCTGTAACCAACGACAACAAAACGACGCCGGATCTGCCGCGCCTTTTTGGGATAGACGGAGAACAGGTGCACCGTCTGTTTTTGGATGATATCCTTTCAGATTCCAAAGAGGAGGAGGGACATTTTTTTGCTGCCTGTGAGAATGACGCGGTAAAGTGGTTAAAGGAAAAACTTTTTGTCGGAAATAGTATCGAGCCTCTGGACGGTCTCGGGGCGGACGGGATTCCCCATTTTTTTGGGCGGGACAGCGAGAACCGCAAGGTGGTTTTTCTGGTAAACAGCAGTCCGGCAGACAGGGAGCTTCGTATAGACGGGGGCGGCCGTTCACATACGGTTAAGATGGGTGCGTTTGACGCAAAAGTGTATTGTCTGGAAGACAGAGAATTCGGAGAAGTATTGTTTGGTGAGGAAGAGCCGGCGGGCAGTCATCCGGTTCGGATAAATATGGAAGGTATCTGGAATTTCCACACAGAAGGTATGAATGCTTTGCGGCTTGGCTGGTGGGATGTATTCCTGCCGGACGGACAGTCGGCTTTCCTTGAGACTGCTCCGTTGATTGACCAAATGGAAGCGGGTGGGTTCTCTCTTCCCGTTACTCAGGCAAGCTATTTCGGATGCCCCAAGGAGCTGAAATTTCCGGAAGTGGAGATCTTGTGTGAAAAAAAATTCCTGTGCAAGGGATTATGGGACGATTCCGGTACGGCGCGTCCCGAAATATATCTGGCGATGGAATCTGGTACTTTCCGTGGAAATTGGGAAATAGAGGTCAACGACTGCAAGATAGACAAAGCAGGATTTACTACAGGCAAACTATCTTCGGGAATGTTTATGGACTCGAAACCGGCATCGAATATCGGGGCATACTTAAAAGAAGGTGTTAACCTTATCTCCGTCCGTGTAAAGAGTGGGGAGTCCTTCGGCGGATTTCGTAATCCTTTATATTTATTCGGAGACTTTGGTGTGTATAAGGAGGACGGAATGTGGTCGCTTGCCGCTGCGGGGAAGAAAGGAGATGTGGCGGATATGGCTTCTCTGGGACTGCCGTTTTACTGTGGAGAGCTTGTCATTGAGAGAGAAATAGATTTGCCGGAATGTGACGGTGAATTTCTGACGATAGATTTAACGGGAGACATGGTTTCCGATTCCATTCGGATAGAAATAGGAGAATACGAGACAGATCCTTGCGCATGGAAGCCGTACAGATATCGTATTCCCGCCGAATATGTGAAATCGGGAAAACAGACTGTCAGGGTAAAGATCAGAAATACGGCATTAGGGCTTTTCGAGGGACAGAAGTTTGATACCCACAGCCGATCATATGTTGAATATGAAATGCGCAGTACGTCATGAAAAAAATCTATATAAAGGAAAAGCGACGAGATGTGATTCGAACACGCGGCCTCTGTGTCCCGAAAAAAGTGCATGCACCTAAAAAAACATATACGTCCGTTTTTACCTTTGGGGTACATCCCTCCTTATGCGTTGCCTGTGACCCTTGCCAATGTTCATTTGTTTTTCTTTGCAAAGAATGCCGCCGTAAATGCTTTAAACAAACACGGAAGATCCCAGAGCATATGGACATCATGTACAATCTTTACATGGAGGTATCAACCGCCTTTCAATTGACTCTTGTCACAACCGTTCTTTCCTCTCTGACGGCATACATAGTCTGGAGATTTGTAATCTACGTTCTCCAGACGACCCCCGGAACCTTTTTAAAACTCTATGGCATACATTATCTTACGTTTTGTTGGAACTTTGTTGGAACGTACTTTTTTTCAATCCTTGGCACACTCCCCTTTTTCAGTCCGAAAATCTTTCCCACGTCTAAATCTTCATCAAAAAAATGACAGCAAAAAATACGAGCTTTCAAAAAAGCTCGTATTTTCAAGGAAAAATCGGCGTGACAGGATTTGAACCTGCGACTTCTACGTCCCGAACGTAGCGCTCTACCAAGCTGAGCCACACGCCGATATTAGATTCGTGACAGCATATTTCCCCTTAACAGAAAACAAATCGAAAAAAAACCGTCATTTAACATTAAAATAATATATAAAAATAGATTGATTGTCAAGTAGAAAACGAATAAGATAAAAGAAAAAGTTTTTTGGCTGAAGTGAAAAGTTTCTTCGGTGCGCCGGTTCGGACAGAGTTTTGTATTGCTGCACCGCTGTATACAATGGTATCCGCAAGTCGGTGCGAACTAAAAAATATATTTTGGAGGCTGGAATGGAGGACTGTCTGCAATTATTTGACAAACAAACAAGAGAATGGTTTCTGGACAAGCTGGGCAGTCCCACGCCGGTTCAGGAGGCATCATGGCCTGCCATCGCTGCAGGCGGGCATGTGCTGGTATCCGCGCCTACCGGAACGGGGAAGACACTTTCCGCTTTTTTGGTTTTTTTGGACAGATTGAAAAGCTTGGCGGCAGAGGGAAACTTAAAAGGGGAACTGCAGTTAATCTATGTATCGCCCTTGAAGTCTCTGGCTGCAGATATCCGTGAGAACCTGAAAAGGCCTTTGGAGGGAATCGGCGGGAAGGAGCTGATATCGGTGGCAGTCCGAACCGGGGATACCACCCAGCGGGAGAGACAACAGATGGTGCGAAAGCCTCCCCATATCCTCATTATTACGCCCGAATCCCTGTATCTCATGCTCACTTCCAAGACGGGACAGAATGTACTTTGTACGGCCAAAGCGGTGATTATAGATGAACTTCACGCGTTGATTGACACGAAACGGGGAGCCCACTTAATGTTTTCCCTTGCACGGCTGGATGCGCTGTGTAAACGGCATCTTCAGCGGATCGGCTTATCGGCCACCATTGCACCGCTGGATAAGGCGGCCGAGTACCTTGCTCCGGAACCTGTGACGGTAGCGGCGCCTTCTATGGAGAAGAAGGTACGGCTGCAGATACTGGGTCCCTATGCGGATGCGGGCAAGAAGAAAGACCCCGTCTGGCAGGAGCTGGCGGCGCTGGTGTATCAATATTGTCAGGGCAGCCGCAGCGTCATAGCCTTTGTGGAAGGGCGGCGGTATGCGGAGAAGCTGGCCTACTATGTGAATTTATTGGGAGGAGAGGACTTTGCCCGAGTGCATCACGGAAGCCTTTCGAAAGAACAGAGGCAGGAGACGGAGGAAGATTTGCGGGAAGGGAAGCTGCGGCTTTTATGCGCTACTTCTTCCATGGAACTGGGTATTGATGTGGGCGATATCGATCAGGTGCTTCAGGTGGGCTGCCCCCGCACAATTTCCGGCACCATGCAGAGGCTGGGGCGGGCAGGGCACAATCCGTCCCGTACCAGTGTTATGTATCTGTTTCCCAGAACGGCGGCGGAGTGTGTCTTATGCGGCATGACGGCGCAGCTGGCCAGAGAGGGAAGGGTGGAACAGATCAATCCTCCGGAGGGCTGTCTGGATGTGTTGGCTCAGCATCTGGTATCCATGGCGGCCTTTCAGAGTTACGAGATCGATCAGGTGTTAGAGCTTCTGCCCAGAGCGTGGCCTTTCCGGAAGATTACGAAGGAGGATATAAAAGGGATTCTGGAAATGCTTGCGGGAGATTATGAGCACAGGAAAGATGTGCCGGTGCGTCCCCGTATTTTATATGACAGAATCCATGAGCGGGTGGAAGGGGACGGGTACAGCAGGATGCTGGCAGTCTCCGCGGGAGGTACGATTCCCGATAAGGGGCTTTATACCGTGCGGACGCAAGAGGGTGTGAAAATCGGTGAGGTGGACGAGGAGTTCGTCTATGAGACCCAGAAAGGAGACAGGTTTATTCTCGGCGCCTTCGCATGGAAGGTGACAAATATCGGCAGAGATACCGTGACGGTGACGCAGGCTCCCGTGGAGGGCGCCCGACTCCCCTTCTGGAAAGGAGAACTGAAAGGGAGGAATCTAAAGACCGGAACGGCCTTCGGCAGGATTCTGAGAGGGCTTTCGGAGGCAGAAGCCGACGGGCAGCTGATCAACGCCCTGAACGCACTGGGATTGGATGAATCGGCGGCCAAGCTTTCTGCCGAATATTTGAGAAGGCAGATGGCAGCCACAGGCGGATTGCCCGACGACAGGACGATCATTGCGGAGCATTTCCGGGACAGGTCGGGAAACAGCCAGCTGATGATTCATTCCGTTTTCGGAAAACAAATCAACAGCCCATTGGCTCTTTTGGCACAGCAGACGGCTAAGGAAACTTTGGGAATCAATGTGGGAAGCGTGGATGAGGAGGACGGCTTTCTGCTTTATTCTTACGGGGCTGAAGCCATACCCGAGGGATTGCTGTACAGAATCAGTGCGGAAACATCGGAGGCGGTTTTATCCGCGTTGCTTCCCGCCGCTCCGCTTTTCAATATTGCGTTTCGGTATAACAGTGGCAGAGCGCTGATGATGGGAGTCCGCAGAAACGGACGCCAGCCCCTGTGGATGCAGCGGCTGAGAAGTGCGGAAATGCTGGATCAGGTGGTGAGGGAGAAGGCGCATCCCCTGATTCGCGAAACCAGACAGGAATGTATGAACCAGCTCTGGGATGCGGCGGGGGTCAGAGAGATATTGGAGAAAATCCATGCCGGGGAAATTGCAGTGCGGGAAGTATATACGGATACGGCTTCGCCTATGTCACTGCCCTTGCAGTGGGCGCAGGAAGCGGCGGAGATGTATGACTACACGCCTACATCCAGAGGAATACATGCGGCGGTGGAGGAAGCGTTAAAAGGGGAGAAAGAGCTGGTTCGACCGGGAGCGGCGGAGCTTTCCATGGTGCAGGAGAGAAGAAAGCTTCCCGAGGACGAAAGGCAGCTTCATTCTCTGCTTATGGCGGAAGGAGATCTGGCCGCGGGAGAATTAGAGGTTCCCGTGGAATGGCTGGAGAGGCTGGCGGAGGAAGGCAGGGCGGTATATCTGGAGTCCGGTCTTTGGATTGCAGCAGAGCAACAGGAGGAGTATCGGCAGGCGGCAGAACGGCCCGAGGGGGAGCAGGCGGTCGGAATCGTCCGCCGGATGCTCCGTTACCGGGGCGGCTCCACGGCATACAATGTGGCGCTGCGGTATGGATGGGAAGAAGTGACTGCCCGGAGGATACTGGAAACTCTCTGCCAAAACGGAGAGGCCGTTAAGCAGGAAGAAAGAGCGGAAACAGATAAATCAGGCAGGCCGCAGACAAGGATTTCACAAGATGAGGAATCTTTCGACAAATTTGTTTATTATCATGCACAGTTATATAAACGTGCCAGACTGCAGACACTGAAAAACCGCAGAGAAGAAATAGCAACCTGTCCGCCGGAGAATTATGCGGCGCTGTTGCTGTCACGCATCGGAAGCTCGGCTCCGCCGGAAGAATGCCTAAAGACGGCCATTGCTTCTTTCGCCGGCGCGGCCTTTCCGGCGGCTGCGTGGGAAGAGCTGATTCTGCCTGTCAGAGTGCGGAATTACAGGGAAAATTTATTGGATTCTTTTCTTGCCGGAGGAGAGTATTTTTGGCATATGGAAGAGGGTGGAAAATTGTGCTTTGACTCTGGGGAGGATATCGACTGGGAGAAAGAACCGGAAATACCATGGGATACTTTGTCGGAGAAGGAAACGCTTTTGGCGGAGACATTATTAAAGCGGGGTGCCAGCTTTATACAGGCATTAAATCATGTCCTGTCAGGAGAATCACCCTATGAGACGTTGCTTTCCTTATTGGGAAAGGGAATCGTGTGTGCGGACAGCTTTGTTCCGGTGCGTCAATGGCTGAACAGGGAGAAGCTGCAGAAAGCTTCGGCGAGACAGCGGGTAAATGCCAGAGTGAAGGCACTGCAGGCAGGACGGTTTGATTTGGTCCGGCCGCTGCGCGCCCTGACGGTTCAGGAGCGGATGGACAAATGCTTTGACCGATATCCGGTCTTGTGCAGGGAGACGGCGGCAGCCTGTAATGTATCATGGCTGGAGGCGCTGAACCTTCTGCGTATCCAAGAATATACGGGGCAGGTAAGGCGGGGATATTTTGTAAAAGGATTGTCGGGGGCGCAGTTTATACGCAGGAAGGATTTCGAGAGTGTGACCCATTCTCTTCTGCATCCCGAATCCTTTCCGGTATTCTCTAAAGCTTTTTCCGGAGAGCTGTCCGGCTCCGCAGGCATCCAAGGAGAGATTGTTTTGCTGAATGCCGCCGATCCTGTGCAGCCATGGGGGAAGCTGTTTCCCCATGAAGAAGGCAGAGCCTTTCTCAATGTGCCGGGGACGGTAGTCGCCTTTCGCGGCGGTCTTCCGGCGGCGGTGTTTGAGAGACAAGGTAAAGTGTATCGTGCTTTTGAAAGCCATGGGCAGGAAGAGATTTTAACATTGTTTGCGGAGGAATTTAAGCGGGGAAAACTCTTTGCAGGCAGAAAACGCATTGTGATGAAGGAGTATCCGGCGGAGGCGGCAGAGGCATTGAAAAACAGCGGCTTTGTGAAGGAGATGCAGGATTTCTGCCTATATAAATGATTGCTTATGCCGCGGAAAGGTAAGGGTAATATGGATCAGACGATTGTGACGTTAAAAAAGGGGGAAGGCCGTACTTTGAAGACAGGCGGCATGTGGGTGTATGACAATGAAATTGAATCCGTTGTGGGGAACTTTGAGAACGGTGACATTGTGGAAGTACATGACTTTGACGGATATCGTATGGGATGCGGTTACATTAACACCAATTCCAAAATCACGATCCGACTTCTCTCTCGCAAAAAGGACGTAACTATAGACGAGGATTTTATGGAACGGCGTGTGCGGGATGCTTGGGAATATAGAAAGCAGACTATAGACACTTCCAGCTGCCGTATCATTTTCGGAGAGGCGGATTTTCTGCCGGGAATTGTGGTGGACAAGTTTTCCGATGTGCTTGTAGTGGAATCTCTGGCTCTGGGGATTGACAAATGGAAACATATCATTGTGGAAAAATTGATAAAGGTTCTGGCGGAAGACAATATTTTCATCCGCGGAGTCTATGAGAGAAGCGACGCAAAGGTTCGCCTTCAAGAGGGAATGGAGCGCAGCAAAGGCTTTATCGGGGAACCCTTTGACACTAAGGTGGAGATTGTGGAAAACGGTGTAAAATATGTGGTGGATGTGGAGGACGGACAGAAAACGGGATTTTTCTTGGATCAGAAAAACAACCGTAAAGCCATCCACAGTATCTGTAAAGGCAAAAAAGTGCTGGACTGCTTTACCCATACGGGTTCTTTTGCCCTGAATGCGGGGATTGCCGGGGCTTCCGAAGTACTGGGTGTGGACGCTTCCCGGCTGGCGGTGGATCAGGCGGCGGAAAATGCAAGGCTGAACCGTCTGGAAGACAAAGTAAAGTTTCAGTGCGCGGATGTGTTTGAGCTTCTGCCTAAGCTGGAGGCTGAGGGGGAGAGCTTTGATGTGGTAATTCTGGATCCTCCCGCCTTTACTAAATCGAGAAATTCCGTGAAAAATGCCGTGAAAGGCTACCGGGAGATTAATCTGCGAGGGTTGAAGCTGGTTCGCGACGGCGGTTTTCTGGTCACTTGTTCCTGCTCCCACTTTATGGATCCGGAGCTTTTTGCCAAGACTGTCAGGGAGGCGGCATCCGGCGCCCACAAACGCCTGCGTCAGGTGGAATTCCGTACCCAAGCATGTGACCATCCTATTCTATGGGCTGCGGATCAGAGCTATTATTTGAAGTTCTACATTTTTCAGGTGTGCAGCGAACGGTAGTTCGTGAAACAGGAAGAAGAGAATCTGGGGGACAAATTCTGCAGGTTGGATATCAATATGACCGTGAACGGCCAGCGTGTGGACTTGGAGGTACAGGTTTGCAATGAGGGGGACTATCCGGAAAGGGTTATGTATTACTGGGCGAGGGAATTTTCATCAGCGCTGCTTACCGGACAGAGTTATTCTGCCCTGCCACGAACAATCATTATCAGTATTATAGATTTTCCGCTGTTTGATTGTGAAGAATATCATTCCTTCTTCCAACCGTTGGAAGCCGCACGTCATACGTTGCTGTCGGATAAAATGGGGTTTCATTTCTATGAACTTTCCAAGCTGCCGGTGGAAGTAGGCCAGGATAACATGTTACTGCTGTGGCTTTCGCTGTTCAAGGCGGAAACAGAGGAGGAATTAGAGAAGATTAAGGAGATGGAGGTGCCAGTTATGAGTCAGGCGATCAATGCTTATTACACGATTACCGCTTCGTCAGAATTTCGCGAGAAGGAAAGGCTCCGTGCGAAGGCAAGGCATGACGAGGCACAGGCGTTATATAATGCGGATCGGAATGCCAAGATAGGCATTGCGCGGAATCTTTTAGAAATGAATTTGCCCCATGATCAAATTGCAAAGGCAACAGATTTGACACTGGAAGAAATTAGTAAATTATAAAATGTAAAAAGCGGATACTCAGCCATTTAAAGTATCCGCTTTTTGCGTGGATAGCGTATTTATCGGCATTTTCTGTAATGTATAAGGTGTAGCAACCGGGACGGCCAATACAAGAAAAAAGGATGATTATTGATTTGAGTATGGTCTTGAAAGAGGAGGGCAACGTGAGGCGGGCAGTCCGCAAACTGGATAAGCGAATGGATGAAATGAAAAGCATTAAAGCTTAATTGGGGTGGTTAAAGGTTTGAGCGATATGGGTGGAATATATATCACCATACCACTCATTACTGATAATACAATTTCTACCAATTGTGCGCTTAAGAATCCAGTAAGACATAGACTATTTGACGAGTTCTGTTTTAGTTAATGGCTTCAAACCAAGCAAAGTGTGGTTCATAGCGGTTTTCAAAATCCAATTACATTGATGTTTTTTGTAATGAAAAAGCTAAGGTATAACTGATAATTGTTCATAAGTACTTAAGTATCAATAAAAAGTGTTCCTATATAGGAATATTGTTTCAATGACTTTTTATTTGCGGCTAATTGCTCTTCCTGAAGTTTATTTAGCCTATCTTCTATTATGGCTGTTATGTTGATATATGAAGATTGCAAGGAGTTGCACAAAGATTCTACTTTTTGCGACATTTCACTGCTTTGAATGGGAATAAACTCATATGGAAAAGTTTTCGTGTTGTCGGAGCAACGTCTTAACATTTTGATATACTCAAACAAATCATTTGTAAAGCTGCTGATGTTATTATAAATATCACTATCCTTATCGGGACTATCATTCCTTAAATGCCTGTTATTAATATGTCCAATTAAATTGATTGCATCTTCAATTTGATAAGGACGGAGTGATGTGAAAGGATTCTGCTTAAAAAAATTTTCGAGACCATAATTTTTGCAGCTCAAATAAAATTCGAGGGACAATTCTTTAGGTGGGGTTTCATCACCTTGTTGCTTTTCTTTTTTTTGAGATGTAACACTAATAGCTTTTTGGAAAGAAAAAGATTTTTTGGAATGGCTAGTTTTAACTAATTTCAACATTCCTTTCACAAATTTTTCATAATCATCAGTGTGTAGCTGCATAATTTCATCAAATAAATTCAATTCTTTAAGTAATTCAATTAATTGAGACAATAGGTTGTGCTATTTCAAGTTGTGGAAGAGGGAACGGCTGTCTATATTGTTGCATCGAGAAAGTTACCTAAGAAGAACGGATGGCGACACATTCTGGAAAGTCAGGAGTATAGTGAGGCTTGTGAAGAGATGGGGATTGCGCATCCTGTAGGAATTGATGCAATGGGGAATATGGTTATCTCGGATTTGACAAAATATCCACATGCTGTGGTCGCTGGTACAACTCGATCTGGAAAGAGTGTGGCTTTAAAGAGTCTGATTCTGACTCTTGTTTGTATATATCCGCCTAAGAAAGTTAATTTGTTAATAGGCGATGGAGCATCGGATTTACAGCAATTTTCTGGATTGTCTCATCTCTCGTATCCGGTTATTAATGATGGTGACTCTTTTTTTGGTGTAGTTCTTATTTTAAAGGAGGAGATGGAGCGGCGGATAGGTATGAAACATACGAATGAGTTTAAGCAACTCCCTGGCATTATCTTTGTCATTGATGAGTTTAGCTCGTTTGTTAGCGGCAGCATGAAAGACAAACGGAAGTCAGGATTATTAACAGAAGCCATTTCGGAACTTTTGCGTAGAGGGCGACATGCGAAAATTCATCTGATACTGGCAGTTCATAACCCAACGAAGCAGAATATGCGTATTGATATGGGGGATATCCCGGTCAAATTGGTTTTTAGGGTTTCCAATGTGCATAATTCTGTGACAGTATTGGGCGAAGGTGGTGCTGAGAAATTAAAGGGTGAAGGCGATATGTATTTTTACCATAATGGCGAGCGTGAACGTTTGTTAGGAACATACATTTCAGAAGATGAGGCAGAAGGTTTGCTGAAGATTGTTAAGCGAAAATATA
The DNA here is from genome assembly GCA_910589655.1 of uncultured Acetatifactor sp. Lineage (GTDB taxonomy): Bacteria > Bacillota > Clostridia > Lachnospirales > Lachnospiraceae > Acetatifactor. The sequence goes on along the minus strand of CAJUTJ010000004.1, from coordinate 3,158 downwards.
CTGCTAATATTGTTTCACTTAAGCAGCGTCCGGTTCTGAACAGAAATAGGTATTCGTTTAAAATTACTGAAAGTGCCATCCGATTGAAAATGGATGAATTTGATGACAGCGGTATGGGATTTACCATGACAAGCCGCAGTAAGAATGATTCAAGCAGGAGGGAATTACTATTTGCAAAAGTTATTTTGTGGACTTTGGGACAAACTTCCGTTTCCTGCAATAGGCTTTGCGAAAGCTTTAAAATCGGATGGTCGAAAGCAAACAGCTTTCTTGGCAGGATGCAGGATATGGGAATCGTAGATGGATTGGATGCAAAACTTCCTCGGACAGTTCTTTTCAATTCTGTAGAAGAATTACCGCAAAAGGTAGTAGATATTTTGCAGGATGCAAGGATTTCTTTAGAGGATGTTTCCAGTGCAATTGCGACCAAAGTACAATAGCTGTTGCGTATCTTTGCTGATGTAAATTATATATTCTCAATATAGAGAGGTAAAGATAAAAGAAAAGTGTGCTTAGATGAATAGAATCGAAAGGTGCGTAATTTTATGGAGAACAGTAAAGTATCCCAGAGGATGTATGAGAAAAAACTTTTGACCATCAAAGAAATTTGTACGTATCTGGGGATAGGTCAGACAAAAGCAAGAGAGCTTGTCCGAGGCCATAATGGCTTCGGCATACAAATCGGAAATCGTTGGTATGCTGATAAATTCAAACTGGACAAGTGGCTGGACAGAGAATCCAGATAAAATCGAAAAGAGGATTGAAGCCATACCAGAGGGGTGGTATACTATTTCTGTATATCCACCCTTTTGGTTTGCCGCATTGGAAGGAGGTAAAATGGGTAAATCTTTAAAAGGGAAGGAACTGGGCAAAGGAATCAGTCAACGCAAAGATGGGCTGTTTCAGGCAAGGTTTATCAACAGATTCGGCAAAAGGCAAACTGTATACGCAAAAACAATGCACGAAATTACGAAAAAACTTAGAGATGAGCAATACGAGGATGAACGGCAACTAAATGTGGTAGACAGCAATGTGACATTGGATGAGTGGTTTGATATGTGGATGGATACCTGTAAAAAGAACTGTAGGGATACCACAAAGCACACATATACCATTCAGTACAATCGGCTGCGAGAGAAGTTGGGTTGGAGGAAACTCACAAACCTGAATCTGGTCATAATCCAGGATGCTTTCAACGATTTGAAGACAGATGCTTCAAGAAGAGACTGTAAAGCATTGTTGGTAGATATGCTGAATCGGGCGATGGAATCTGATTTATTGAATAAGAATGTGGCATTATCTGCCAAAACCAAAATAGATAATGGAGAGCAGGAAGAAAAGAGAGTTCTTACAGAAGATGAAATAAGGCTGCTGTTAGACGTATCCAAAGATGGCCAGTTATATCCGCTTTTTGTGGTTGCTCTACATACTGGAATGCGTATAGGTGAAATTACTGGATTAACATGGGATTGTGTGGATTTTAGGAATGGCATGATATATGTAACAAAAATATTATGCTATTTACCAAACAAGGGAGATGCAATCTATGAGTTTCATCCGCCGAAGACCAAAGCCGGCAAACGAAATATCCCGATGTCTAAGCTGGTCAAGGAGACACTGCTAGTCCAAAAGAAATGGCATGACAAAGTAAGCAGTCGTTTTGCTCCAAGACAGGGGCTTGAAAATCTGGTATTTACAAGCAAAACGAATAATCCGCTTCATAATACCAACATCAGGGAATCAATTGATTATCTGGTGGACAAGATTAACAGGCAGTATCCTGATGTGGGATTCAAGCGGTTCACGCCTCATTGCCTCAGACATACTTTCGCGACAAATTGTATTGCAAAGGGCATGAATCCAAAGACACTGCAGAAATTGTTAGGGCATAATTCATTGCAGATGACCATGGATTTATATTGCCATGTGTTAGATGAAACGCTTAAGGAAGAAATGTCAACTATAGCGGAAATGGTGTAAAAATGGTGTAGTATGATTATTTGGGGACGGGAGAAGCCCTAAAATAGGGGCTTCTCGCCATAACCATTAAAATTCTACATTTTTCAGGTGGTGAATGAACGGTAGATCACAAAAGGAACTGCCAATGTTGTTTCTGTTCACCCCATGACCAGAAAGGCCTGCACAGAAACCGCAAAACAGGCAATTACAACTGACAATTTCCCAATCGTTTTATTCATTCGTTTTTGCAGAAAGCAGACCATAACAGTTCAGACAGCCCCTCCCGCGAAGTCAAAATCGCGTCTCTATGCGATTTTGCGAGACATGCGGGCGCCAAAACGCATTCTTTTCGCGGTTTGTGTGCATTCTTGTAACGGTTCAGTGCCCTGTCTGATCTGTTACAGCAGACCGGAAAAATGGAGAAAGCCAAATTGTGAATGGATTGAAAAGAGAGTAATTTTATGATAGGATATTTTTATATAAAGTCGCATACAGCAGAAATGTATTCATGGAAAGAAGGTGGAAGCTTTGTCAATCACAAGTCAACAGCATCAGGAAGATTTAAAGCGCCTGCAATTGCTGAGGCCGATTGATGATGACTTTATGCGGTGCCTTTTTAAAGACAATATCCCATTGGCCGAATTTGTATTACGAATTATCACAGGTAAGCAGGACTTAATCATTACAAGCTGTGAGACACAAAAAGATATGAAAAGACTGGCAGGAGCACGTTCCATCTGTCTGGATGCGTATGGAACGGACTCACAAGGGAAAAAATATGATCTGGAAATACAGAGGGCAGACAAAGGAGCAGATCCACACAGGGCAAGATATCATTCCAGTGTAATAGATGTGGAGAACCTGCACTCCGGTCAGGAACTTGAGGAACTGCCGGATACTTATGTAATATTTATCACTGAAAAAGACTTCTATAGAAAGGATGAACCGATTTACCCAATTGAGAGAGTCAACCTTGTAACCGGAAAACCTTTTGAGGACGGGGAGCATATCTTGTATGTGGCGCGGGCTGAGAAATCAGCATAGCTGATTTCCACTGACAGGCGGAGATACTTCTGCCTGTCTTTGTAAGCTGATAATATAAAACAGGAGAATCCTGTCAGGTAAGGTTTAGCCAACCGCCTGTACCGAGTCCTTGGAGTCGAAGCGGTAACGTCAGACTTAAGCGTAGGACAGGGAGC
>CAJUTJ010000003.1 GCA_910589655.1 uncultured Acetatifactor sp. | reverse complement strand
GCTAATGGGTCAAGGGACGAGTCCCTTGTGGGGTTTGGGGCAACGCCCCAAGGTCTTAAAACCACTAATATCTGCAATTTTCGAGGTTCATTCGAGCCTATTTTTTTGACTCAGTTTTTTCATAGATTATTTGACACTACCATTTCAGTTTCTTACTACACTATTGTTACCGTTTTGCAGCATTACCCTACATAAAATTTTACCCTTTCCTGGATAAATTTGCAACTGTTACAAGAGTTCATATGAAAAAAAGAGTTACTTTTCGGTTTCTGTTCATGTGTTACCGGTCACGGAGGGTACAATAACAAAAAGCAACAGTCAGGCAGATCACTGAACCGTTACAAGAATGCACACAAAACGCGGAAAGAATGCGTTTTGGCGCCCACATGTCTCGCGAAATCGCATAGAGACGCGATTTTGACTTCGCGGGAGGGGCTGTCTGAACCGTTACCCAAAAAAGACTGAAAGACTGAAACCTGAGAAAAAATGGATTCAGCCCTTGCAAAAAGGGCTACAATATTATAAAATAAATCCAGTTGTTCCGTATTTGCCGTTAAAAAGGGCTACAAGCAGTACTTTCCGCACAGACAGCATTTTCTGTACGGTTAAAACACCAAGGCAGACTGCGGCGTGTATAGCTCCGCCTTCGGACAGCGCAATGGAGATGTACCCAAGTGGCTGAAGGGTCCGGATTCGAAATCCGGTAGGTCGGTTTTACCGGCGCATGGGTTCAAATCCCATCATCTCCGCTTAAATGCAATACAGGCAAAACGGTTTCGGGATACAAATCCTGAAACCGTTTTGCCTATAGCCTGAAACACTCATAATGAGCATACGGTAATCGCGAAGATATGCATATTTTCACAAGTGGGCAGTTTAATTTCCGAAATCCGTTGGAAGTAATTGATGCGGCAAGTTTATCGGCTAGGAATATGTCAAATATTGTTTCCCCAAAAAACTATACGCTTCCAATGTCTCAATATTATTGTGCTTCAAAAATACAAAGACATTGTTCAAACTTTGCATTCTCAAAAATCGGGTTCTTGCCTGCAAATTCAGATTATTATCATAGTCATCTATAATAATAATTTCCTCATTCACCACATGATTAAAATAACGCTTAAAATTACCTTAATTAGTTACAATTCCCGTCAATATGAACTTAAGAATTTTCCGTTTCCCCTCCGGATATTTTATGATATACTTTGACCTAAACCAAGAAAATACTCTCTGGCATCTGCCAAACGGATACCTTTATATCCGTTGGACCGACTGTCCGGAGGAATCTATGAACGGAAAATAGATTCGTGTGAAAAGGCTCCGCAGGATTGTGAGCCGCCAAAGGGGGCATGGGGGATTTTTATGAAAAAGAGAATCGCAAACTTAATACCTTTCAAACTATTTTGGGCAGGATCGTTCTTTCTGGTACTCACGGCCTGCGGGAAAACAGATCCGCCGCCTCCGGAAGAGGCCTCTTCCTCTCCGGCGGCATTAGAAGTCCTTCCCTCAAATACCGACTCACAGGATGAGCTTTCTTCCTCGCAGTCTGACATTGCCCGCAGTGAACAGCAGGATTCCGATTCTCCGGATGCCTCCCCGGAAATCACTCTGGTTATGGCAGGAGATATTTTGCTCCATACCCCCGTGGCGGAAAGCGGCCTGCGGGAGGACGGCAGCTACGATTTTTCCGCTGTTTTTGCCCACACGCGGGAAGAGATTTCCGCCGCCGATCTGGCTTTGGTAAACCAAGAGGTAATCTTAGGCGGAACGGAGCTTGGCATATCGGGTTATCCCGCTTTCAATGCACCCTATGAGCTGGGGGACGCTTTGGAGGAAGCGGGATTTGATGTGGTGCTCCACGCCACGAACCATGCTCTGGATAAGGGGGCAAAGGGAATCACAAACTGTCTGAACTATTGGGAAAGCAGCCATCCTGACATGGAGATTCTGGGTATTCATGGCAGTGTAGAAGATCAGAATGAATTATACATTTATGAGAAGGACGGGATGAAAATTGCCCTCTTGAACTATACCTACGGCACCAACGGAATTCCTTTGCCGAAAGATATGGAGTATGCCGTGGATCTGCTTACCGATCCGGATCGGATTGCAAGGGATCTGCAACGGGCGGAAGAACTGGCAGACTTTACCATCGTGTGCCCCCATTGGGGAACCGAATACCGTCTGACACAGGATGCGGGTCAAGACTCCCTGACACGGTTCTTTTGGGAGAACGGCGCCGATCTGGTGCTGGGTACGCATCCTCACGTCATAGAGCCCGTGGCATGGTTCACGGAGGAAGGCATCCTGACCTGTGATCTGACGGAACAAGATACGGAGCAAGGCACTTTCCTCACGGGAACCCAAACACCGGACGGAATGCTGGTTTATTATTCGCTGGGGAATTTCGTGAACTGGACCTCCGGCATCGGCGAGGGCGTGGCAAACCGCATGGTCGGCGGCTTGGCAAAGGTTACGCTGGGGCTTAACGACGACGGGACAGTTTCCGTCAAAGAATACGGCGTTGAACCCATCGTCTGCCATGTGGAAGAAGGCAGGGACGGCGTCACCGTATATCCCCTTACCGATTACACGGAAGATTTGGCGGAAAAAAATGCCATCCGGTTACAGGACGGCAATTTTTCGTTGGAATATTGTCAGACGTTGGTAGAACAGGTATGGTAAGCTACAATGATTACAATTCCTCTTTTTTCCGGATAAACATCAGACCGAAAGTCCCTATGCCGCAATTGCTGGAAACGGTGGCGGATGCCTTTTGCAAGATTACCGTTTCAAACTTCACATACTGTTTGACTTCTTCCAGAATTTCATCGGTCTGCCGGACGGTGCATCCCGCATAAGTGAGAAACAGAATGCGGCTGTCGATTTGTTTGGGATGGCGGAACAGTTTTTTCACATACCGCTTTATCACCTGCCGCATATTTCCCTTCTCAATCTTCCAGAGCTTCAATTTGTTCTTGGACATCGCCAGAACGGGATGCAGGTCAAGAACCCGGCAAAGTCTGTTTACCAAACCGCTGACTTTGCCGTTGCGGGCCAAAGTCTGTGTGCTGGGCACCAGAAAATTGGAAAACACGCAGTCCTTAAATTCTTCCAATGCTTTACGGATTTCCTCCACACCCTTCCCCTTCTCTGCCAGAGCAGCCGCATATAACACCATAAGCCCATGCCCGCTGCTGATATGGCCGGAATCCACCACCAACACGTTTCCGAAGCTCCTGCTTGCCTGAGCGGCATTGGGATAGGCGCCGCTTAGATCCACGGCAGCGGTAATATGAATCACATGCTCCGCATTGGCAAGAGCATTGGCAAAAAAGTATTCATACTCGGAAGGCTCCGCCGTGGACGAATGAGCCGTATTTCCCTCCGTACTCAGATACGCCAAAAGGCTGTCGGAAGATATCTCTGAAATGTCGCAGAAACGCCCTTCCTCCGTATGTACATAGGTATACATGAGACTGATCTGATATCGGTCAAGAAGCTCTTTGGGCAGGTCGCAGATACAGTCCGCCGTAATGGCAACCTTACGCTTTCTGGCCGTGTTGATCTGATTGATCCTGTTCAGCTCTTCTTCCTCGGAAGAGTTCTCCTCGACAGCGTTTTCAATCAATTCCCGGGGCAGATACTTCAGCAGGCTGGCTTCTAACAGTGCGGCATTAATGGGCTTTGCCAGATAGCCGTCAAATCCCATATTCCGGTACACCTGTTCCGCGTTGGACATTACATTGGCCGTCAGGGCGATAATAGGTGTCCTCTGACAATACCCTCTGGTCTGGGCATGTATCGCTTTCATGGCGGCCTCCCCGTCCATTTCCGGCATCATATGATCCATCAGAATCACATGATAAAAATGTTCGGCTGTCTTTTTCAGGCATTCTTTGCCGCTCTCCGCCGTATCCACCTTTACCTTGGTATCCCGCAGCAGCTTCACGGCCACCATAAGATTCATATGATTGTCATCCACTACCAGAATTCTGGCATCGGGCGCGATAAAGCTCTGTTTATATCTTTCCCGCTGGCTCATATGCTTTTGGGCGGCAAAGTTGATCATACCGATGGGGCGTGTATTGACAATCCGCTGCTTCAATTCCATCGTGAACACAGAGCCTTTATGATATACGCTGTCCACGGAAATAGTTCCTCCCATCATATCCATAAGCTGCTTGGAAATGGTGAGTCCAAGGCCGGTGCCCTCAATATTTCTGTTTTCCGTCTCGTCCACTCTCTTAAACGAACGGAAAAGATCCTCCAGACTGTCTTTGCGGATTCCTTTTCCGGTGTCCTCAACGGAAATACGCAGAAGAATCACGTCCGGAGCAATCCGTTCGCTTTTGGCCGCTAATATCACGGAACCGGTTTCCGTATACTTCACCGCATTTGTCAGCATATTGGATACCACCTGTTTAATCCTCACTTCATCGCCATACAACATGGAAGGGATCTCCGGGTCGATATCAACCTTAAATTCCAGTTCCTTTTGGTGTGCCCGGATCCAGATCAGATTCACCAGATCGCTGAACATGGCGCTGATCTCATATTGTCTGGGCAGTATTTCCAGCTTGCCGGATTCCAGCTTGGACAAATCCAAAACATCGTTTATTGTGGTCAGCAGCATTTTGCTGGCATTCTGGATATTAATGGCATTCTCTGCAATCTCTTCGGATATATCTTCCCGCAGCGTCATCTCGTTTAACCCGATTATGGTATTAATAGGAGTGCGGATCTCATGACTCATATTGGCAAAAAAGGCATCCTTTGAACGGGCAATCTGCTCGATTTCTTCCTTTTGCTTTTCCGCAAGCTGCTTTTCCCTGTCATAGGTTTTCGTCTGAACCTTGTGCATAATCCCCACAAAGCAGCTCACATATATCAATGTTATATAGGAATCGGTAAAACTATAGGAACGCTCCACTTCCGGCAGAATTTCCGGCCTAAAATAGGCCAACAAATATGTCCCTAAAAAGGAGCCAAGAGAAAGCAGCAGCGCCTTCCAAAAATCTCTTCCCCGAAACAACAGGAAAATATATGACAGCCCCAGCACAAACCAGATCGGAGTGCCGCTGTCTATGCCGCCGCCCCGAATAAAAATCATGGGGAAGAAAATCACATTGGAAGCCATAATAAGCAGCCATGAAGCAAACCGAATCTTACGGTATTTGACAGCGACATGCAGCGACAGCGCCGAAACCGCACAAAGCGGGACAAGAGCCTCTAGCACGGCTGAGTCCTTTCCCAGCAAAGCCTTTCCCGCACCGATTACCGCCGCCGCAAATGCCAGCAGGAGCACCATTCGGATAAGCCGTTCCTGAAAATCCAGCTGCTCGTCCAAAAGGCTTTTCATATAATTATGTAACCTTTTTATCATAATTTTATGTACCTGCCCTTTCCGCTTCCCAGTGTTCCAATACATCGGACGCTCCGAGGAAATCAAAGTCGGAAGTCTTATCTCTGATTTCTTCCACAAGCTTTTCAAGGGAGTCCCCCTGACACCGGCATTCTCTTAAGCCGTCTAATATCTCGTCAAGCCCTTCCTTTTCAAACTCAGACAGTTTCTCTCTCAATCGGGAAAGCAGCTCCTCCAGAATCTGTTCCTCCTGCTCCTGCAACGCCTCCGGCATTCTCCTCATCCGGGCGGAAGCCGCCGCCTCATCGTCCCGGCTGACAGCCGCCGTCTCACTGCTCCGGCTGACAATCGCCGTCTCGTTGCTCCGGTTGACAGCCGCCGCCTCACCACTCCGGCTGACAACCGCTGCCTCACCGCTCCGAACGGAAGCTGCCGCCTCATCGTCCCGGCTGACAACCGCTGCCTCACCGCTCCGGGCGGAAGCCGCCGTCTCGTTGCTCCGGCTGACAACCGCCGTCTCACCGCTCCCGACGGAAGCCGCCGTCTCGTTGCTCCGGTTGACAGCCGCCGCCTCACCACTCCGGCTGACAACCGCTGCCTCACCGCTCCGAACGGAAGCTGCCGCCTCATCGTCCCGGCTGACAACCGCTGCATCACCGCTCCGAACGGAAGCTGCCGCCTCATCGTCCCGGCTGACAACCGCTGCCTCACCGCTCCGGGCGGAAGCCGCCGTCTCGTTGCTCCGGCTGACAACCGCTGCCTCACCGCTCCGGTTGACAACCGCCGCATCACCACTCCCGACGGATACGGGTGTATTGGATGTCATTTTTTTGTACGGCTCTTTCGGTACATGGGGATTCCTTTTATGAGGATATACGAAAGCATTTTTGCCCAAAATATCCAGCAGCCTGTCGTGCATTTCCATGAGCTTCTCATGATGTTGCAAAATATAGTCGATACGGTTTTCCTTTCCCGCCAGCTCCAGATTTAACGCCAGTTCCGCCAGCTCTGCCGCACCGATACCCTTGGAATTGCTCTTTAACGCATGAACCGCGATGACATAATTTTTCCAATCCTGTTCCTCGAAAAAGTGCTGTAATTGGCTGCTGCGCTTAGAACCCTCACTGTGGTAAATGCCGATAATCTCACGAAGCCCCTCTTTGTCCCCACAGTAGGAAATGCCCTGTTCAATGTTGATCCCCATGCTGCTTAAAAGCGCCAGCGCCTTGGTCTCCGATTCCTCCGCTCCGTCAGAAGCCTTTAGAGGCTCCTGCTCCTCCAATGCAATCTGCTTCTGGGCAGGAATATACCGGCGCAGCATTCTCTCCAGAACACTTAGTTCTATGGGCTTGGCAATAAAGTCGTCAAACCCCTCCGCCAGAAACATTTCCCTTGCGCCGCCGATTGCGTTGGCTGTAAATGCGATAATAGGAAGGGACTGAAAGTACGCACCCGGCATCTTCCGGATTTTATGCAAAGTTTCCACACCGTCCATCTCCGGCATCATATGATCGAGAAATACACAATCATAAGTATTCTCATTCAGTTTTTCCAACGCTTCCAAACCGCTGCCAGCCATGCTCACCTTGATCTGATATGGAAGAAGCAGCCTTGCCATCACCTTCAGATTCATGGCGTTGTCATCCACCACCAGAACGGAGGCCTTCGGTGCGATAAAACGTTTATGGAGGCTGATGTACTGTTCATCGTTTTGGGCGATTCTCCGGCCGTTAAATACCGCTGCAATAGACAGCACGGTAAAGGGCTTATAAATCCGCAGCATATTGCCGCACACCATGGTTTCCTGCCCATAGTCCAGCAGCAGGACAACGGTGTGTTCCTCCGCAAGCTCTTCGAAATACTGTCTATCCTCACAATACTCTTCCCAGCCGATAAAAATATGGGAATATTTCTCATACTCCGCGCGCCGCTTCAATTCGGAAAGGTTACGGCAGATCCGGAAGGTAATGCCAAGCTGTTCTACAATATGCCGGATACAATTCTCATACCCCTCCCTGATCACGGTATAATTGTATTTATCCATATTAATATAACCAGCCGCAAAAATATTCTTCTTATACTTCACGGACACGATAGGAGTCTCGTCCAGTACCTTCTGAGGAATGGTAAACTTAAATTCACTTCCGGTTCCGGGAATGCTTTCCACAGAGATAAATCCGCCCATGCTCCGCACCAACGCCTGCGTGATAGCCAGTCCCAGCCCTACGCCCCCTTCTTCCCTGTTCCGCTTGGAATTGACCTGACTGAAGCTGGTAAAAATCTTCTCCAGATCCTTGCGTTCTATGCCGATGCCGGAGTCTTGCACGCTGACCAGCAGATTGATCCCGTATTCTTCCTTTCTGCCCTTGATCCGCAGGATAACGCCGCCTTCTTTGGTAAACTTCATGGCATTCCCCAACAAGTTCATTATAATACGGCGGAGTTTCTGCTCATCGCCCACAAGATTACTGGGCAGGCCGGCGTCACAGTCAACGATCAGCTCCAAATGCTTTCCGTTATCCATAGTCAAAGCCATATTGATAATGTCGGTTATGGTAGACGTAATATTATAACTCTCCTCCGCCAGCACCATTCTGCCGCTCTGCAGCTCCGAAAAGTCCAGAATATTGCTGACCGTAGAAAGAAGATTACGTCCGGCAGTCTGTAAATCGATAATATCCCGTCTCACATTGAGCGGAAGCTCCTCCTGCAGTATCGCCTCGCTCAAACCGCATACGGCGTTAACAGGAGTGCGGATCTCATGAGAAATATTTACCAAAAAGTCGTCCTTGCTCCGTTCGGCATCCTCCAGAACGGCAATGTTCTCTATCAGCTTTTCGTTTACCTCCTGACGGTTGCGTATACTGAGCCACGTAACGGCAGATACTGTATAGATTGAGAAAAATTCAATGAAAACCCTGATAATGTCATGTGTGGAAGAAACGGTAATCGTCCTGCGTATCAATCCGTGATAAAAGAAAATAAAAGCCGGAATTCCAAGTCCCAGATAGAGAATCCGGGGAATCGAAAACATGCCCAGAAGTACAATGACTCCTGCCATAGTGATCAGCATACTGTGAAAACTGTCCGTATTCAAAGCAAACACTACAAAATTCGTCCACACCATGCAAGAGATAAATATGGCCCGGCGTCTGTGATTCCAGTATGATTTGAGATATACAATCCATCCCGCGGCCAGCGCAATGAAAATGATTTCCTTAACGTATATATTCCAGTCCAAGAGTCTGGCCGAGAAAAACATAGCTATAGTATATAGAGTTAAAATAACCATTACGGTGCGTTCTATGCTCCTATACGTCTTTTCACCGTGAATCTGTTTTTCTTTCAAAATAGATTACCGTTCCTTTCCTGTCAATCCGGTGCGGCGTTGCCTGCCTATGAATTTTGCGCCTGTCTTCTACGCCGGCATATGTTTGAAAAAAGCTTTCCGCAAAGTGTGCGCCGCCCTTTGCCGGATGCAATTCTCAACCGGGAAGACACAGCACACAGCGTGTGAATGGGACACCGGAGGTTTATTCGGGTTGAATATGGAGCACTTCCCTGAACATCGGAAGCATTTCCGCAAATACATCCAGTATTACCGGATCAAACTGCGTTCCCCTTCCTTCCGACATAATCTGCACGATTCTCTCGACGGGTCGGATGGGCGGCTTGTAACAACGCTCTTCGTACAGAGCGTCAAATACGTCGGCAACCGCCATAATTCTCGCAGACAGAGGAATGCCGTCTCCGGTCAAGCCGGCAGGATAACCGGTGCCGTCCCACCGTTCATGGTGATACATGGCGATATCTTCCACAATCCCGACATAATGCTCGTCTTCTATGTCACCGATAATCGTCTTGATAATCTTGCGGCTGTATGTGGTATGCAGCTTCATTTCCTCAAACTCCTCCGGTGTAAGTTTACCGGGCTTCTGGAGAATGGCATCCGGCACCTTAATCTTTCCCACATCATGGAGAGGCGCCGCCTTACATAAGTCCTCTATATACTCCTCGGTGAGTTCCTCCGTGAAAAGGTTTCTCTTCCGCAGCTCTTCGGCAATCATTCTCACATACATCTGTGTGTTTTTCACATGCTTACCGGTGCTGCCGTCTCTGCTTTCGATCAGGTTTGCCATGCCTACAATGACGGAATCCTGTATCATGTTCAGCCGTCTGGTGTCCTCGGTAATCTTTTCCGCCTGCTCTTTTACCATTTGTTCCAGATTGTGCCGGTACTGATCCAATTCGATCGTCTTTGCCACACGGCTTAAAAGGATATCCGGCACAAAAGGTTTCGTGACATAATCCATGGCCCCCATCCGAAAACACTTTACTTCGGTCTCCGCCAAGTTGTCCGCGGTCAGAAAAATGACGGGAATGTCCTCCGTCTTCTCTCCGCTGCGGAGCTTTTCCATAACCGCAAATCCGTCCGTTTCCGGCATATTAATATCCAGCAGTATCAGATCGGGACGATGCTCCTCCAAATATTTTAATGCAGCGTTTCCTGAATTACATGCGGCAATACGGTACTGCGGCGTAAGAAGCTTCTGCGCGCGTATTAAGTTGGTTTTGTCATCATCTACCACTAAAATAACGTTTTTCATTTATAATCCCCCACAGATAATATGCCAAAATAATTTCAAGTATATGACGCTGTCTGCGGAAACCGCGAGGTGTTCCGCGCTCCCTTGCACGAGATTCCGAAACTGCCGTGCACTAAAACGGGCTGCATTTGCCACGACAAATGAACCGTAACTAAAATATTCTTTATTGTTATTCTAAAACATGATGAAAATAAAATCAATGTATGATATTCTATCTTCTGACACATTCTACTTTTACGTGTTACTGTTCACTCCGGATCAGTAACGCATGCACAGAAACCGCAAAACAGCGGTTTCGCGCACGGCTGTACAAGCGATTATTCTAATCGCTTTGGTTTGATCACGCAAAGAAGCGCGTGAAAACGCCTCGCGGCGGCGCGGGTGTGAATAGCAACACTTTTCAGTTTGTAAGGAGGTAATCCATGAAAATCCTGTTTTTTGACACTAAAAGCTATGACAAAGAATCCTTTGACGCGGCATTATCATCTTTCCCCTCCGTAGAGATCGAATATACAAAATCAGATCTCGACCCCAGAACGGCGGTGCTTGCGGAAGGATTTGACGCCGTCTGCGCGTTTGTTAATTCCGATGTAGGGACACAGACCTTAGATATTCTGCACGGCAAGGGCATCAAACTGATTCTGATGCGCTGCGCCGGATTTAACAATGTGGATTTGGACACTGCCAAGAAATATAATATTCCGGTAAAACGAGTGCCCGGATACTCTCCGGAAGCCGTAGCGGAGCACGCCATGGCCTTGGCGCTGGCAAGCAACCGCCGGCTCCACAAGGCATACAATAAAGTCCGGGAAAACGATTTCAGCCTGAGCGGCTTGATGGGATTTAATTTTTATCAGAAAACCGCGGGCATCATCGGCACGGGAAAAATCGGCGCCGCCATGTGCCGCATCTGCCGCGGCTTCGGTATGAAAGTAATCGCATATGATGTATATGAAAACGAATCTCTAAAAGATTTCGTGGAATATGTCTCACTGGAAAAGCTGCTGTCGGAGAGTGATGTCATTTCTCTGCACTGCCCTCTGATGGATTCCACTTACCATATCATTAATATTGACACCATTAAACAAATGAAGGACGGTGTGGTTCTGGTCAACACTTCCCGGGGAGCACTGGTGAAAACGGATGATTTAATTGAAGGAATCCGTATGCACAAGTTTGCAGGCGTGGGTCTGGATGTATACGAGGAAGAGACCGACAATGTCTTTGAGGATCGTTCCGATGAGATTCTGGAACACTCCACTACAGCCCGGCTCCTTTCCTTTCCCAATGTGATGATCACCTCTCATCAAGGCTTTTTCACCAGAGAAGCGCTGCAGGCGATTGCAGATATTACTTTACAAAATGCCATGGATTATGAGGCGGGAAAAAAGAGTTCCAATGATGTGATATAAGAAAATTTATAAAGTTAGGGAAACGCTGATTAAAACGTTTCCCTGACCGGATTTTCGCCCAAAAGGACACCCCGGCACTTTTAGTCCAAATGAAATACGGTCTGTAAATCAACACTCACAGGGCTGTTGTCCGGATTCGTTTCCATAATGTCGGCCATAAAATCCCACCACTTGCGGTTGATAGCAGTGTCGGCGCCCTTTGCCCAAAGCTCCTCGTCCTCAATCTCAATATAACCGAACAAAGTCAACGTCTCTTTGTCAAGAAAAATCGTGTAATTCTTTCCTCCATGTTCATGAATCATATCCTGCATCTCAGGCCACAGTTCATTATGTCTTTTCTCGTATTCCGCCTCCTGCCCGGGAAACAGCTTCATTTTAAAACCTTTGATCATTGATGTAACCTCCTAGTATAATAATGATATAGCCACAAGAGCTATAAAGTTAATAAGTTACAAGGTCATATCTGATGAATAACTGAAGGAGGGTTCCCCTTCCATCAGAAGTTATTGATATAATTTTTACCATGTCTGAGGTTTCCTT
>CAJUTJ010000002.1 GCA_910589655.1 uncultured Acetatifactor sp. | reverse complement strand
CCTTTCAGTTCATGTGTGTGTTTTCCGCTCTTTGCAATCCCCGGGTGCTCATGCTCTCCTTTTTCATCCTCCGCCCCGGTAGGAGCATACAGAGCGCCGTCATCCATCATAATATCCGCCTCTATCTCATGATCCGTTAAATGCTCCGGGACTATCAGAGAATTGGCCGACAGGATCATCTTGGCATCATTAGTAAGGGTTATTTCCAACGGGGCCGCATTTGTCACAGTGCCTTCAACCACGCCGGCGCCGTCTGGCGACATACTTTGTATCATCTGCTTTATGCTTGTCTGATCCTCCATAATCCCTCCTATCCGGCAGAATCAATATCGTCTGCAAAATTCAGTTTCAATGTCATTTTGTGGGATTTTCTTGTAAAGGTATGGCTATCCTCATCGATATAAAAAGTTCTTTTTATTCCCAAATGTGGAATGATTACATAGACACATCCACCCGATACGGCCTCCGATATCCCAATGCCAGATACTTTCAGGGATTTTGTCGGCATGCCCTTTTCGGAAAATACCGACTGGACCAGTTCCTTCATCTGTGCATCGTTATAGCTGTCATCCACAGATTTAACCTCCATGAACACCCCTATCTTTCCCTCTAAGGCGGTATTTACTTCCTCATAGACAACCGCATCCTCTTTTGACAAAAGCCGCACTCTCGTCTTTATTCCCACGATACTTTTTGTATAGTTATAGTCTGTAATGTTGGCGCCAACTTCCAGCACCCACTGCAGGGCAGATTCAGCCCTCCGCTTCAAATGAATATTTCCTTTCTCAGAAGAAATATAATAACGGATGCCCGTCGCTTTATAGGTACTGCTCAGGGCATCCAGTAAAACATCATAATATGTGGTTTTTGCTTTCGGCAGTTCCGGAATAACGTACACAGTATCCACGGCTCCGCCTCCCGTCATCCCAATCCGGGTCATGCAATCATTGAAGATTTCCGTTGCCGTTTTATTGGTATAGCAAAAAGAATCCTTATTATTCGCCAGGTGGTACATATTATCATAGGCGGTAATCACAAGTTTTTTCTTATTGCTCTGCGTGTGGGACACGATGATTCCCCGGAACAATTCAGATCCGTCCTCATACATAACACACTGGTCCCCGTCCTCGCAGTCTACTGATACCCGTTTATGGCTGTCCCCATCATCATCCATCAGCGTGATTTTAACATTCCTTGGAGCGGCTCCTTTCCTGCCTCCCCAGGTAATTGTTTCAAAGCATTCTGAAACATCATATCCCACAGTTCCTTTGATAATAATAAACTGGATCATAAGCACCTCCCTCCTACGCAGCCGGAATGGTCAGGACCTGCCCCGGATAAATGAGATTCGGATTCCCACCAATCACCGATTTATTGGCATTATAAATAATCGTATATTTAGCTCCACTTCCATAAAATTTCTTGGAAATATTCCACAGGCAGTCCCCTTTTACCACTGTATATGTCTGACCGCCTGATGAAGAATTGTCGGTTCTGGATACAGGTGCTGAGATTGTGGCCTTTTTCGTAGAAATCTCCACCTTGATCTGCCGTATGGTTACTTCTCTATATTCCTTTAAGGTAATGGAATAGTGAATCGTTTCCAGATCTCCGCCCTGCTCCTCCGTATCAAATTTTTCTATCGTGACATACATAGATACATTCATGCCACCAGTAATAGTAAACCTTACCGGTTTTCCGCTGTTTTTCAATTCCAGAATCGTATTGACTGCAGAAAGGGGATCCGGAATATGCTTATAATCACACCCACTGAAATAGTGCTTTGGAAAGAAACTGGAAAACTTAATGCTGGCCGCTTCGCTGTCCTGAATCACTGTCACTTCTCCAACACCGCATACCCTCATTTTGTCATTGTTGCTCCCATAGGCTATTTCAACTTTTTCCGGAAGGACGGGGAGGCGGAATTTAGTGTACTGCTGCGCAAGATACATCTGACAACTAGAACTCATACGACATTTCCCCCTCCTCCATAATTTCCTGCCGAAGAATATCCATCAGGACACCCCTCATATTCTCAACAAGTACGTTTACGATATCCTCTTTGTTGGCACCGCCACTGACTTTCATTTCCCCGGCACCCTCAATTCTAAGAGTAATGGTCTTATCACCAGAATCATCTCCGCTCCCTGTTTCCTCTGGCGGGGAAACGTAAAAGTCTTTGTTTTCATTACCCCGTGACAGAATATTCGATGTTTCAGCAGCGGTATAAACCACCTCGCCACCGCCAAAGTTGACAAGTTCGGGCCCTTCCTCTCCTACAAGCGCAAGGCCCGGTTCAGCGTCAAGAGTTCCCGTGGCGTATTCATGATATCCGCCGCCGCTCAAAGTGTTATTTGCAAAGTTCAGTGAATCAATGGCTGTCTGCGCCCTTGCCACCCCGGCCTGAATCTCGCTCACATAGGCATCCATCGTAGCTTTTGCATTGGCCTTTGCTTCTGTAGAAAGATCCATGCCGTCAACCATATCGCCCATCTCTGTCTGCATATTTTCCAGTTTTTCAGAGAATTCCGTTTCCAGGTCTGCCACGCTTGCGGCTGTTTCGCTCTGGGCTGTCTGCAGATTGTTGTACTGCTGAACCACAGCGGACAGATCTGCATCGTTCATGCTCTCCATGCCGGCCAGCATTGCGGCGGATTCTTCACTTCCGTCTGCCAGACTGGCCAGCATATCGCTCAATCCCTCAATGTCACCCGCCCTCTCGGTAAGGCTGGCCATATTCTCATTGTAGGAATTCCAGTAATCAATCTGTGATTGAAGGGCGTCTTTGATACTTTGAGAGGACATAGCGGCCACATCCTCCACCTCATCCCACAAGCTGTATTGTCCCTGGATGCTCTGCAGCGCCGCCTCATATGCGGCATCATATTCTTCACAAAGAGCCTGCAATGCCTCCGAATACTGGCTCAAAGCATTCTGCGCCTCTGTATATCCATCAGATGTGTTTTCGACAGCCTCCTTCTCCTGTTCGAGTTTTTCAGCCATCTCGGTAGCAGAAGCACTGGCCAGGGCAAGCTCTGCCATCATTTCCTCTATCTCATCCTCGGAATATCCCATCTGTGCATAGCAGGCTTCGATACTCTCCGTCAAGGCATCAAAGTTTTCTTTGGCTCCGTTTGTTGCCTCCTTTGCCTGATCCCAAACATGGTAAGCATCCTTTACTGAACCGCTCCAGTTCATTTCAGCACCATCGGCCCAGCCGGTCCATGCTAAAAACGGATGTTCCTCGTCCCAGTCCTCTTCCAGGGCGCGATCATACTCTGCCTTGGCGGCTACCTGTGTTTTCATTGCTTCATCATATGTTCGTTGTGCCTCCTGATACTGCGCAAGGTAATCCATGAGTGCATCCATATTGGCCTGCGCCCTTTCCTGCTCTGCTGATTCCGAAACAACGGCCCATAAATCTTCCACGGACATATTCAGTTTCCCATTGGTTTCATCAAGCGTCAGGTTCAGTCCCTCATAGGAACCATTCAGCCGATCCACTATATTCTGCATGATTTCCAGCTGACCGCCCGACAGATCCGCACTCTCCGACATGGCCACCAGCTGTGCAATCAGTGATTTAGAGTCTGATTCGCTCTGATCTATCGAATCCACGGTTTCATCATAAGTATTCGCTATTTCATCCAGCGTGGTCTTAAGCTGCTCGTTATATGCAATCAAGTCCCCTATGGTCTGTTTATTATTCTCGAACGCTTCAGACAGTTCATCAATCTGGTTTTTCAGCTGATATGCCTCCACCGTATCAGCCGCTCCGGCCTCTGTGAGCGCATCATACTGCTCCTGTAAATTTTCCAGTTCATCAGCCATTTCCTGAGAAGATGCTGTTAGAGATGCCTGCGCCTTTTCTGCTTCATCCTCGGCATTTGCCATGTATATAACGGCAGCGGTTACGGCAGCTATCGCAGCCACAACAAGCATAATAGGACCGAGCGCGACTGTCATGGTAGTCCCGAGGGCCGCACTTGCCACCGCTGCAATCTTCGTAACAGCGATATATGCAGTTATCGCCAGCGTAACGGCTCCCACACCAACAACAATGCCGGTCAGGACAGCAGTAATTGCCGGATGTTCATTGATCAGCTTTGTAAATCCGTCTGTAACGTCCGCAATCCCATTCTGAAATTGGCTTATTACCGGATTCAGGTCATCCCCGATGGCAATAGACAGATTATTGAAGCTGTTCTCCATCCTCTCCGTACTGAAAGCAGTGGTATTCGTCATTGCCTCGTATGCTGCCTGGGTAGTCCCGGCAGAATTCGCCAGCTTCTCCAGGTTGGAATTAAAAGTATCCAGCCCCTGGTTGATAATAGCATTTGCCGCCTTTCCAGCCTCGGCGCTGCCCCAAAGGTTCATCATTGCCTCACCGTCCCGCCCGGCGCTCTCATACACAATATCAAGCACATCTGCCAAACTATACCCTGCATTCATCAGCTGCCCAAAAGACATACCGGTTTCTTCCGTGATGATAGTAGCCACATTGGAGCCGGCGCTGCCCAGCTCATTAAACATGCTGGATATATAGGTTGTGGATTCCTCCACACTGATACCGGCTTTCGTCAGGCTGATATATCCTGATTCCAAATTGTAAAGATCCACCGAGTACGCCGATGCGGTACTGATTGCCTTTCCCATACTGCTTGCCATTTGATCTATTGTCAGGACACCCAAGTTTTGGGATGTAACCAGACTGTCGGAAATATTAGTAACTTCGGAGGCCTCCAGCCCGTATGCGTTCAACGTGGTTGTCAGCACGGATAAAGCCGATGAAGAGGATGTAAAGCCGGCAGTTGCCAGCTTTGAAGCCTCCCCCACAGTTGCCACTGCGGCTTCCGTTGCTACACCTGCGGATATGGCATTATAGGACGCATCTGCCAATTCATTCACATTCCTCGCCGTATCCATGGAAAGATCTGATATTTGCGCAGATAATTCACCGGCAGACAATACTGTTGTGTCAGCAACCGTGGATACCATGGCCACATTCGTTTCAAACTCTGCCGCCGCCTGGGAGCAGCCCATAAAAGCGCTGCCGATTGCTGTTAATGCCGCAACAATCCCGACAGTAGCCAATAGTTTATCCAGCCCTTCTACTGCACTTTGCGAACGTTCCCCAAAATCTTCTGCATCATCCCCTGCGTCCTCGGCTTCATCCCCAAAGTCTTCCAGGTCATCCGCTGCATCGTCCAAGGCATCCCCCAAATGGTTTAATGCTTCCTCCGACATATAGCCCATTTCCACAAGTTCCTCTATAGAATAGATGGCCTGCATTGCTTCCCGGTCATAATTGCCTATCCTGTCGGTCCAGTAATCTGTAGCAGATGCTGCCCGCTCCATGGCATCCGCAGCGCCGGCAGCTCCTTCCGAAATCACATCATAGGAAGAATCGGCGGCAGCTCCAATCCGGTCAAAGGAATCCAGCGCCCTGGTACCGGCACTGACCATAGCATCAAACCTTGAACTGATTTCATCAACAGCCCTGAAAATTACAGATAATCCAGCCATATCTACCGCCTCCTTTCCATTCTGCGATATAGTGAATCTCTACGGCAGGGGGATTCATCCTCAATTATTTCAGATGCAATAAAAAAGCACTTCGTTTTCTGTGGCATGGCATCAAATTCCTCCGGGCGGAGATTATGCCTTTGCCACAGCCGATGTGCCCAGTAACCGTCCGTCCCCCTGCTCTTTATCAGTTTTTTGCGTCTTCTACCTCCCGCTCATTGCTTTCAGCCGCATCCATCAGTCCCAGAATCTCCAGAACCTTTCTGGACACATACCCGAACTCGTCATTATCGGGGAAAACCTTCAGCGGCATATCGGTAATATCAACACAGTCATAATACTTCATAAGTTCCGGATCCTTCAAATCCGGATAGACCAGCGCCTCCACGATGATGTGGCGGGTTGCTTTCACGCTGTCTTTCTCGGTCTTGAACACCACCTCGCCATTCTGTACGATATAATTCCCTTTTTTATCTTTCATGGGGGTACGGGACTTATACATGTCGTTGATCTTGGCGATGGTGTCATTATGCAGCTTTTTGACCTCCATCTGCACGACCTTGCCATTTTCATCCACAAATCGGGCCGGCGCCGGGACCTGAAAGATCTGCTCCTGTCTGGATTCTTCTCTCATAAAATACTTCAAGTTCTTGTTTGCCATAGTGCATCCTCCTGATTTATTGCTACGGGCCTCTATCTTGACCTGTAGCATGATTTAAAGCCTATCGACGGGTTAACCACTGTTTTGCAAAAAAGCAGGCAGGAAAAGGCACATACAAAGCCTCCCCTGCCTTTTTTACTTACACCACATTCCGCGCTCCGAAAGCAATGGATTCCTTAACCAACTCTCCATCGGTATCGATATCCAATAACGGAATCTCGCCAGTGATCACGGCGCCGGTTACGGTTACAGATTCGCTTCCTACCGTTTCATAGTAGTCCGAATCCGGATCCGTGCGGATTCCCTGGAACGTAAACTCCGGCGTCTTCCCGTTGGAAATGTATTCCTTTACAATCCGTTCATACCGGGCAGTGGTCTTGTATTCATCCAGCGTGCCGGTTATGTCGTAGCCTACCCAGCGCCGGTGTGTTCCCTTCTTCCCGACAATACGGTAATTCGCCACCTTTGGTACGAAGCGGATTGTCATTTTTACAGAATCCATTACCTCTATGCCATTGATATATGCCTTGCCTTCCACGGCGCTAAGCGGCTTGATATTTTCTGACATATCTTATTACACCTCCTTCTATCGTGTGGAAACAGAAAAATACAGTTTCTCGGCGGAATCCACCGCATGCAGGCCGACATTGAAAAAAGTTTCATCCCCCTGGCTGCGGCTCTGGTCCACATAAAAATCTTCCTCCAGATTGATATTCATAATCGAGCCGTCCCCTCCATCGGATACCGGGCCATAGGAATTAAGCAGCTCCCGGCCCAACCCCTCCATAATGAGCCACCCATCCGGATCATTATTGAATTTGTTCGGCGGGAAGTTCAGGCGCAGATCCTCCGCAAAGGAATCATACACACGGATAACACGGTTTTTCGCATAATCGGAAGTCCGGTCCGTGGTAAAGTTGTGAAGAGAATTGATATCATATTCGACAACAATTTTATCTTCGTCAGAACGGGAAAAGAAGAACTCTCCATTTTTGATCGCCTCGATTGCCTCCTCGTTGGACTTCACGCCAACAATGTCAATCGCCCCTGTGTACTCCACATAAGTGTTGGACTGTGTCTTGGAGGCTCCCGCCGTTGCCCCTGCCACCCATGCACACGCCTGGGCAACCGTGAGCTGCTTGCCGCTTTCTGTTCCGTCATCCAGGATCACAGAATTTGTCACATTGATAATGCCCTCGAAATCGGCTTTGCAGTTCGGAAGAACCGCCTGCACATATTTGCCGACACTATTACGCAGCATTTTGATTTTGGCGATACACACTGTCTGCAAAGTAGTTTCCGTGATCGGGAAGCACATGGTATTCCACCGGATTTTTTCCACCTTATCCAGGAAACTGGTAACGGCAGAGTTCTCCGTTGTCCCATTGTCTCCACCCGCCAGCCGCAAAGATGCGATTGCTTTCAAATCGGTTTCTCCGGTAGTCGCCTTAAAAGTAACATACTTACCCACGGATGCCGCAACCAAATCCCCAAAGGTTTTCACTCCCTCATAAATCTCCACCTTCTCCGTGCCCATATAAACAGTTACATCAAACCCTCCCAGCACATTCTCTGTGGATACAACGGAAATATCATTCCCTCTGGCACCAGGATATGCCGCCGTTACCGTCAAGCCGTCCTCTGTGGTTGCTTTCGCTGCGATACCGGTATTGACAATATAGACATAACAGGTAATCGCATTCTTAAAGATCTCGCGCACCATCAGCATAAAATCGTTTGCATCATAAACGCTTCTGCCAAGCTTATGCAGGTACGCATCCGGGGAATCCACCGACAGCTTGACAAACTCCCCATTCGGCCCCCAGTCATATCCAACAAAGGGGATTACCGCAATGCCACGGGTAGAACCCTTTGCTTTCTGCTGCCTTTTGGACTTTACATTGACGTAGGTTCCCGGTCTGGTTTTTCCCACGTTGATGTCAAAATTTCCACCAGCCATTATTTTTTTACCTCCTTCTTTAACCATTCATCGATAATGATCTGCATCTCTGCGATGGAATATGATCCATTTTCCCTACCGACAGTTGCCCCGATGAAGGTGCTGGATGTTACACGAAACAGTTTCATACAGCTTTCTTTCAGCACTTCATACGGGAATTTTCTTTGATCAGAAACTTTTTCAGACTCTTCTACTGCCTGATTCGCCGCAGTTTCATCGGCGATTTTCCCTTTAGGCATGTCAATCCTCCTTCCCTATTGGTAACCCATTCATAAATATATCTCTGGCAAGAGTAACTTCCTTCGCATTATACCGAGTGTGGCGGTTCCATGATAATTCCAGCTGATACACGCCATTCTCAATTTTTTTGAGTTTCGGCATATTTACACGGAAATTCTTGCCGGTCAGTTTTCCAGCTTCATCCACCAGCGGCACTTTCCTTCGGTTTCCCATAATCGCCTGCAATACCTTTTCACCCATTTCATAAGCTGCCATTGTAGAATGATCCATAAATTTGATATACATGGCAAACTCGGTCATAAAAGCGTTTACTGAAAACCCTGATGCCGCCGGGGCCGGAGTAGGATAGAACACGCAGGGGAGCAGCATATCCAACGGCACTTCCTCAAAATATGGCTGCGCCGTTATGATACCGGTCACAAAATAGTAAATGGCCGCAATCTCATATTCCAGCATATCCTCACCTCACAAACTATACAAAATCCGAAAAATATTGCTCTAACCATTGCTGCATCTTCCGCTCCATGAACTGCGGGGCCATCCTCTCCATGAGCCTTATGGCATCATCAAAGTAATGGCTACCCTCTATCCATTTCTGCTTTAACAGCATACCGGTTTTGGCTCCAGGTTGATATATAAACCTCTCTCCCTGCCACTCCCCAGGCACCCACCGCATATCAACACCTTTCGGATTCAGCCAGTGCCCGTCATTCACAAAAGACGCATACTCCACATTGGTGCCTACTTCTATCTGCAGACCGCCTTCTTGGGCGATAAAAACGCTTCCCTCGCCGCTTTTCTGAAAGCTATTCAAAAGCAGCCGAGTATCTACCGAACCGGCCTGTATGATGAAATCCTGCACATAAGAAAGGAACTCCACCGCAATAGCATCCAAAAATCGGGAGAGTTCCTTTTCAAATTCTTTGCCACGCCCAGCCTGATTCAACCTTTCTACAAACCGCCTCAGTTCTGTGGCATCTATTCTCACATACTTTCCTGCCACTACATCGCCCCCTTGACCTTCCCTTTCCGCTGGATCTGCACAATTATATGATGATCCCGGACATTCCTCGGAATTTCCGCATAATAGGAAATCCCGCTGCCCAAATCGATAATTTTATCATTTACCCGGACGTCTGTCCCATACGGCAGATTCAGCTTTCCAACCACGATATATTCGTTGGCATCCTCTGTCTGCTCCATAGTACCTGTGTCAGATACATTAAAATGGCATGGCACATCAGTCACATCCGGTTCCACAGGATAGGAAAACGCCTCCCCGGCTATCCCGTATCCAAGATTCTTCCCATCTTTTTTCATATGGTAAATAGCGCACTTGTGATCCAGCAAGTTTTCAAACGACATCCGGCACCTCCTACAGCTTCCGCAGCTTCATAACTACTTTCCCCTGGTCTTCCGGCAGGACATATTCTTCCAGCATCGCCCCAAGTCCCAGGTTGTCCGCAATATCAGAGCCTATGTCAACCGTATACGAATAATCATCAAAGGTTTCCGAACTCATTACCCCGTCTTTCTGCGTAATCGCCTGCTTTGCATACGCCTCCGCAAGAAGGATCACTGCCATCGTCACATCCGATGGCAGTCCGCTCTCGTATTCCTCTGACTCAAATTTGTTATGCGTGTGAAAGATTACATATTTCTCTGCCCTCGCTATGTCATAGGCCAGCTGGCTGTCGGTTCTGTCCTTTACCTTTTGCGATGAAGTGTATTCCCTGATTTCATCAGGTAAAATCCACGGCCTCTTCATGCGGTGCCTCCTCTTCCTCAGCAGGTATCTGCACAAACTCCTTTACGCTGATCTCGCTCTGAATCCGTTCGATCCGCTCATTGTTGTTTTTACAGCCCTCAAGATCAATGTCATGTGCCTCTGCAAAAGCAATCAGTTCATCCTTCTTCATTGAAGGTATATCCGCGGATTCAGAAGCAGGTGCCGCAGTTTGAGAAACAGGAAGCATATCTGTAATCTCAAAACGCCCTGTTCTCATAAGTTTTTCGGCAATATCATCCTCCACATCTACAGCGATCCCTCTGACACATGAAAAACCCTTAATGGCATAGGAAAGCCCGGTCTTCAAACATACTTTTTTCATACCCCGCCTCCTATGAAACATTTGAAAGAAGCGCCGGAAGGTTCGTGATAATTGCGGTAGCCTCAATTTCTTCGATAATTGCATCGAAATCGAAGTGAACCACATAGAACTTCTTATCTTCTCTGATCGCCTGTACAGATGTTTCATCCTTCTTAATCTTCATCGTGTAGGTGTTGACCTGAACAAAATTCTTTGGATTAGAAAGGATAACCGTATCATCCGGCAACATCGGCACTCCCATGGAAGGAATACCCACAGGGCTTTTGTATAAACTCTCAGGAACGGCACCGCCGGCATTGATAACCTTGTTGAGCAGGAACAGCTCCCACTGCTGCGCTCTGGTAGGGCTCATCATCCAGCGGAGTGTTCCGTCATTGAACCTGGTAGGCATGGAGGCTACCGCCCTATAGAATATTTCAAGTTCCATTTCTTTAGCCCCGGAAACATCAATAACGTGCCCGCCGCCAAGAGCCTTAATGATGCCATCGTTCTGACCGAGGAATACTTTATCTGTAGCGTCACCGATCCGCTCAACCTCTGCTGTGTTCCATGCGCCGGCGGTGTGGCTTACCCGAAAACGGTAGAGACCGCCAGCTTCTGTGACACAATCCCCCGCCGCATAGGTGCTGCTGGCGGAAAATGCCTCTGCTGCAGATGCCTTTTCTTCTCCATTGAGCAGAAGATCCTCCGAATCGACACCAACCTGCTTCGTCATGAGATTGGTTACGACATCATCCATGTTTTCGCCTTCGATATTCTGTCGAAGCGTTTCATTGGTAATATCCCAGTCAAGCCTTGTCGCTTCGCAGGCATACTTGACTACCCCGAATTTGGGGCTTGCGGTTACTCCGTCAAATGTATTCTCAATCTTCGGGCGGAGCAGTCTGTGACCGATGCCGATCTTATCAATCTCACCCGTTTTTTCCGTCCGTGTCACATGTCTGATTGCCTGCTGGAAAGGCGTGGCCTCAAAGGTCTGGACCAAAAACTTCTTGGCCTGGTACGGCGTGAGCAGGCCATGGGATACAGAATCTGTCGTTATGGTATTTTTAATAATCTGTGCATTCGTTGGCATAGTGTTTTCTCCTCCTTTTCTTATACAATCCCGTGCAGGTAATGCTCTTCCTGCTTTTCAACTGTCCCCGCCGCATCATTGAGATTCCCAGGGAGTGCCCGGCTTTTCATCACGGGCCCCAGTGCTTTCATTACAGGCTCCATGGCTTTCTGGATCTCATTCCCGACCATCTTCGCAATCGCATCTGCAGACAGTTCCCCCGCAGACACACCACTTTCAGCAGCCGGATCTCCGGTATCGCCACCCCCTTCGCCGGCTGCCGCCGGAGCCATGGCCTCCAGCTGCTTTACAACGGGTTCCATAGCCTTCTTTACCTCTTCGGCCACCACCGCTTTTACTTCATTGTTCGTCATGTCAACATCCTCCTTCTGAACATTATTTTCTTCCGCCGGTTCATCCTGAAAATCTGCCAGAAACGAACCGAGCGTATCATAAATGCCTTTAATGGCATTCAGATTTTTTGCGCTAAGGCTTTTCCCTTCCTTGCGAACGGGAGCCGGAGCCTCTTTTGCAGCCTTTTCCAGAGACTTCACGATACTTCCGTCCGATGTAAGAAGCTGTGTCACAATATCGTTGAAATCCTCCAAAGCTTCCCGGATGGTGCTTTCATCTGAGTTATATCCCCATTCCCAGCATCCGGTATCAGGATTATAAAAATTTCCTTCCAGCGTACTTCTGAGCGCATACCATGCAGAATAAAAATTGTCTTCCTTTACTCTGCGCTGAAAATTTGCCTTTACGGCTCCCTTCTCCACAATGTCAAAGCCCATTGCTTTGGCCAGGCGCCGGAATAATCCCTTCGGCTCTTCCTGCTTTTCAACAGGCAGTTCCACATCCTCTTCGGAATATACGCCTATGCCACCCATTGAAAAACCGGTGATCTCCCCCTTCTGTATGGATTCCCATACATCGGCATCACTGATTTCCATCGTCATAAGCCATGTTCCTTTTTTGATGGTTTCTCCTTCGATCTCCATATCACATTTTGCGACATAGGATTCCACCACAGCGGCTCCGCTACATTTCTCAAAACAATGCTGCAGATCCACCTGGTTCCCATTCTTGGCAAACCAATAGGCCGCTTTTGTGATTTCCTCTTCGGTCATATAATTGCCCTGGCTATCCTCCACCATGGGTTCATACACGATTCCGGTCACAAAGTGGCTATCAGCATCAGCTTTCAGAATACGCCCGAATGTGGCGAAGCTTGCGTCTCCGTTCTCTGATTTGGTGATCAGGAACCGCTTTTTATTCGCAGCCTTATCCACCAGCGACACAAAGCTGATTTTTGCATCTGTAATTGCGTATGCTTTCGCAATCCGCGGCATAATCTCATACCTCCTTCCAGTCATTTTAAACAAATCATAATCAAAGCGCCCTCACTCCCTCCTTTCCTAAAAAGCGCAACAAAAAAGACACCCTTCCGGATGCCTCCTTTCAAAATCCATTATGCAATTTTATCTTCCAGCTCTCCGAGCGCATTGTAAACATCATCCGTCGTAAATTTTCGGTAAATGCTCTCGAAACAGCCTGAAATTTCCCTTAGAACCTCCACTTCCATCTTATCCAGATAGGACAGTATTGCATCCACATCCTCCCCAAATGCTTCCATGAGCGGATTGATAAGATGTTTTACAATATCCATGCCCTGGGTATCTGTCTCCCTCCACCACTTGATCAGGCTCTCTATTCTGTTTTCATCCATATCAATCACCCACCTCTCTTTGTTCGGCATCCGGAAAGACCGTATTTATATTGTGGTCTGCATCCTCAAATATCCCTACCGTCACGCCGTCATATTTTTGGAATTTGCGATAGCCTATGATATCCCCAGCATCATTTTGAAGTTCCTCCGTGAGTTCTGGCCGGTTTGCAGTGTATGTACCCGCTGCGGCTATCTTCTCCGAATCCCAGCTTTCCGGAAACCATGACTGCCCTGACTGTCCCAGGCGTTTCTCTGGCACCGTGTGGTTTGCCACCCCACCTATACGGACACCATTGTCATAGGTCTTTTCGATACTGTACGCAATTCCCCGGTTTGAAAGTTCAACAAGATTTGCCTGCGAATGGCCGCCGCCCGTCATATTTCCTCCATTGCGTCCGCCAGCCGGCTTTTTGGGATTTGCCAGATTAGAGAAATCTCCTACTGCGGAATGCCTTGCAGCTGAACTTCCTACTGTAAATATACCATCTTCCCGCAATTCCTGCAATGTGGATTTTTTGACCTTTTTCAGCATTTCATCACTATCGATCAGTCCGGCATCATAAAGAGCCATTTTCGCCTTTCCAAGGTATCTGACCTGCTTCTCCCTCGTCTTCCCCCGAAAGCTTTCCAGTGCGGAATACGGCGTGATCCCGGCTTTTGCCTTATTTTCTTCATCCAGTTCCTTTTTCCATGCTCCATCATCCTCCTCAATATATTTTTGCTGAAGCCGCCTACGTTCCTCCAGGCTCATTCCAAGGGCATCATCTGCCGCAACTCCCCTATGGATACAATGGCAGTTTACCGTTTCCCCGGCAGGAAGAATTGGATCCCTGGGATACATGGGATGGTAGACAACGCCATCTCTCCCCTTTAATTCAAACGGCTGGTCCTTCGGCACAATCTGGCCGTCCATCTCCACGTGATTCGGGCGGGGCTTATTTTTATGCGCCCCAGTATGCCGCCACTCCTTCCGATCCGTAGATGGGCTTTGCTGAATTGCCTCTTCTCTGGCAACCGAGTGCGCCCGCAGTACCTCGGTAACCGCCACCCGTCTTGCCTGATAGTGTTCGTTCCGCCAGCCTCCATCCATTATTTTCCGTGTCAGTTTTTCAATGCTTTCCCCTTTGTCTATGGTACTCTGAATGATATCCGAAATCTGCTGATGGGTGTTTATCTTCATCAGCTCTCCCAGCCTCTGGCTCCAGGAGGCAATCCAGTTCTGGGTTCTCTGCCGTATGATATCGACCACCAATTCCCCATCCGTTTCCTGCATATATGTGCTGGCCAGCTTTGGTATCTGCGTTTGGAGCATATCTGCCGCTGCACCTTCCACCTGCTCCGCGATATCGTCTCCATCCATCATTTCAGATACTGCCCGCTGCGCCTCCCCCCACCCGGAACCTGTTGCTGTTTCAAGAGCCGTCACAAAGTCATTGGTCTGGTTCAGGAGCGTTTCTGCAACTTCATCCTGCATGGCGTTGATGGCATCAACGGTATCTTCCGCTTCTGCATATCCTTCATCAGCCAGCGAATCCGCAAGATCATCATCGGCTTTTGCAAGATATTGGTCTATAGCCCCGATAATGCCGTCTGCATTAGACAAGAGGGCTTTTGCAATCGCCTGATAATAATTTGATTTCTCAGACATATCACTCACCCGCTTTCTCCTGATACCATTTCAGCGCTTTCCGGATTTCCAGCATAATGGGAACGATATCCGCATCATAAGCAGCAGCTTTTTGAATCTGCCCGTCAAGCTGTTCTATCTCAGCATCTGTGACCGCCTTTTTTCCCTTCTGAGGCTCTCTCTTTTGACCTACAGGCTCGTTTTTCTGTGCCGGCAGGTTTCCTAATGGGACGGCTCCAAAATCCGGCTGCTGGCTTTGTGGGAGCGTTCTTGCATACGCAAGGGGAATATCGCCCCAGTCTCCATTGTAATCCTCGCAGCCGTCTTTCCCCAATACCTCATAGGTAAGCTCTTTTGCCGTATTTGGCGTCAAGCCGCCGGCCCGTTCGGTAATGTTCAGCATCTTCTGGATATCATCCGGATTGGTAATATCCGGCTCGTCAAACTGCACTTCTACATACCGGAACCGGTAGCCATTCAGCAGCTTCTGGTTGACGGTCCATGCCAGGGAAGCCCTCTCCGGCTGGAATACTTGCTTTTCGGTAACTTCCATTGCAGTCTGTGACGTTGCCCTATTGAAATCCGTGGTATACCCCACATACAAATCCGGAAGCAGGAATGCGGACTGTGTTTTCTTTCTGCCGTTTTCCTGGTACTCCTGAAACAGTTCATCTTTTTGCAGAATAGAGGCAAGGTCTTTAATCTCCACTTCCGGGAGCTTCTGCTCCGCAAATGCAGCTGTGGTCTCCAGTGTATCCGTTTCCAGCACCAAAAAAGCGTGCTGACCTCTCTCCCCCTCAATAGCTTCCATGTATTCTTGCAGCTTAGTAAATGCTGTATCTGATAATGTTCCTCCCTTAACCAGAATCATAAGCGGCGTATGACGGCCATGGCGGAAGTAATTATTATTCAGGACTTCCGCCTTCCGGTTCCCATCCACAGTAAGTACCTGGCCAATCCAGCGAACCTCTCCATAGGGCATGCTGCCGATCCGGAACTCGATAATCTCATTCGCCTGATCGTCTATCTCAATGGCTTCATCCGTTTCGCCTATGTATTTGCCACTTCTCTTATCCATGATGCGAGGATCTCCAAACTCCTTGAAATACACCGTCTTGCCGCCTACATTCTGCCGGAACTTCCGAAATTTCTTTTTTCTGCTGATTGCCGTCCCTTTATAGAAATACTCCATATCCACATATGGCTGCAACGGATATGTCATATCTATGGACGGCGTATCAACGATAAACTGCAGCTCTACAACCTCCTGTGCCTGATTTCGGATAACCTCGCAGTAGGATATTCCATATGTCTCCCGGTCACGGATCACATTTTCAAATACTTCCTTGGTCTGCATATCCATATTAAGGAGCGCTATAATCTGCTTCAGCACGTCCCATTCGGCCTTCATCTCTGGCGTTTCGTCCTCATAATCTTCCGCATATTTTACAGAAATACCAAAACCCGCTATATTGCTTTTGTACGCTCTGATGCATTGCGGCAGAATCGTAGAATTATCAACCAGCATTTTCAGGCCGCGCATATCAATTGGATGAGGTATCCAATCGGAAGCGGATGTCTGTATGGATGGATCCAGCTGTTCACCCTTGTCTGATTTTTCCACCTTTCGCTCTGCATAAAATACTGTGGGCGTATCCAGACCGGACGATTTCACAATTTTTACTGCCATCTGGGGCGCCGATGCTTTCTTATCATCCATTAGCCCTTCCCTCCCTTCTTTTTATAATTCAGTGGAAGACATACAAGCAGGATGCAGTCCCCTTCATCCGGGGAAGAAAGCCCCCTGTCTTTCATAT
The DNA here is from genome assembly GCA_910589655.1 of uncultured Acetatifactor sp. Taxonomy (GTDB): domain Bacteria; phylum Bacillota; class Clostridia; order Lachnospirales; family Lachnospiraceae; genus Acetatifactor. The sequence goes on along the minus strand of CAJUTJ010000002.1, from coordinate 3,539 downwards.
CCTGTTTGCTCTCCACTTTCTGCTTTGCATTGCTTCCAAACTCAAATTTCCGGCAAGACAGCTGACCGATAAGATCACTGTCATCCGGCAAGATCACTTCCGGCACATGTGGACGTCCGAAATCATCATATGGCGCAATCAGATCCCTTACTATCCCCATCATATAGGTTGTCGAATCCGCATAATGCCGGTGCTTTATGGGCACTCCGAAATTCACGGCCAGAATAGTCATATCCCCAAACACTTCCGGATCAGAACGTTTCCAGTTTCTCAGCTGATCAACAACACCGCCACCGACACCTCCATCATCCACTTTCACGCCAATCTGTCCCTGGAATCTAAACCGCTGTTTCAATTCCTTATAGAGCCGCGCTATCATGCTGGCCGTCCAGGTAGTATCCTTCCCGTTGTACTTTTTATAGATTTGGACTACTTCATTTACCCGGTACCCTATGCAGGTTTTATCATCACCAAACCGAGCCACGTCACAGCCTATCTCAATCAACTCTACTCCGCTCACATCTGCCGGCTGGAGATTCCCGGCGCTGTCCCGGTATTTCCCGAATGCTCTGGCTGTGGGCTCTGACATTTCGGTTTTGATGCTCTGCTCCAGAAATGAGATAGGGATAAACACATCATCTTCCTGCTCTGGAAACTCCCCATATACACGAACACGGACCACATTGCTGCGCTCTCCGTACTTTCGCTTCATAGCATCTATATTCTCTTTATTGGTGCGCTTGCTATGCTCCGCATTTACTGTATGGCAACGATACAAGGCACGGTCTGCAGTATGGCTTTCATAAAATGTGCCGCTGGTCTTTGTCGGATTGCCCATCAGCAGGAGTTTGTTGTTGGCTCCGGCCAGAGTACCGGTAATTGCTTCCATAATCGGATCTGCTACGCCCGATGCCTCATCCACAATAAAAAGCATATTGTCCTCGTGGAATCCTTGCATATTCTCCGGTTTGGTCGCTGTCCTCGCTACCGCAAACCAGCGTTTTTCATATCCAATCATATAAACATATGTTTTGGTCCATTTAAGAAGCATTGGAAGCAACGGAGAGTTATTCATCCATTTATCAACCTCAGACCACAATACATCATGAAGCTGCTGCTTTGTGGGGGCCGTGGCCACAATGCGCGGATACGGAAAGCAAACCAGGAACCAAAGAAGCAGCGCCGCTTCCTCACCAGTTTTCCCAACACCTTGCCCCGATTTGACCGACACTCTCGGATAATCCCTCAAATCATAAGCCACCTCAATCTGCCAATCATCCGGTTCAAACAGCAACACCTCTCGCATAAATAAAACCGGATCGCTTCGCCACAGCGGGATGCTTTCATCAAGGAATTCTTCAAGCCATTTTTCACTTTTCATCCCGCTGCCTCCTTGCCTCCAGAACTTTTTGGGCCCAGGTCTTCACAATATCATTGCCAGCCTCTTCATTTTCCATCTTCTGGCTCTCCGTCCTGAGTCTCGACAACGCCTCTATAGCCTTCGTCTTTGCCCTCTGCACTTTGGTTAATTCAGCCTCCAGGGCCATTATGCTGTTCATGACAGCTTCCGTATGGGTAACACTGGTTTCTGTTACCTTCTTATATTTTCCGGCACCAACGCTCTCCCCGTCAAAATCTGTCACATCCTCCACCTTTTTGGTCTTGGATGCCGCTTTTACGGATAGCCCATGGTTCTCCGCTTCCAGCTCTCGGTAGTGCTTGATCCTCTGCATCAGACGGCGTTCCCGTATGGAGAACATTTGCAGCTGCATAAGCAGATGTTCTTCCTCGGAATCTCCCATGCTTTCAATCATACCCAGTTCTTCATCATCCAGGGTGTCCCAGTATACCTTGGAATAGGCTCCATGTGTTTCTGCATTTTTATTTCTTTTAGGGGTAGATGGGGCATGGCCAGCAGCATTCTTATTCCCTCTCGGCGCTCCTTTGGGTTTCCGAGCGTTCGGTTTCTTTTTATCCGAGCGTTCGGTTTCTTTTTTTTTACTCTGTTTGCTTTTATTTTCATCCCATTTTTGGGTAGATTTCCACCTGCGGACAGTGCTGTCCGGTACGCCGATTTTCTTCGCAATATCAACCAGTTTCATCCCATCCTGGTATAGCTTTTCTGCTTCAATACTGCTTGGGCTTCTTGCTCTTGCCATTCATCACCACCTCGCTATTTGTTTTGTTTTCATAAAAACAGAGGGAGGCAATGCACTCCCTCGTTGTTGCGTCATACGGATACCGATTGATTTAACATTAAATCTTCGTTATAAACTCCGCTTTGGAAAAACCCTGTTCTGGTCTAATCATCATTTTCAGGAAATCCTCTTTTGAGAATTCCGAAAGCCGGAAAATTTCCTCTGGCCTCATTCCCAGTTGCTTCCCAATCTCTTCCACGGATTTCCCCTCTGCCATCAACTCCTTAACAATTGCTTTCATGGGCCCCAGCAGATGCGTACCTCTCGCCCGGTTATGGGTAACAGTTCCATAGATATTCCCTGCCTTATCCTTATGATCCACAATTACCACCGGCACTTTCCCGTCCAGCATGGAAACCAGAGGCTCTTCCCCGGCAACCGTCCATCTGTGGAATCCGTCAATAATCGTAAAATCCGGTCTTACCACAATCGGCAGGGTCCAGCCATTGGCAAGTATAGATTGCTTCAGCAGTTCCAGGTTCTGTTTTGATACTTTGTTTGGGTTGTAGTCATTCGGTTTCACATTCCCCCTGTCTACCCATCGGAGCGTTGACAGAGGACCAGCAATCTTATTATCCATTCGGCAGCCCCTCCTTTTTCTTAGCTTCTGTAATGTATTTCCCGTAAATCCTCTGGTATAGCGCCCGGAACGAACGTAGCTTCGGATCGCCCGATATAAGCCCTTCGTAAATTGCCTTGCAATCCTTATTGTCCGCAATAGCAGAGACGCTCATAAAAAAGTTGCGGTACCGATTTGCCACATATCGCTTGTGCTCCGTCCGGAAATTGCCATCCATATCAGAGAACAGCTCCAAAAGTGCCGCTTTGTAATCCTTTTCAGCACTTCCCTTTTCATTCTGCTTTCTGGCTGTGGTATTTCTCCCGAACATCTCACTGTCCCAATAGAGGGCAGCGAGATAAGCGTTTGGTTCCCTACGGATGATCCGCTCCATCAGATCCGGATAATACTCATTCATTTTCACAAGGCTCTTGGCCGTGTCAATGGAAAAAAACTGCGATACCCTCAGCTGGCCCTTCTTTGTCCCGGACTGCCATAAAAACAGGTATATCTCCGGAATATCCACTTTTTCCCGCAGAAGATAGAGCCATACATCATTGTTGGTCCAATCATAGATTGGGAATACCTGGTGCTTATTCGTCATGGACTTTCCGGCTCTCAACATTACTGCGATATTTTGCAGGCGCTGTACGGATTCTGCTGTCCGGATTCCGGTTATGGTAATCCCCGCTGTGCATAGCCTCGGCAGAAAATCCTGATACGCATCTATGCGGGGCCGCAAGAGCGGATGGTCCCGGATTGCGAATGATGGGGGCTGCCTT
>CAJUTJ010000001.1 GCA_910589655.1 uncultured Acetatifactor sp. | reverse complement strand
TGGTATTCTGCGAATCTAAATTTCCTGTCGGCTCGTCCGCAAGGATTAAAGCCGGGCGGGTAAACAAAGCACGCCCGATCGCCACTCTCTGCTGCTGTCCGCCGGACAACTGGCTGGGCAAATGATTCCGGCGTTCTTTCAAATTCAATACATCCAGTAAATCCTCCAGATATTTTTTGTTTGGCTTCTGGTAATCCAAAAGTACCGGAAAGATAATATTCTGCTCCACCGTCAGTTCGGGAACAAGGTTAAATGCCTGAAAGATAAATCCAATATTCCGGCGGCGGAACACGGTAAGATGCCTTTCTTTCATGGAAAACGTATCTTTTCCATCAATCATTACCTTGCCGGAAGTAGGCACATCCAATGCGCCCAGCATATTAAGCAGCGTACTTTTGCCGGAACCGGATTCTCCTACTACCGCAACAAATTCTCCTTTCGGAACCGAAAAACTAACATTTTTCAAAGCACGGACAGCAGTTTCCCCTGCTCCATAAGTTTTTGAAATTCCATTCACTTCCAATAAATTCATGCTATGCCTCCTATTACTTTTTTGATCTGATAAAGTCATGGGTGTTATTCCTCCTTCAGCAAAGAAGTATAACACCCAATCCTTACTCTGATATTTCTCTAAACCGACAATTCTGTAATGTTCTCCCCCAAAATAAATTTCTTACTATTTTGATATTGTCATTTTGTAGTTTCTAAAATATTTATAATAAAAGCGCTCCCTTTTCCCAAAACACTGTCTACTTTAATATTGCCGCCATGCAGTTCAACAATCGTCTTTGCCAGAGGCAGTCCAAGTCCAATCCCCTGTGTATCTTTAGAAAAACGGCTGCGGTAAAAACACTTAAAAATATGATAGACATCCTCGGAATGTATGCCACACCCATTATCTTCCACTACAATCTGTAACATATCCTATCCAAACCAACTGAACAGACACGAAACCAGGCTGTTGTAAACCGAACAAGTTACAGCAGTTTTTTTAAGTTCTTAAATGCCGGATATATGGAAGATAATACATTCCATGAAACATACAGCGGTGCAGTCCAAGGCGGTATTATCAGTCCGATTCTTGCTAACCGATGATTCACAACGCAGATTGATAAAACAAGGGGGGAAGCCGGATACAGCGACGAGTTGTGCGGGCATAACCTTTCCTTCATTATCCCCGGTAGGGATCAACGGCATAAATGCCGTGGGAGAAAATACAACGAATGGCAGGCGGACAGGAACAGCGCCGCATGGAGCAGAAAATCGCCGCCACAACCGCCACCGGGAAGGAAGCAAAGCAGACTGTCCGCAAGCTCGAAAACCGCATCAAAGACCTTGCGGAAATCATCAAATATGCGGAGCAGTACAAGGCAAATAAAGGGTATCATACCGCCTATAAGAAGTCCAAAAACCCTGACGCTTATTTCCGTAAGCATGAGAGCCAGATCATCCTTTATGGCGGCGCAAGGCGTATGCTGGAGCAGGCGGGCATCCCCTTAAAAGGCTTGAACACCGACAAGCTGAAAGCGGAGTATCAGGAGCTGACCGCACAGGAACAGCCAGACCGGGATAATAACCCTTCCCGGTAATTTTCTGTCTGAAAAGGGCTTTAAAAGCAAAAAAGCATCATGGCAATGCCGAAGGCTGCAGAATCCCACCCACTCCCTACATTTTATCTCAATATCTTTTTAGGCATAAATATTAATCTGGCTTATGCTCAATACGGTGATAATCGGATATGATGTTTCCTAATGAGATGCTTTCTAAACTTTGGCATAGGTCATTTCTTATTTTCTCATAAGAGCAGTCCAATACATTATGGATATTTTTTCCTATGGGGCATA